>CATLBX010000007.1 GCA_949879855.1 uncultured Coriobacteriia bacterium
ATTATCACTTGCGAACGGTAGGTTATTTCGGGCAGGCGACAATGTTATTGCCCAATGCGTCCGTTTTTCTCGCCATTTCTTCACAATCTCGAGCGTTTTGGAACCGCAAGCCCCTCTCCTGTCGGCAAAACAGCGCGTTGTTACATGCACTCATCCAATATTCTCCGTAGAGATATATGAGCGATCGTTTGTTTTATCGTTTCGCATACAGACACCGTGAATCAGGAATCATGGAAAATATATTCTGTATTACATATAAATCTTTATATCAAATCATGATTATGTTTTCGAAGTTCTCCACCTGTGGAAAACTCTTGGTTTGCGAACCAAATGTTTGTCTAGTTTTTCGATTAATCTTTATCCGTTTTATAGATATAAAAACACCTTTGCCGAACAAGGGGTGTGCGGCCTCATCTTTATGTAACAGGCAGATAAATACCCAAATGGGATTTCGCGCGATTGATATACGCAAAATGCCTTCGGTTTTGGCCCGTATGAATTCGCAGAATCGGAAATCGTCCCCTCCCCCACGCACCCCTTGCGCATCCCAAGCTTAATCACTCCGCGCGATAAATCCGCGCCGGACCCCGCGCCTGCTGAAACAGTCGCGAAGACCCGTCCTCGGGTTGCCGGTTTCGTCCACCCGAATGGCAGCCGTAGGGTCTGTCCCCCGACTGCCAAACCAGCCTCGCCAGCTGTCGCAAATCAAGGGTCTGTCCCCTTGCCATCACACCTTCATTAACATTGAAATTACTTCGTTTAACTGGTCGTATGCACGAACGCTCATATATGTTTCCGGCATTCTTGCGATGAGCGTTCATGTATCCGTGCCTCTTTTCCCGCCCCCCTCGCGGTGAACGCATCGAGGGTACGCAGGGGGATCTGTCCCCGTTGTCCGCCCCGGCAATCTCAAGGTCGGCCTGGGACATCTCCTCCCCTTTCCAGAACGCTCGCATCACGTCATCTAACCTCCGTGCCATAAGGCGCGGGGCTCGGCGCGACCCCCATCGCAACTCGACCAAATTCACGTTGCTCCGCGCCTCTTCCGCGCTTCCGAAACGACCCCAGACGGCCCCTCTTCCGCGCCTTGGTTTTGCATCGCGAGAGACCCTCTCTCGAGTTCTCTGGTCACTCCTTGAAATTTGAGGATGTTAGCTTCGAATCGAAGCTCAAAATCGACCTCGCAGAGCCAGAAGTTGGTTCCATTCCGTCTCACGAAATCATCCACTTACCGGTACCGGTTTATTATCGAAAACGAGGTTGTCGGGGCATCGCAAAACCACGGTTTTCCACATCCCGATTCGGGCCGTGTTTTATCCCCAGAAACCAGGTGAAACTCCCTCCGATTTCCGCCCGTTTTCGCTCTCCAAATCGCTCCGAAACATCATCGGACTCGTGCACATGATGTCCAAGGCACCCGTTTCGGCAACGACATGCCCCGCAATTTCATGCAGCGAGTATCATGGAAACCGCGCGATTCGAATTACCCGCGCATGCAAGTGTTCCACGAAGAAACCGCAGGTGAATTCCATGACGCAGGTCAGCGAAGCAGAGCGTATCGTCAAGCTCATGCTCCTCGTACGCGAAAACGGCCCCATAGACCTTGCCGGCATACGTCGCGCACTTCCCTACGAATATGGCAAAGACGCAGGTAGCGAAGACTCCACCCGTCGTCGCTTTGAGCGCGACAAGAAGACGCTGCTCGATTGCGGCGTCTTTCTCACCGTCGATGACCGGCAGCGTTACGCGCTCGATGCCACACGAACATTGGCTGCACCTCTCAACCTCACGAAACCCCAGGTCAGCCTCCTGCGCCTTCTCTGCGGCGCGTTGCTCGAAGACAGGGACTATCCCTTCAAGGAGGAGCTGCGCATGGTGCTCGTCAAGCTTGGCGACGAGCTCGAGATTCCCGACATGCTTCCCCAGCTTGTGGATGACACGGGCACGACCCGCGCCGACACGCGTGAGCTACGGGGATTTTCCAAGGTTAAGAAGGCCATCACGACACGCAAGCGCCTGGGGTTTTCGTACGTCAACACCGCGGGAAGACAATCCCAGCGCATGGTCGAGCCCTTTGGCTGCTTCTTTCTGAAGGGCGCATGCTATGTCGCCGCGTTTGACCCCGAGACGGGCGATGACCGGCTTTTTCGCCTCGATCGCATGGAGAAGCTGCGCGTGAACGGCACCAACCCGAAGACCCCCGACTTCGAGGAGCGTCCCTTTGACGCCGCGGATTTCTACGGCCTCCCCTTCCAATTTGGCGACGAAACCCTCACGGCGCGACTCATTTTCGACAAAGACGCCGCTCAGGGTGCCGAGCAGATCACCATGGGCCGTGGCGACCTCACCTGGGAAGATGACCGCCTCATCTGGACCGTGGATTGCCGGGATTCCCGTGCGCTTGCGCGCTGGTGCATCGAAAACGGGCCGGGAATTCGCATTGTAGAACCGGAATCCGCAGCTCAGGCCTATGTTGGCGGCCTTGAGTCCTACTTGGAAACGGCGTCGAAGGAGGTGCGTCATGAAGGATAGGCAGCTTCTCCTCGCGATCATGGCCCAGCTCGAACGCGAGAAGACCGTCTCGATTCCCCAGCTCTCGACGCTGCTTGGCGTCGACGAACAGCTCGTCTACGACGCCCTCGAAGTACTCGTCTTCGCCTACGACGCGGCCTCGGTGCGTCTTGACCTGCATGATTCCTACGCAACGCTCCAAACCCACGGTACGGACCGTCTCCTGCGCCTCACCGCCCCGGAAGCCGATGCGCTCCTAGATGCCCTCACGGCGGCGGGATTCTCGGTCGATGACGAGCTCATAGGCGCCCTTCTGCGCACCAAGACCATGCTGGGAGGCGCTGAGAGCGCTCCTAAGCCCCGTTTGAGTGTCGTGACGGAGTCCGCATCGCCCGATGTTGCCCAGGCGCTTGCAGCGGCCTGTGAGGACGTCGAACACCCCGTGCTCGAAATCACATACCACGGGACAGACGATGACACCCCGCAGACCAGGAGGATTGAGCCCCTGCGCATCTTCTCGGAGGACGGCCATCGCTACCTGCAGGCCTATTGCCGCATGTCGAAGGACTGGCGCTCGTTCAGAATCGATCGCGTCACGAGCGTTCGGGTGCTTGACGAGCGCTTTTCGCCCCGGACGGATGCCCCTCGCCCCTCCATCGCCCTTGGTTCCGGCACCCAGGCCCGCATACGTCTGAATGCGGGATGCCCGACTCCTTCCTGGCGCGACCTACGTGTTTCGAGCACTGCCGGTGACGGCTCTCGTATCGTGAGCGTGCCGTGGACGGGAAGCTCCTGGCTACCCAAGCACGTCGTATCGCTGATGGGAGAGGCGTTGCCGCTCGAGCCGCAAGCACTCGTCGATGCGTGCGAAGCATATGCAAAATCACTGATTGACCAGTAGTTATGCAAGATTGTGCAGATGTGTCAGCGGGGTATAAGGGGACGGTCCTAACGTGTCGAACCCAGTGACACGTTAGGACCGTCCCCTTGATACGCCCTTGTGACCTGCCTATTTGACGGGCACTCCCGCACCAAAGAGGAGCTCGCGCTCGTCACCTGGCAGGCAGGAGCGCGCATCGTCGCGCACGCCGTTCACGCCGATGAAGAACTGCCTCATCATCGCCACCATCATGTAGCGCCCCTTGGGGGTGAGCGTGATCTGCTCGGCATCGTCGACGTCTATTGCCCCGCTCGCCTTGAAGAACGCGTATTCCGCGGGCAAGCCGGCAGCGACCGTGCAGCCAAAGTCCCGCTCCCACTCCCTCTTGTCGAGACGCAGGCCGAAGAGCTGCATCATGAAGCGGTATCGCATGTGATCGCGCTTGCTGAACTTCGTCATGCGCGAGACGGACAGCTTGCCCGCCCTGATGCGCTCGTCGTATTCCCTGATGCTGAAGGTGTTCACGAAGAGCTTGCTGTCGAGGAAGCTCATGCCACCGCTTCCCAGAGCAGGGTATTCCTCGTAATCGATGATGTACTCGTCAATCATGGAGCTTTCGGCATCGTTGAAGGTCCAGGCATCCCCGAAGGTGAAGGCGGGATTATCGCCCCCGGTCAGGCCGTCGCAGATGATCTCGTAAAACGCCTGTTCACGTGCGTAGTCGACCTTTCCCACAGTTGCGGCGAGCGACTTCTCGACCGCCGGTGAAGCCATGAGAGGGTAGAACGTGGCCTGATTCGTATGCGATTCGAGGATGGCCGCGATGTCGTTGATGAGCATTTCCTCGTTCTGGGCCGGAAAGTTGAAGATCATATCGACGTTCAGCGATTTGAACACATTTGCATCCGCGACATCTATGATTCTGTTGAGGATTTGTTCGGCACTTCCGTACTTGTCATATCTGTCCATTTGTTTAAGTAAACCATCGTCAAAACTTTGGACTCCCACGGACAGCCTCTGCACCACCCCATCGAGCTTCTCGATGTACTCGGGAAGCAAATGATTGGGGTTCGTCTCGCTCGACACGTCGGTAATCGAGAACATGCCGCGCGCCTTGTTGATCGTGGCGACCAACTCGTCAACGAGAATCGTCGGGGTACCTCCGCCCACATACAACGAGTCGAAGTCATAGCCAAGACGGGCGACCATGTCCATCTCGGTACGGAGGTTCTCGAAGTACCTGCGTGCCTTCTCCTCTTCAAACGGGAACCTGTTAAAAGAGCAGTAGGGACACAGGCGCTCGCAAAACGGGATGTGCATGTAGAGCATGTAGCGCTTGCCGGGCTTGGGAGCCGGCAGTGTCAGGTTGTTCTCGTCAAGCGTCTTGAGATTCAGGTAGTGGCCGTTCATCGTGCGCACGGCCTGTGAGAGTACGCGTTCGGTAAGCACGGGGCACCTCGTCTAACGTAGGAAGATGAAACTGACGATCGAAAAGATGATGAGAAAGATGACGACGAAGAGGCCGACGTAACAGCCCTTGTTGCCCTCGGCGGCGGCATAGGCCATGTTCTCGGTCATCGTGCGCTTGGTCTTGTAATACGCCGTTCCCTTGTCAAGCTTGGGAAGCTTCCGCGTCTTGACGTCGGCCCACTGGCCACCGGTCTCGATGACGCGGTCGACCTCCTTGGGAGAAAGGGAAACGACGGGATGATCGCCCTTGGCCATGCGCCCCATCAGGCTTGCGACAAAGGGTTCGAAGGCCGTGGCATCCTTCTCGCGATAGCAGATGACCGCGACCTCGACGCGGTAGATGTCGTGAATCTTGTCGAAGATGACAGCGGACGCAAACGCCCGGCATGTCCAGCCATCGTCAAGCAGCCTGTCTACCTGCCTGAACACTTTGTCAGGTAAAAAGCCCATGGCGATGTCACCACGGCTCAGGACGATGCAGGGCACTTCCTTGCCCCTATCGGTCACCTGGAGCTGCTTGGTCAACGTGAGCTCGGAACCGACGACAACCGCGTTGCCGTTGACGATGACGCAGTTGTCTCCGCTCGCCTCGTCGAGACGACAGTACGTTGCGTAGTAGATTTCGGATTCAGACATGCTCGCCCTCCAGTCGACTGCTGGCAAGTATACCGATTTGACCGTGTGTTTTGTCACCTCAACATGATAGGCTTTGAACATGGTTGTTTCACGTGAAATACGTCTCGCCGAATTCCTCATCCCCGGAACGGATGAGGATGTTTTCAACATGTACCGTCAGCTTCCCGAACGCGCCCGGGACTTGCAGTTCGGCCTCGTCGAAGATGACGTCGTCGTGCTCGATACTGAGACCACGGGGCTTAACCCGGCAAGCTGCTCGCTGCTCGAAATCGCCGCCATCCGCATGCGCGGGGGCGAGACCATCGGCGAGTTTCAGACCTTCGTCGACCCCGGCCATGCCATTCCGCCCGAAATCACCGAGCTCACGGGCATAACGCAGGCCGATGTTACCGGAGCCCTAAGCCCGCGCGAGGCAGTCGCGGCGCTGGCGAAGTTTGCGGGAGACTGCAATCTCGTGGCACACAACGCCTCCTTTGACCAGGGGTTCGTCATGCGCCAAGCACAACCTGGCGAGCTTCCGGGGCAATGGGTGGATACGGTAACGCTCTCGCAAATCGTCCTCCCGCGCCTCAAATCCCATCGCCTCGTCGACCTCGCGGCCGCATTCGGCCTGCACGCGCCATCCCATCGCGCCATGGACGACACCGTTTGCCTCGGAGCGCTCTGGCGCATCCTCCTTGCGGGCATACAGGCGATGACACCGGGACTTGCCGGGCGCATCGCAGAGCTTTCGCCGCAGACCGACTGGCCCCTGCGTCCCTACTTCGCGCAGGGCGCCCTCGAGCACCCGGGCGTTGATTTCTCGCTGCGCCGCAACCGCACCGAACGCACGCAGGCCAGCGCCCTGCCACCGCGCCCCGATGCCGACGAAATTCCCCTTTCGTTCTGCGACGAGCAGCGCATCGACAGCTCCTTCTCCCCCACCGGCATCCTCGGCCAGATGTATCCGGGCCACGAGGAGCGCCCCGAACAGCTCGCCATGGCCCACGAGGTTGCCGCATGCCTGCGCGAAGGAGACATTCGTGTCATCGAAGCGGGTACCGGTGTCGGCAAGTCAATGGCCTATCTGGTACCTGTCGCTTATGGTGCGCGCGAGAACAAGGTGACCATGGGCGTCGCGACAAAGACCAACGCCCTCATGGATCAGCTCGTGTACCACGAATTGCCCCGCCTGCGCGACGCACTCGGAGGCGAGCTCTCCTATGTTGCCCTCAAGGGCTATGACCACTACCTGTGCCTGCGCAAGCTCGAGCATATGACGCGCAGCCATCAGGAGGACAGCTGTGACGTCATCGCCATGGTCGCCACGCTGCTGAGCTTCACGGCGCAGACCAGCCACGGTGACCTCGATGCGCTCAACATCAGCTGGTCGCGCCTTCCCCGCTTCGACATTCAGGCCAACGCCAACGACTGCCTCAAGAAACGCTGCCCCTACTTCCCCCGACGCTGCTTCCTGCATGGTGCCCGTCGCAACGCCACCAGCGCAGACATCGTCGTCACCAACCATGCGCTGCTGTTTCGCGACATGCAGGTGGACAACGGCATCCTGCCCCCCATCAGGCACTGGGTCATCGACGAGGCCCACGGCGTCGAGGGAGAGGCGCGTCGGCAGCTCTCCAGCTCGATCACGGCACGGGAGCTCGACCTCACGCTCGGGCGCATCGCCAGCCCCAAGAACGGAATCACCGCCCGCGTACGCAAGCGAGCCGACAAGCTCGAGGGCGGAGACGTCCTCTATGGCGTCACGGCAGACATCGAGAACCGCATCGGCCAGATTCAACTGGTATCTGCTGAATTCTTCACGGCCCTGGCAAAGCTTCCCGCACCCAACGCACGAGACAAGGGCAGCTACAACATCGTGACCATCTGGATAAGCGCGGACCTTCGCGCGGGTCATGCCTGGCGCGACCTATACGCACCGGGCAACAAGCTCGCGGAGCTGCTCTGGGGGCTCAACGGCCGTCTTGCCGACCTCATCTCCATGCTCGAGCAGTTCGAGGGCGAGTTCGCCAACCAGCTTGCCGAGCTCGCGGCCATCACGACCGGCATCAAGGACGCGGTCGATGCCCTCCACCTCATCCTCGACGGCTCCGACGACCGCTACGTCACGTCCTTGCAGCTCGACCGCAACCCCCGTCGCCCCAACCAGGCTCTCGAGGCCATGCGCCTCGACATCGGGGAATCGCTCGCCGTCGACCTCTACCCCCAGACCCGCAGCCTCGTGTTCACCTCGGCCACGCTGGCGACCGCCGAACGCGAACCCTTCGCCCACTTCCTCCGTGCGACCGGTCTCGACCGCGTGGAGGACAAGCCCGTGATCACGAGCATCTTCGCGTCCGGTTACGACTACGAGCACAACATGACCGTCCTGCTGCCAAGTGACATGCCCGAGCCCAACGCCTCGAACTACCACGACGCCTTCGCGCGCCTGCTCTACGAGACGCACGTCGCGATGGGAGGCTCGGTGCTCACCCTCTTCACCAACCGTCGCGAGATGGAGACCTTCTATCGCGAACTCAAACCGCAGCTGGCGGACGAGGGCATCGAACTCGTCGCGCAGACGCGCGGCACGAGCACGAAGTCACTTCGTGACAGGTTCCTATCAGACAGGAACCTGTCCATGTTTGCCCTCAAGTCGTTCTGGGAGGGATTCGACGCGCCGGGGGACACGCTGCGTTGCGTCATCATCGCGCGCCTGCCCTTCAGTCGCCCCGACGATCCCATCTCGCGCGAACGCGAGGCGCGCGACGGCCGCGCGGCCTGGGGTCGCTATTCGCTTCCCGAAGCCGTCATGGACCTCAAGCAGGCGGCGGGACGCCTTATCCGCAACTCGACCGACAGCGGTTGGCTCGTGCTCGCGGATGCGCGCCTGCAGACGAAGAACTACGCGAAGTCCTTCTTGCGCGCCATGCCAACGCCGGACATTCGAACCCTTACTATTAGTGAGATTGCGCGTCTCATGGAGACGCAGGAGCCAGGCGGCATCTAGAAACGCCGGCGCAAAACGAGGCGCTAGTCCTTGCCGCCATTGTGCGTGACGAAGTCCTCGGGCTTGATGTGCTCGATGAACTTGTCGAATTCCTCCAGCTCGATCTTCTCGTCCTGACCGGGCGTGAGCGCGCGCGGACATGCGGCGGACTGCATCACGTCTTCCTCGACGAAGAGCGGCGCGTTGGCGCGGGCGGCCAGGGCGATGGCGTCGCTCGGACGCGCGTCGACACGCGTGAACATGCCATTCGCGCAGCGCAGGTAGATGGTGGCGTAGAAGGTCTTGCCCTCGACGCGGTCGATGACGACACGACTGACGGTGCCGCCGAGCGAGGAGACCAGATCGATGGCGAGGGCGTGCGTGATGGGACGTTCGGTTGCGTTGCCCTCGAGCGCGGCGGCAATGGCCGTCGCCTCCATGGTGCCGATCCAGATGGGAAGCACAAGGTCCTCGGCGATATCTTCGCGATGTTCTGCGACACGCAGCGTGATGACGGAGGGCATGGGAAGGAGGCCGATGACCAGCGATTCGACGTTTACCAGTACCATTGCGCACCTCCCTTCGAAAGGCATAACCTCATTATAGACAACTTACCGCAGTAACCATAACCGTTCGCCCGAGCCTCCACAAGAAACTTGGACGGCGCGTAGCCATCCCGTTCCCGAATCGAGACAAACGGAAGGCCCCTGTCATTTCGACTGAAGCTGCCCAGCGCTCCCCTACCCCGCGACGTAGGCGAGCAGAAGCTCCTCGAGCTTGTGAGTGGCCTGACGGGCGGCGACGTATACGTCATCGATGCTCAGCGGCTCGTCGAGCACGCCGGCCGCGGGATTCGAAATCATCGAAATCCCCAGCACCTCCATGCCCATCGCCCGTGCGGCAGTCACCTCGAACACCGTCGACATACCCACCGCATCGGCGCCCAGCGTGCGAAACGCCCGTATCTCGGCCGGTGTCTCGAACGATGGCCCCAACGTCGCGATGTAGACGCCCTCCCGCAACTCGATGCCGCAAGATGCCGCAGCTTCACGCGCGCGCGTGCGCAGGGACGGAGAATACGCCTGGGTCATGTCGAAGAAGCGGGGGAAGAGCTCCGGTTCGTCCGGTGCGGCACGGGGGTTTGCCCCCAGCAGGTTGATGTGGTCCTCGATGAGCATGAGGTCACCGACGCCAAACGCGGCGTTGATGCCGCCAGCCGCGTTCGTCACCACGAGCTCCGTTGCCCCCAGTGCGCCCATGAGGCAGATGGGAAACGCGATCTGCTGGGGAGAGTTGCCCTCGTAGGCGTGCAGACGTCCCTGCATGCATATGACCTGCCGGCCGGCAATCGTGCCGATGACGAAACGGCCCGCGTGATCCGGTGCCGTCGACGGCACCATGTGCGGGACGTCGGCGTAGTCAATGCAGACCCCGTCCTCGATGGCCGCGGCCAACCCACCCAGGCCGCTGCCCAGCACGAGGGCGAGGGCGCCCTCCTCGACCGACGCGCGTGTGCGCACGTACGCGGCGGCCTCGTCGACGTTGACCTTCGTGATGACATGCTCCATGATGACGCGCTCCTCACGATGAAAACAAAAAGGGCCCGCTCAACACCCTGGCGGACCCGTAGGTTTGATGGCGCCCCCAGCGGGATTCGAACCCGCGATCTTCGGCTTGAAGGGCCGACGTCCCAACGGGAATCGAACCCGTGTTGCCGGAATGAGAATCCGATGTCCTAACCGCTAGACGATGGGGACAGAACAGTTCGGTCATTATGCCATAAAACCGCCGATTGGCAAACGGATGTGTCAGGGGGACAGCCGCCGTGGCACATCGACCCTACTTATCCCAGGCAATGAACGCCCAGGGGGTCACGCGCTGGTGGTCGTACTCCCAGTACGCTTCGCCGGCATCGTCGCGCCTTTCATGCAGGTGCCGTTCCGAATACGCCACGAGAAGCGCCCGTTCCTCGGGCGTTGCGCTCATGAGCGCGGCGTTCTTGTCGATGGCCGCATCGAAGCTCAGGAAGCGGCTCTCGCGCGAGCTGTCGATATAGGAGAGCTCCGGGCGCACGCCCAGACCCCACAGCATGTTGAAGGCGAACACGCAATCGGGATATCGCGGCTGTTCGCGGCCAATGGCCTCGAGCAAGACGGGGTCGACGCGCGGCGAGAGACCTGTCGTCAGGGTGATGCACGCACGACGGCGCGCGTGGGCATCGAGCTTGACCAGCGCGGCCTCCATATCTGCCGTCGCAATGGAGCGCGAGGCGAGCGCGACGTCGCACAGGGGAACCCCCGCTCGCTCCCAATCGCCATCCCAGGCCAGCAACATGGGGTGGATGTGCTCGGCAACGCCCAGGCGAAACGCCTGGTCCATGAGCACGTCGAGCATGCCCTGGGCAAAGTCGCAGGCATAGACCTCGTGGCCAGCCTGCGCAAGCGGCAACGAGAGGGCGCCCGAGCCGCAGCCCATATCGAGGATCGTATCGCCCTCCCTGATATCGGCGCGCTCGATGAACGTCTTCGCATAGGGGCTCGTGCCCGCGACCTTGGCATAGCCCCGGGCCCGCTCGTTCCATTGCCGCGCATCATCGGGGTGGTTCCTGCGCCGCTGCTCTTCCTTCCAGGCGGTGGCCCAGTCGACATCGATCGTCATTGCCGCTCCTGGTCTGCGTCGTCATCGGCAGCGACGTCGCCATCCGGCGTCGCGTCCTCGATGCGTTCGGTTACCTCGTCCTGCGTCGTAGCCTGCTGCTCGGCGTCTTCCGCATCCCCTGCCGGGGCTTCGGGCTTCGCGTGCTTCTTCTTGGCCGCCTTCGCAGCCGCCCTGGCCTCACGCCTGGCCTCCTTCTCGGCGGCCATCTCGACCTCGAAGGGCATGGGTGCGGACGGGGAGCGCCAGGTGCCGGGCTTGAACTGCTCCATCCAATAACCGAGAGAGCGCATGTAGAGCGCCGAGATGAACGCGCTCACGAGCGCGCCGGCAACCCACACGATGAGTGCCACCACGATCGTGATCACGCCCAGCAGCGCCAGGGGCACGAGGTCGGTTCCCAGCACCGCCGTCGTGGCCACCGAGGCGATAACGTTGATGAAGGGGATGGTTGGCAACAGCACGATAAACAAGGCGGCGGCGAGCAGCGGAATTACCAGCAGGATGACGCAGAACGCCTGGCCAAACCCTCCCGGGTCCCGTCGAAACATCATGAAGACGCGCTTCACTTGCAGACCGGGAAGAACGCGTTCGTAGATGACGCTGCGAAACGCTCCGGCCGCGGCGAGCGCGGCGACGAAGACCGCGAAGAGCTCCACGAGGAAGCGCAGGATGGACCCGGCCACCGGAACAAGACCCAACAGGAGCCCTATGATCACGATGGGAGCAACCCAGATGAGCATGACCCAAAGCGCGAGAAAGCCATAGCGGGCGCAACGCCCAAGATCGCCCAGCTTGCGCGACAGCGGCGTGTGCATGCCCCAGGCGGCTTCCTTCGCCCAGTCAAACAGGTACCCGAACATGATGATCTGCCCGATGATGGGCACGCAGTTCATGAGGCCGAGGACGAGGGTCGCCTTCCACCAGTCGTCGTCGGTGGCCAGGTCGTTCCACGCGCGGTCCATGTATGTGTTGAGCGTCTTCATCGCGCACCTGCCACCTCTCGTGACGGCTACTCCTTGGAGCCGTCACCGGCCAGCAGGCTCTGGATGCGCTGCTGGATCTCTTCCATCTCGTTGCCCTCCTTGGCAAGCACCTCGGCGCGCGCCTTGGCCGCACGGACGGCGGCGAGGTCGTAGAAGGTATCGACGTCATCCACGTAGGCGGGCGTCTCCTCGAACACGAGGGCATCCCCCTCCTGCCGGTACAGGCGGGCGATGACGTAGGCCTTGTCCATCTCGGTCGTGGCGCACTCGACGATGATCGCGTCAAGCTGGCCGTCATCGGTCATGAGGAAGCCGTCGTAGCAGAAGGCATAGTGTGACGAGAACGCGCTCGACGACTTGACGTTGGATTCCGCGGCATGGCGGCAGCTCGTCACGTCATCTCCGGGAAAGTTCTCCTCGAACATCTGGTCACCATCCACGATGACCGTGAATGGGGTGAGCTCCTCGCCCTCCTCGAGCTTTGCCTGGGCGGTGTCGAGGCTGTAGAACGTGATGCGCTCGAGGATGTCGTCCATCTCGAGGTTTTCCTGGTCTGTCATTGCGTCTCCTTGCGTGAACGCCGCGATGTGGCGTCTCGGTCGTTTCCATTCAACGAGAGTATACGTTTTGGCGCGATGCGAGCCAACCTCGCAATTTCCGGGCAGCCGGGGGTGTCTTGCGCTATAATCACCCCCGCACCCACACGGGGCCGAATGCGGAGGGGTGGCAGAGTGGTTGAATGCGGCGGTCTCGAAAACCGTTTACCCGGTAACCCCGGGTACGAGGGTTCGAATCCCTCCTCCTCCGCCAGATTTCCTCGCAGATAGAAGTCGCCATGAACAACCCGATGGACACCGAACCCAATGAGACCGTCGAGGCGAAGTGGCGTCTGCGCGCATTCAAGGCGTGGGCCATCGTCGGAATCTGCATCATCATCGGCATCCTGCTCTACATCGCCGGAATCATCTGGCAGGCGGTCGCCGTCATCATCGTGACCGCGCTGCTCGTCTTCCTGCTGCACGGCTTCGTCAACAAGCTGCAGAGACACGGCATCCCGCGCTGGGGTGGCACGACCATCGCCTTCCTGCTCATCATCGCCGTCATAATCGGTTGCATCATGGCGGTCATCCCCGCCCTTGTTTCGCAGCTCACATCGTTCTCCCAGCAACTTCCCACATATCTCTCCGAGATTCAGGCGTTCATCACCAGCACGTCTGCTTCCTCCAGCCTCGTCGACGGCGAGAGCATCAATCAGCTCGTGCGCCAGGTGGGCTCCTTCATCCGCGACCAGGCCGGCTCGTTGGCCAGCGGCCTGGCAAACGGCGTCATGGGCGGCATCGTGAGCGCGGGCAACGTCATCCTCATCACCTTCATCTCGGTCATCTGCTCGTTCTGGATTCTCCTCGACCTCCCGGTTCTCTCCCGCGAGGTGCGAGGCCTCGTCCCCGACAAATACCACGACGACATCGACGTCGTGAGCAACGCCTTTGGCACCGCAGTCTACGGCTGGGCAAAGTCAACCATCCTTTGTGCCCTCATCACGGGCGTGGCGAGCTGGCTTGCCTTCCTCATCCTCGGCATCCCCTACTCCGTGGTCCTGGGCTTCCTCTGCGGCATCCTGTACTTCGTGCCCTATATCGGCCCCATGGTCTCCTGCGCCGTGGTCGCGATCATCGCGCTCTTCGTCTCGCCGCTCGTCTGCATCATCTCGATCGTGGTCAACATGGTCATCAACAACGTCATCGGCAACATCATCTCGCCCAAGCTCATGAAGAGCTCCGTCAACGTCTATCCCGCGCTCATCCTCGTGGCGATTCTCGTGGGCAGCGCCCTGGGCGGCATTCCGGGCATGCTCCTCTCGATTCCCGTCGTCGGCGCGCTGCAGGGCATCTTCATCGCCTACTACGAGCTCATCACGGGCAAGAAGATCGCGACTGCAGACGGCGTGCTGTTCCAGCTGCCCAAGCCCAAGAAGGGTCACACGAAGCCCAAGCTCATCAAGGACATCGAGGGCGACCTGCACCACGAGAAGGACGACGAGAAAACGGTCGAGAAGCCTGATGCAAAATCGAACGACCTCGGCAACGAGGCGAGTGAAGAAAACGCCACGGAACAAAACTCCACCACGACGAAGCACTAGAATGTAACGGGACGCAACGACCCCGATCGCAGGCATCTTGAGCAGACCCCGAAACCGGCACAACACGGTCTTAGCGTCTCCCGTTACCCAATTGCGCAAGGAGGTTTCCCATGGCACTCCAGGCAGCGTTCGTCGTCCCACACCCTCCGCTCATCATCCCGGCCGTCGGCCGCGGCAAAGAGGAGCTCATCCGGGCAACCATCGATTCCTATGACGAGGTGGCGCGCCAGATTGCCGCTCTCGAGCCCCAGACCATCATCGTGACTTCGCCCCACGCCACGGCATACCACGACTACTTCCACATCTCGCCGGGAACGTCCGCCCACGGCGACATGCGTCGCTTCGACGCACCGGACACGGACCTCACGTGCACCTACGACGCCGAGCTCGCCGACCGCATTGCATCGCTTGCCGCGGCGGAGGGCTTCCCCGCCGGCACCGAAGGCGAGCGAGACCCATCCATTGACCACGGAACCTACATCCCGCTCTACTTCGTGGACAAGTTCTACCGCGACTACGAGGTCGTGCGCATCGGCCTGTCGGGCTATGGCCCCCTCGAGCATTACCACCTCGGCCAAATCATCGCCCAGGCGGTCGAGGAGCTTGACTGTCGCGCCGTGCTCGTCGCGAGCGGGGACCTCTCCCACAAGCTCACCCATGACGGCCCCTACGGCTTCGCGGCCGAAGGTCCCGTCTTCGACGGTCAAATTACCGAGGCGATGGCCCAGGGCGACTTCATGCGCATCCTGGGATTCGACGAGGGCTTCTGCGACAAGGCCGCCGAATGCGGCCTGCGCTCGTTCCAGATCATGGCGGGCGCCCTGGACGGCAGGAGCGTCGACGCGCGTCTCCTGTCCTATGAGGGCCCTTTTGGCGTGGGTTATGCCGTCGCATCGTTCATCGTGACGGGTGACGACGACACGCGGCGTTTTGGCGTGCGCTACAAGGACGAACAGCGCGACCGCGTGCAGGCTGCGCGAGCGAACGAGGACGCATACGTCGCGTTGGCCCGCGCAAGCGTCGAGCACTTCGTGCGCGAGCACACGCCCCTCCCCCGTCCCAACGGCCTGCCCGACGACATGCTCACACAGCGCGCCGGCGTCTTCGTATCGCTGCACGAGCACGGCCGTCTGCGTGGCTGCATCGGCACCATCGGCCCCGTGACCCCCTGCATCGCCGACGAGATCATCCGCAACGGCATCTCCGCCTGCAGCGAGGACCCGCGCTTCGACCCCGTGCGTTCCGATGAACTCGACCAGCTCGAGATCAGCGTTGACGTGCTGGGTGAGGCCGAGGACATCGACTCGACCGACGAGCTCGACCCCCGGCGCTACGGCGTCATCGTGAGCAACGGAGGGCGGCGCGGGCTGCTCCTGCCCATGCTCGATGGCGTCGACACGGTCGAAGAGCAGGTCGAGATCGCCTGCCGCAAGGCGGGCATCTCCCCGCACGAACCCGGCACCACGCTCCAACGCTTCGAAGTCGTCCGCCACGAGTAAGCCTCCCCCTGTCATTTCGACCGGAGGCGCGCAGCGCCGGAGTGGAGAAATCTCGTCCTTCCGCCACAGGTTAAGACCGAGATTTCTCGACTGCGCTCACTGCGTTCGCTCCGCTCGAAATGACAATGGGGCGCCACCTCGTTCGCTGCGCTTGAAATGACAATGAGGTGCCACTTCGTCGCTCCGGTCTGAGTGACACAAGAACAAAGGAGTCGCCATGAAGGTCACGTCGCTCGGTTTTGACCCCATCGAGAAGAAACCGCTCGCGCGCTACAAGCCCGGCTCGATGATCCTGTCAGTCGGTGGCCTGGGGTGCACGATGCACTGTCCCTGGTGCCAGAACCACTCCATCGCCCAGCCAGAGAATCCGCAGGCCGTCCCCGTGCGCGATATGGGCGCCGAAGAGCTCGTGGACCAGGCGCAGGCCCTCGTGAGCGAGGGCAACATCGGTTTGGCCTACACCTACAACGAACCGCTCATGCGCTGGCGCGACGTACTCGAGTGCGCAGAGGCCATCCACGAGGCCGGCCTCGACAACGTCGTGGTCACAAACGGCCTCATAGCACCCGACAAGCTCGCGCAACTCCTCCCCTTCATCGACGCCCTCAACATCGACCTCAAAGGCTTCTCGCAAGACGTCTACGACATCACCGGCGGCACACTCGAGATGGTCAAGCATACGATTGAACAAGCGCGCGAGAATGCCCACGTAGAGGTGACGACGTTGCTCGTCCCCGGCGTGAACGACGATATGGAATTGCTGGACGAAGAGGCTGCGTGGCTGGCGGGTATCGACCCGGACATCCCGCTGCACCTCACCCGCTTCTTCCCGCAATACCGCTACGCCGACCGTCCGGCCACACCCCTCCCCACCCTCCTGGAGGCCCAGTCCGTCGCCCAGCAGTATCTAAACGATGTGCTATTGGGAAACGTTTGAGGGAGCGGTGCACGTCGCGAGCGATGCCCCGAGTGCAGAAGCAGCGAAAACGCGAGGTGCTCTTGCGAGGACTGTCTGAGAAGGACAACCACAGTGTGGTTGTCCTTCGAGTTCCGCAGCAGCCGAGCGTTTTCGTCGCTTCGGGTGCGCTCGACTGGCAAGCTCACGACGTGCGCCGCTCCCAGCAGACAGATGCAAAAAGGGGTCGCGATTGCGACCCCTTCAAGTTCATGCTGGCGGAGGGATAGGGATTTGAACCCTAGGTACCGCTCTAAACGGCACACACGATTTCCAATCGTGCTCCTTAAGCCACTCGGACATCCCTCCGCATGGATTCAGACGCGCCCAGGCGGCGCGGGTTGCTAGTATAGCAAACTCACGCGTGCTCTTCGAGAGCAAGTTCGACGAGCATGCGGCACAGCGCGCCGAAGGAGATTCCCACCGTTTCCGCGGTGTCGGGCAGAAGCGAGGTCGACGTCATGCCCGGCAACGTGTTGGTCTCGATGGCCCAGCACTCGCCTTCCTCATCGACGAAGATATCCGTGCGCGAGACACCACGGCACCCCAGGGCCCTATGGGCACGCAGCGCCATCTCCTGGCACGCCGCCGTGACACGATCGTCAAGGCGTGCGGGAATGATGTGCTTCGAACCACCGGCGGCATACTTGGCCGTGAAATCGTAGGTGGTGCTATCCCCCTGCGGAACGATCTCGATGACGGGAAGCGCCTTGGTTTCGTCGTTGCCGAGCACGGCAACGGTGGTCTCGGTCCCCTGGATGTACTTTTCGACGATGACCGTGTCGTCAAAGGTAAACGCGTCGGTGATGGCCATCTCGAGCTCCGTGGCGCCCTCGACGATGAAAACGCCCAGAGACGAGCCCTGATGCACCGCCTTCACGACGACCTTCTCCCCCAGTTCCTCGATGATGGAGGCAGCATCACGCTTGTCCTCGGGGTGCAGGACAACCCACGGCGCGGTCTTGAGGCCCGCCGCCTGGTATATGACCTTGGCACGCTCCTTGTCCATGGCAAGGGCGCTCGCAAGGACGCCAGAGCCCGTGTAGGGAAGCTCGAGAAGCTCGCAGAGGCCCTGAACGCACCCATCCTCGCCATACTTGCCATGAAGGGCGAGGAAGATGACGGTGGGCTGTGCAGCGACAATCTGCTGCAGCGCGTCGTCTGCGGCGAGGTCGATCTCGACGACTTCAAAGCCCTCGTCGCGCAGGGCATCGGCACATGCGGCACCCGACTTCAACGAAATCTCGCGTTCGCCGCTCTTGCCTCCCTTGAGCAAGACGACCTTGGTGACTGCGGGTTCGCACGGCTTGGTGGTAATCATGGTTGGCCTCTCATGGAGCAACAGGGCGAATTGACAGGCAAAATGGTATCGTACTGGCTGTCACTGCGTCTAGACGGGGTTTTCATGGAAGCAAAGCGCGATATCAAGTCACTGAACCACCATGAGCTCGAATCGCTCATGAAAGACCTTGGGCAGCCTCGCTTTCGCGTGAAGCAGCTCGAGGAGTGGCTATACCTTCGCGATTGCGAAATTATCTCTGAAATGGATAATCTACCCAAGAGCCTTCGAGTCCAGCTCGAAAGGGACTTCTTCATCGGGACCCTCAAGCTCGTCGCTCGGCAGGTCTCCCAGGACGGAACGAGAAAATACCTTTTCGAGATTCCCAACGGGGCACGCGTGGAAACCGTGGGGATACCCTCCCCCAACGGCGATCGGTTGACGGTCTGCTTCTCCTCGCAGGCCGGTTGCCCCATGGGGTGCAGTTTCTGCGCAACGGGACACGCCGGTTTCGTCTGCAACCTCACGAGTGGCGAGATGTACGATCAGGTCAGGTACGTTGCCAGGGACTTTGACATGCGCGTGACCAACGTGGTGTGCATGGGCCAGGGAGAGCCCTTTCTCAACTACGATGCCGTCATCACGGCGCTACGGCGCATGAACTCAAAAACGGGAATGGGCATTGGCGCACGACACATCACCGTATCGACCTGCGGTCTTCTTGAGGGGATACGCCGCTTCTCCCAAGAACCAGAGCAGTTCACCCTCGCCGTCTCGCTGCACGCGGCTATCCAAAAGACCCGCGACGCGCTCATGCCTGGCGTCTCGAACATCTCCCTTGAAGAGCTGCACCATGCGTTGAAGGATTATGGTGAGACCACCAAGCGGCGGCCATCCCTCGAATACGCCCCCATCAAGGGAGTAAACGACGATGACGAACATATCGATGCGCTCGTCTCCTTTTGCAAGGGTATGCTCTGCCACGTCAACCTGATTCCCCTGAATCCCATAACACCAGGTCAAGAGGACGAAGGCATGATGGTTCCGTCTGATAGGGTCATGTACATCTCGCGCGAGCTGGAAGCCCGTGGAATCGAGAATTCCATCAGAAACTCCCGCGGAAAAGACATTGACGGAGCCTGTGGTCAGCTCCGTCAACGCATTGAAGACTAATATGTCGTTCTCACTTATCGAATCAAGTTGAAGATCCTCTGCAAATCGTCCTCGTCCTTGAATTCGATCTCGATCTTGTTCTTGCCCCGCGAAGATTTGATGCGCACCTGCGTATCCAGCTCGCGACGCAGCTCCTTGGCCACCACCTTGTAGGTTCGCGGCATCGGGGCACGTTTTGCACGCTCACCCGAACCAGAAGCGACGAGACGTGCGATGTTTTCGGCATCTCGTACCGTCAGATGCTCCGCGATAATCTTATCTGCAAGGTTCGTGCGCTTCTCCTCCTCGGGAATCGAGAGAATTGCACGGGCGTGGCCTGCCGTAAGGGCCCCGTCGTATACGTAATCCTGTATTTGCTGAGGAAGATCAAGTAACCTGAGCGAGTTTGCGACGGCAGACCGTGATTTTGATACGGCCGCAGCCAACTCGGCCTGCGTGAGGTCTCCTCGTGCCATCAAATCCTTGTATCCACGCGCCTCTTCTATGGCATTCAAGTCAGAACGCTGCAAGTTCTCGACCAGTGCGATTCTGAGAGCCTGTTCGTCATCCATCTCGATGATACGTACGGGGACGGACTCTAGTCCCGCAATCTTACTTGCCTGCCAACGCCTCTCACCAGCGACAATCTGATACATACCGTCTTTAGGACGCACGATAATCGCCTGAAGAAGACCTTCCTTGCGAATGGAATCGGCGAGATTTGCGAGCTCTTCTTCGTCAAAAACCTTTCGCGGCTGGTCAGGATTTGGTTGAATTTGCGTTATCAGGAGCTCTTCTTGCGAGGAACCGCTCCCGGATTCCATCGAAGCATCCGCAATAAGTGCGCTTAGACCCTTTCCAAGCCCGCCTTTTTTCGTAGCCATGAGCGTCCTCCGTCTCAGCTAAGTTTCTTGTAACGTTTAATGACTTCCTTCGCCAAATCCCTATATGCTTCAGCACCCTTTCCACTGGAATCATACTCGGTAATTGGCTCACCGTAGCTTGGTGCCTCAGAAATGCGTACCGTACGAGGAATACGCGTTTTGAAGACCTTGTCTCCAAACACATTTTCGACTTCGTTTGCAACATCCTTGGAAAGCGTCGTTCTCTTGTCATACATCGTGATGACAACACCAAATACATCAAGTTTCGGATTAATGCGTTTTTTGACCATATTCATCGAATCGATGATTTTTGACAAACCTTCGAGTGCGTAGAATTCGCATTGAATTGGAATAATCAATTGGTTCGCTGCTGCAAGGGCGTTTACCGTCAACAGACCAAGTGACGGCGGACAGTCAACCAGGATGAAATCAAAGTCATCCTTAACTTCCTTCAGAGCATCGTTCAAGCGAAACTCACGGGCAATCTCATCAACGAGCTTCGTCTCCGCACCGGCGAGATCAATCGTCGCAGGAAGAAGCCACATGTTTTTGGTATCGATGTCGCTTACAACCTCTGAAACGTTTACATCATCGTCAACCAGACAGTTATAGGTGCTGAGCTCACATTGGGTCTTATCGTAGCCAACACCAGTCGTAGCATTGCCCTGCGCATCCAAATCGACAAGGAGGACCTTGTAACCCTTCTCCCCCAGGGCCGCGCCAAGGTTCACGGCTGTGGTGGATTTACCAACGCCGCCCTTTTGGTTGATAACCGCAAGGACAAGTGTCTCCTTGGATGCATCTTTGCGTTTTGCTTCTTTGAATTTCACGTCGTTCCTTTCTATGGATCTTCAATCAATGTTTGAAGGAAACTGACCTTGTCCACAATATACACTACTTTCGTTCTGTGTTTCACGTGAAACAAGGTGAATCACAGCTCGTCCATGTTTCACGTGAAACACAGAACGAATGGTAAATCAGGAAAGAGGTCGTTTCTGCGCCATTCCATTTCTTCGCGGAAGTTTAATCGTTGGTTGAGACACCTTTTTGAAGACATAGATAGTTCGTTCATAAATCTCACTAATATATATATGTTTCTTTGAGATCAAACTAAGGCCGAGTTTTTCGCTCACGCTTTCGATGAGTGTCTCATCAATTTCATCTTCTTTTCCACGAAGGGCTATAAGCTCTCCTTCGGGAGCCAAAAGCGGCGTAGCGAGTTCCATGACAACGGGCAAGGATGAGACTGCTCTTGCGACAACGGTTGAAAATCTCTCACCAACGTCAAGGGCAAGTTCTTCGCTTCTTACCCCCAGTGCCTTTATTTGATCATCTAATCCAAGTTCTTCAATCATCTCTTGGACGGCTCGCGCCTTCTTTTGGACCGAATCTATAAGAACGCCTGTTCGTCCCGATGCGATGGCAAGAGGGACACCGGGGAATCCTCCTCCCGTTCCAATATCGAGGAATTCTCCTTCCTGACGCTCGAACTCATCAAGACAAGAAAGGGAATCTTCTATATGCAGAAGCATTCCCTTTTCTTCGGTATCAATCCTTGTCAGATTGATTTCTTTATTCTTTTCTATGACTAATTCGAGATACGCCCGTATCTTCTCTTGTTTCGTGCTATCTAACGAATCAAAGATCATGCCGGAGCGACTACGACGTGCCTATTGGGTTCTTCTCCGACGGAGTACGTCTCAACACGCTCGTCATCGCGAAGCGCCATGTGCACAAGACGACGCTCGTACGGATTCATAGGACGCAGACTCACTTCCCTATCCTGGCGATCAGCACGAGACGCTGCGGAATAGGCCAGAGACTCTATCTTCTGGCGCTGCCTGTGCTTGTAGCTCTCAATATCGACAGTGATGGGATACCTGTATCCGAGCTTGCGATTGGTAATGTTTGACACGAGTGTCTGGATGGCTTCGAGCGTATGACCCCTTCTGCCAATCAGGATGGCAAGGTCACCACCAACGACATCGAGAATAATCTCCTGTTCGTCACCCTCGTACTCGTTAATCTCGGCTCCCTCGGCGTTGAAGTGAGCGAGAATCGTGCGTAGGACCTCGATAGCGGTGTCTGCCACCTCATCAAGATCCTCTTCGTTTCTCTCTTCGTTTTCCTCGTCAGTCTCCTCGACGTCAGTATCCTCTTCGATATCGACATCCTCTTCGACTTCGAATTCTTCTTCGTTCTCGAATTCCTCGCTCATGATGATTCCTCTGCTTTAGTGTTTCTTCGTCGGGCGCTTCTTCTTTTCGCGACGCTCGACGTTAACCTTGACGGGCTTTGCGGAAACCGTCTCTTCCTTCTCGGCAGCTTCCTTCTTCAGAACACGCTGGGTGATGAGCTGCTGTACAAGGGCGAAGCCGGAGGAAAGGGCCCAATACAACATAACGCCAGCGGGAGAGATGAATGCCATCCAGGTGAACATGATACCCATGATGCCGAGCATCATGGTCATCTGACTCCTGTTTTGGGGGTTCTGCTTGAGCTGCAGAATCATGGGAGTAACTGACAAACCGATAAACAACACCATGAAGATGATGTAGGGAATAGCATAGACAATGTCCTGATTAAAAGCATCAGGTACCGTTTGGGTTAGGTTAGGAAGAATGTTGTAGAAGCTGACCGAAAGCTCTCCGCCGGCATACTGGCCGATTTTGTCGCGAAGAACCTGGAAAAGGATGATGAAGATCGGCATCTGAATGAGCAGGGGCAAGCAACCGGCAAGGGGATTGAATCCCGTTTCCTGGTAGAGTTTCTGCGTCTCCTGCTGAATCTTCATCTGGTCGCCAGCATACAGCCTCTGAATCTCCTGCATTCTTGGCTGTACCTGTTGCATCTCGAAACTCGATTTGAGCTGTTTTCTCTGAACAGGAAACAGAATGAGACGAATGATGAGCGTAACAATGATGATGGCAAGACCCCAGTCACCCACGAGCTTTGCGAGCTCGTAGAGGGCTGCTGCACAGCCGTTAAGAATTCCATCCCACATAAATACTAACCTCTCGACGGATAGCAATCACATATTACGGTACCGGGTCATAACCGCCCGGGTGCCAAGGGTGACAACGGCAGATTCTCTTGATTGCCATCCATGATCCCTTGATAAAACCATAGCGCTGAAGTGCAATCATAGCGTATTCGGAGCAGGTAGGCACGTAACGGCAGGAAGGAGGAAACATCGGGGAGATGTATTTCCGGTAAAACCCGACCATTGAAACTGCCAAACGGCGGGGAACCGAACTCACGTGATGTAGGAGACTACCCACGGTCATCTATGATTCCCATCTTGGCAAGACACTTCCTCGCCTGCCTTGTCACCTCTTCGTGGTCCTCATACGCCACGGACTTTCGTGCGAGAAACACGATGTCGTAGCCATTCCAAGGAGCTCCAAGACTTTTCGCCACCTCGCGCATGACGCGCTTGCAGCGGCTCCTGAAGGGAGCAGGTCCCAGCTTCTTGCCAGCTATGAAGGCACATCTGCCAAGGTTTGGTGACTCACTTTTGCCAACGATAATTGACATGGAAGACGAAGTAGAGCGCCTCCCCTGTGAGAAGAGACGCTCCACATCCTCTTTACTCTTGATCGTGCCCTTCATAGGCGGTCAGTCCTCGAAAACGAAACTGACAAGGTACGGTTCTAGACCGTCAGGCACTTACGTCCCTTTGCACGACGTGCCTTGAGTACGTTACGACCACCACGCGTGGCCATGCGGGAACGAAAGCCGTGGCACTTCGCGCGCTTGCGCTTGTTAGGTTGATAGGTGCGTTTCATTACGTTTCCTCCTGAGGGAAATTTCCCCGTTACTTACTGATAAGCTTCAAAATTGTAATATGTGGTAGAAAAGAGAGTCAAGATTTTTCTTGTATGTCAATTCAATCACCACGAATCACCGTGAGCGGGGAGTTTGAGTTATCCCCGAGTTGTTCACAATCCCTATGCGTGTCTTTGTTAACACTGTGGATAACTAAGTGACTTCTACACATATATAGAGTGTTTTCCCCAGCTTTTCACTCTTTTCCTTCTATTTTCTGTTCTTGGTGAAATGGTTTTTCACATCATCCCCTTTCTTTCCTCATTCGTGTAAAGGTTTTCCACATCGAAGAACATATGTACGTGTAAAACTATCCGATTCTTTTTCGTTGTCCTGCGTTTTTCTACTTGACATCATTTTCCCGCTTGTTTTTCACCTCTCTCTTTTCCAGTTTTCCCTGATTTATCAACATAGGTGGAAAATAATGTGTATAACTATGAAAACACCTGATAAACTACGTAATGTGTTTTTCACTTCTGGTGATAAAAAATTGTTTTAGCGGGGTTATTTGCTACTCTTGCTGCTTGTCAACAGTGTTTTGAATTGTGGATAACTGACGGTTTCCATCACAAATGAAAAGGAACAGCTACACATGGGAAACCTCGAATCGAACATTCCGGAGCTCACGCCTACGCGCATCGCCGTATACGACGATCTTCTCTCGGCTCCTCGCGTCATCGATATCGAACCAACGGACATCGGACAGTACATAGAGGAAATCGCAGCGAAGACCTACGAGTTCGCACAGCAGAAGGGAAGCTCCATTCCCTACACCGTCATAAAGGAAGTGTGCGAGAACTTCATCCACGCCCAGTTCAAAGATCCGTGCATATCGATTCTCGATAACGGAAACACGATCAAGTTCACCGATCAGGGGCCGGGCATAACGGACAAGCAGCGCGCCCAACTACCGGGCTTTACCTCGGCAACCACGGAGATGCGCAAGTACATACGCGGTGTCGGGTCGGGCCTTCCCACCGTCAAGGATTACCTGCGCTTCTCGAATGGGCGTCTCATCATCGAGGACAACATACGCGAGGGCACGGTCGTCACCATCCAGATCGACCAGAGCGCGCCCCAGGCTACACCCGTCGTTTACCGCGAGACCCCACGCCAGGAGAGGGACGCGGAGCAGGAGCTTTCGGAACGCGAGTACAACATCCTCGTCCTCGCACAGGAAATGGGTCTCGTGGGACCGACGGAGGTCGAGCAAAACCTCCACATCAGCCTGTCGACGGGACACCGCGCACTCAACAAGCTCGAGGACATGGGTCTTCTCCAGAAGACAGAAGGCGGAAAGAAGAGAATGCTGACCGACCGGGGCCTGGCATTCCTGAACAGATAGGTTTTTGCCATGGACAAAGATGAAATCTGGAACAAGACGCTTTCCCTCCTCCTCGAGGACATCGACGAGGAGGACCCGAAGACCGTCTTCCTCAACCTCCTGACCCCCGTCGGTGTCTTCGGGGACCAGTTCGTTCTGCTTGCCGAGAGCACTCCCGTGGAGTCGTGGGTGCGCAAGAACTATCTCGGCGAGATACAGGAGAAGCTGCTCCAGGTCACGGGAACTCCCATCACCGTCGGGCTGGGAGTCAACACGCCCAAGGAAACTCCCGCACAACCGACTTCGAGCTCACAGGTGCCGGCCACGGTGCCAGTCGAGACACAACCGCAAACAGAGCCCGACTGGATGAACCAGTTCGTCGACCCATCCAGCCTCTCGAACCAGGTCTCCTCCCCGAACATGGCAGCGGCCGAGGAGGCGGAGCGCATGGGTGGGGAATATGCCTCATCTCCCACGAGCGGTGACGAGGCGCTGTTCTCGAAGTGCACCTTCGACACCTTCGTCGTGGGAAAGTCGAACGAATTCGCGCGCGGTGCGGCCCTCGCGGTCGCCGAGCAGCCGGGCATCGCCTACAACCCGCTGTTCATCTACGGACACTCGGGCCTGGGAAAGACGCACCTGCTCGTCGCGATCGCGAACTACGCCATGCAGAACTTCCCGCGCATGGCGACGCGTTACGTCTCGGCAAACAAGTTCCTCAACGACTACGTCGAAGCCACGCAGCGCAACCAGTGGGGGACCTTCAACAGCAAGTACCACCAGGTAGACATTCTCCTCGTCGATGACGTCCAGTACCTTGAGGGCAAGGACGAGACCATCAACCAGCTGTTCAACATCTTCAACGAGATGACCAACAGGAACAAGCAAATCGTCCTCTCCGCTGACCGCGCGCCCAAGGACATCGACATGGATGACCGGATGCGATCGCGATTCATCTCGGGATTGCTCGCGGACATCAAACCCCCCGACTACGAGACTCGCCTGGCGATTCTGAAGAACTACCTCTCCCGCGTGAACCAGCACACGAGCTTCTACGGAAACATCCCGGATGACGTGCTGTCCTACCTCGCGGAGGTCGCGACATCCAACATCAGGGAAATGGAGGGTGCCATCACGCGCCTGGTGAGCAACATGACGCTGCTCAAGAAGAACGACATCAGCATCGAGGAAGCGCAGGAGTTGCTCCAGGACTTCTTCCCGACCATCCAGGACAAGCAGGTCGACATCGCCCTCATCCAAAGTGAGGTCGAGCGCTTCTTCAACATCACCCACGAGGACATGATTTCCTCGAAGCGGTCGAAAGGCATCACGACCCCTCGTCACATCGCGATCTACCTCTCCCGCTACATGACGGAGGAATCGCTCGAGTCAATCGGAAAGAAGTTCGGCGGTCGCGACCACACGACGGTCATGCACAGTGTCAACAAGATAGAGCGTGACCAGAAGGACAACCGGATGTTGTTCGACCAGATCGAACAACTCACCTTGCTCATCAAGGAACGGTGCTAAGGTGGATAACCCCGTAGAAAACCAGTGAATAGAAGGTTGAGGGCTTCTTAATAAGTTTTACCCGCTAAAATACCTGTTGATAACGGAATCGGTTTTCGACAAGGGACGTCAACCAAAAAAGAGGGCGTGAACTGGTAGAAGAGAAGTTTTCCACTAATTCACCTGTCTTATTAAGATTATTAGATATATATAAATAAGAACTAGTAATAATAGGGGAGCGACAACGTGAAATTCAGAATCTCAAAAGACGACCTTCTGAGCGCCATCAATACCGTATCCAAGGGCATGTCGTCACGATCGACCCTTCCCATCCTCTCGGGCATCCTCCTCGAGACCACCGACCAGGGAAAGCTCGTGTTCCAGACAACGGACCTCGAGATATCCATCAAACACGCCACCAATGCGAACATCGACGAGCCCGGTCGTTGCGTCATTCCTGGCAAGCTGCTCGCTGATATCGTGAAGAGTCTCCCCGACGCCTCCATCGAGATCAGCACCGCAGACGAACAGGCACACATCACCTGCCTCGATTCGTCGTTTACCCTCTCCGCTCTCAATCCCGCGGACTTCCCCTACTTCCCGCAGGTCGACCCCTCGACGACCATCGTGCTTCCCCCGGCCGAGCTCGCCGACGCCGTGCGCTGCGTGGGCAAGGCCGTGTCGCGCGACGAGTCGCGCATCATCCTGACCGGCATCTTCTTTGCCGTCAAAGACGGTGTCGTGACGCTTGCCGCAACGGATTCCTACCGCCTCGCCGTTGCCGAGATCCCCGTCCCGAACTCCGACGTCAACGACTTTTCCGCAATCATCCCCGGCAAGACCTTCGACGAGGTCTGCCGCCTCGCCCTCTCGAGCGAGTCGGTCTCGGTCGGGTTCTCCGAGAACCAGGTTCTCATCACCTTCGGCGAGACCATCTTCGTGAGCCGCAAGATCGAGGGAACCTATCCCAACTACAAGCAGCTCATTCCCGCCGACCACGAAGTATCCATCCAGATGGACACCCAGGCCCTCATCACCTCCATCAAGCGCGTCGCGATTCTCGCGCAATCGCACACGCCCATCAGGTTCCAGTTCTCCGCCGAAAGCCAGAACGTCACCATCTCCGCCAACACCGCCGATGTCGGCGGTGCATCCGAGGTCGTCTCCGCCGAAGTCGACGGCCCCAGCATGGAGATAGCGTTCAACCACCAGTACATTCTCGACGGACTCAACATGATCAAGGGAGACGTGCTCATCGAGCTGCAGTCCTCCCTCAAGCCCGGAATCCTGAAGAACGTCGACAAGGATGATTTCCTCTACCTTGCCATGCCCGTCCGCCTCAACTAGCGGCCGCTATACCTCCATGCGATGACCCTCAAGATCAAAAGCGTCATCCTCGACAATTTCAGGGGATACGATCGCCTCTCCCTCGATGACCTCGGCAACCTCGTCATCGTCGTGGGACCAAACGCCGTCGGAAAGACCAACATTGTCGAGGCCATACAACTCCTGACCGCGGGAAGCTCGTTTCGCAAGCCTTCGTGGACGGAGGTAATCTCCTGGGGACAGGAACGGGGACACGCCCTCATCAGGCTCGAGGAGGACAAGCGCCGCATAGAGCAACGCATCGTGTTGACGGGAAACGAGCGCTCCTACGAGGTCAACGGCAAGAAGAAGTCGCCGTCTTCCATCCGCGGCGTCCTTCCCTGCGTGCTGTTCACCCCCGACGATCTCCAACTCATCAAGGCGTCCTCCACGCGCAGACGCGATGCCATCGACGCCCTCGCCGTGCAGCTCTCGAAGAACTACTCGTCGCTCAAAAGCGAATACCAGCAGGCGCTCAAACAGCGAAACCTCCTCATCAAGGAGGGCATCCACGAGGGAGCGCTCTTCGAATCCTGGGACGAATCCCTCGCCGTACACGGCGCACGCCTCTGCCTTGCCCGGTGGAGGCTTTTCGATCGGCTCCTCTCCCATATGACCTCCATCTACGGTGATATCGTCCCCGGCGAACATCTCGATGCCCGCTACGTTCCCTCCTGGGACCGCCACGACCCCGACGGCCACCAGAGGGGGGATGTTCCCTCACTCGAGCAGAAAACTTCCCAAAACGGGGATGTACCTCCCTCGTCATCCGAACTGACGCTCGAGGAGATACGGGACAGGCTCATCGGGAAGTCGCGCGAGTTGGCCAGTGTGGAATTGCGACGCGGCGTGTCCCTCATAGGTCCCCACAAGGACGAGATGGCCTTCTTCATCAATGGAAGAAACGCGCGGCTCTTTGCCTCCCAGGGACAACAGCGCACCATCGTGCTCGTGATGAAGCTCGCCTCCGTCGAGCTCGTGAACGAGATAGTTGGGACGGAACCCGTCCTCCTTCTCGATGACGTCATGTCCGAACTCGACGAGAAGCACCGTGACGCCCTCACGGCATTCATCGAGAAGAACGCCCAGACCTTCATTACCACGACCAACCTCGACTACTTCTCCGCCGAGACCATCGACCGCGCCACCGTCGTGCGCGTGCCTATCGAGGGCACGCGCTACGACTACAGTTGTCCGATTTAGCAAAGGGACCCAGGGACATCCGCGCAACGAAGGGACGGTCCTAACGTTG
>CATLBX010000008.1 GCA_949879855.1 uncultured Coriobacteriia bacterium
AACGGCTGCGCGGGCCTGCTCAACATCCTGTGCATGACCGGCTGGTTCGGCATCTACATCTCCAAGAAGCGCCAGGACATGCTGTGGCCCGACATGACGTGGGTGTTCATCATCGCCTACGACCTCTGGAACTTCTGCTACACCTACAACTGCCTGCCGACGCATTCTTGGTACTGTGGCATTGCGCTCCTTTTGGCGCCGACCATCGCCGGCCTCATCTGGAACAAGGGCGGCTGGATTCAGAACCGTGCGTTTACCCTCTCGATGTGGTGCATGTTCTGCCAGATGGTGCCGATGTTCGCCAACGACTCCATCTTCGCGGTGCAGTCGGTGAACGACCCAGCGGTCAACACCGTGGTCGCCTCCATCGCGCTCATCGCCAATATCGCCGCGCTTGCCTACATCATTTACCGCTCCAAGAAGCTGCACGTCAATCCGTACAAGCAGGAAGTGTTCGTGGGCACCAAGGACTTCAAGGATGCTATGGCACGTCGTGCTGACACCGCCTACCTGCTCGAGACCGAGCCCAAGAGCGCAACGCCGGCCGAGATTGCTGAGATGGTTGCATACAATGAGCTTCCCGTGGATGGCGAGGTCGGCTTCGTGTACGTCGCGAAGGACGCCAACGGTACCGATGTCGAGGTCGAGACCATCAAGCGCGAATAACGCACGCTCGCATGGGTATCTACTTCCCCAAGGGGCCCGTCGCCACATGGCCGCGGGTCCCTTCTCTTTGTGGTGTTTGGGATGTCCCGGATGGTGCTAGTCGTCGTCCTCGATGGCGAGACGGTCAATTTCGTCGATTGGCGTGACCACAGGTTTGCCGTCAGCGTCGAGCAGTACCGTGAGGCCCGACCCCATGTTGTTGGTGTTGCAGATGAGCAGGAGATAGTTCACGCCGGTCAGTGTGTCGACGTAGACTCGCTGCTGCTCGAAGACGCCGGCGTAGTAGATTCGGACGAAACGCTTTTTGGCCATGGTGGCTCCTTCGCGGGCGATACTGGTTGCCGCACGCCCCGTCCCATCGCCCACCTTGCGGGGACGCGCAGGGGTAGTGTAGGCACCTGGGGCGAAAACCATGATGAAAACGCTTGCAAACGCCTGTCTAAAGTCTTTGACATCCCCGGTCAGGGCTCTGCGCAATGGGACAAACGTCTCCGGGACGCTTGTCTCATTGCCGCCCAGCCGCTCGCGGGATGAAATGTCGCATGTGCATGCGAGCGTTTATCCTGTAGCAAAGGCCACGAACGACGGGGGTGGTGATGGGGTTCCTTTTGACGCGCAGAGCAGCGCTGGCGGACAAGGATGCCGTCATGGACTTCTACTACAACATGATCGAGGAGATGCAGGGGACGGACTTCGACATCCTCTGGCAGCATGACAAGCATCCGACTGATGCGCATTTGCGCGAGTCTGTGGAAAACGGCCAGATGTTCATCGGCATCACCGGCGATGGCGACATCGCGACGGCGCTCGTCGTCAACCATGACAGGGCCCCTGGCTACGAGAAGGTTCCCTGGGAGGTGGATGCGCCGCTCGAAGAGCTGGGCATCGTGCATTCGGTTGCCACGCGCCCGGCCTACCACGGACGTGGCTATGCGTCGCGGCTCATGGAGTTTGCCATCGACGTGGCGCGCGAGGACGGCTTGCACGCTTTGCAGCTCGACACCTTCGTCGACAACGTGCGCTCGCACGGGCTCTACGACAAGCTCGGCTTCATCAATCATGGCGCGCATCCGGTCTTCTACGATGATCTGGGCACGGTCGACCTCGATATGTTCGAGTACGTGTTGTAGGCAGTTCGGCGGAGGCCTTCTATGGAGTACATACCTGCGACCTCCGAGCGCGTCGATGACATCCATCACGTCATGCAAACGACGATCAGCGCGGTATATCCCAAGTACTATCCGGCCGAGGTTGTCGATTTCTTCCTGCGGCTCCACCGCCGCGAGCATACGCAGGAAGGCGTCGAGTCCGGCAATAGAGGCGTGCTGCTCGTCGATGGCAAGGTCGTTGGCGTAGGTTGTGCCGACGGCAATCACATCACGAGCGTTTACGTGCTCCCCGAGTACCAGGGCCGCGGCTACGGTTCGCACATTCTCGATTGCCTGGAGGAGCGCATCGCGCGCGACCATGACACTGCCATGTTGGATGCATCGCTACCTGCGGTGATGCTATACGAGCATCGGGGCTACAAGACGACGGGTCACGGTGTGCTCGATGTTGGCAATGACGTGAAGCTCGTGTATGAAATCATGGAGAAGCAGCTGCGCGCATGACGTATCATATTCGTCGGAAGATAATCCGACGAAAGGCGTCTCATGCAAAAGAACGTGCTGTTCATCTGCGGATCACTTCGCAAGCGTTCGCTCAATCGTCAGGTAGGCGAATACGTACGCAGTCTCTTGCCCGAATCAGTGCAGGTCGGCTGGCTTGATTATGTCGACTTGCCCTATATGAATCAGGATATGGAATTTCCCACGCCTGAGCCCGTGCAGCGCGTGCGCGATGCGGTTGCCGCAGCTGATGCGATTTGGGTCTTCGCGCCCGAGTACAACCACGGCATCCCCGGCGTGCTGAAGAATTGCCTCGATTGGCTGTCACGTCCAATCGCGCAAGGTTCGAAGGAGACGGTCATGCAGGGCAAGCCGACGCTCTACAGTTGCGCAGGTGGCGGCGCGAAGGCGCGTTTCTGCGCGGCCGACCTTGCCGAGACGCTCTCGTTTCTCCAGACGGATTTGGTGGAGACCACGCACGTCCAGGTGGCACTCAATCGCCACGACTACACGACTGACGAGCTCGAGCTCGCTTCCGAAGAGCAGGAGGCTCTGGCAACGCAGGCCAAGCTGCTGCTCGCGAAGTTGGGGCTATAGACCCAGCGTTTGGGCTAAAACAGGCTTTCACCGAGATACTTGTCATGGGGCGTTATGAGGCAGCGCTCGATGGGCTTCCAATAGCTTTCGTACAGGGCTTTCTGGGCTAGTCCGTAGCTTTTCTTCGAATCGAACTCCCAGACGAGGACGCACTTCACGCTCTTCACGACGCGCGTGAGCTCGATGGGCGGCAGGCCATCGCGAATCTGCTCCATGTCGATGCGATATCCGCGCTTGATGAGACGAAGCGACAAGAGACCGGGTTGCTGCTCGAGGAGCCCTTTCGCCTCCCGCATGAGCCCTTCGAATTCCTCGACCCTCTGCGGCTTTACTTGATATATGCACACTTCTACAAATGACACTATGGCTCCTTAACTCAAGCTCCCAAACTCCGTCGCATGCTCGGCGATGAACGCATCGGCATCCGCGAGGTTCACATGGCAATATCCAAAGGGGTTCTTGCCAAGGTAATCCTGGTGATAGCCTTCTGCCGGATAGAAGTTCGTGAGCGCAGCAGTTTCCACGGCTGGCTGCTTTCCGGCCGTGCGGGCAATCCCGATAAGCGTCGACTCCACCGCACGCTCATCATCCGGGTCCGTCCAGTAGATGCCGGTGCGATACTGCGTGCCCACGTCGTTGCCCTGGCGGTTGAGCGAGAACGGATCGATGGTGCGTAGGTAGGCCTGTAAGAGCAGAGGCAGCGAAATGATATCGGCGTCGTACGTGACCTTCACGGCTTCGGCCGCATCTGTCGCACCCGTGCATACGTCCTCGTAGGAGGGGTCACACACGTTTGCATTCGCGTAGCCGACTTCTGTGTCTATGACGCCTGGCAGCTTCTTCAAGTACGCTTCGGTGCCCCAGAAGCAACCGCCGGCAAGGTAGATTTCGTGTGAGCTCATAGGACCTCCTTTCGATTGCAGCGAATACTTTGTCTATAAAATTTGCATAAAATATTATGAAAACTATGCTTTCTCTTTAGCTTGCTTGGTATGATAGCAATGACGACAGAGCGGAGGTGTCTTATGCCCGTAGTTATGCCCATATCTGATCTTCAGCGCAATATGGCTGAGATTACGAGGGAGTGTCAGGAAAGCGGTAAGCCCATCTACCTCACGAAGAACGGGACGGCAGCTCTCGTGATAATGGACGCTGCGTCGTTCGATTCGGAGATGGCGGTTCACCAGACCGTTCTTGACAGGGAAACCCGCGTCTACAATGCCATCATGCGCGGTTATGACGATGCGCAGGCAGGACGGACGCGAAGCCTGGCTCAAGCTCGTGAGGATGCGGCTGCGGCGAGGGAAGCACGCCATGCCCGATAGGGATATCTCTTTGCCCTGCGAAGTCTTCCTTACCGATGAGGCTTATTATGCCTATGCCGCGATTCCGTCAGATGCGTTGTTCGAGCATATTGGCGATGACATGGGGCTGCTTGAGAGCACGCCTTACATTGGACGCGAATACGGCCCCGCTTATGAGGCTATGAAGCCGCCCTTTGAATGTCGTGTGCTCTTCTGCGAGCACTACGGAATTTACTACAGTGTCGACGATGAAGCCTGCGCGGTAACGATATTTGCTGTCGAGGACCAGCGACGCAATCCGCAGGATCGTTTCGCAGCGCAGGGTTTTGGCGAAGTTTAATCCCTTCTTAGATTGTTCTGAGCATAGTGCGTCCTTTTACAACCCCAGCAGCTCGGCTGCGCGCTTGAGCTCGGCGACGATGGGAATCTGCTGAGGGCACACCTTCTCGCAAGCCCCGCATTGTAGGCACTCGCTCGGCTTGCGCTTGTTCTTGCGTTCGCCGCCCACGATCCACTCGTTCTTGTAGCTGCCGAACATCTTGTAGGCGTTGAGCGCGAGCAGCGCTCCGGAAATGCCGATGTTGGCGGGACACGCCTTTGCGCAGTAGTCGCAGCCCGTGCAGGGGATGAGGTCGAACTTCGCGAACTCTTCCTGCGCGCGACGTATGACAACCTCGTCGGTTGCGTCCATGGGCTTGAAGTCCCTCATCGTACAGATGTTGGCTTCCATCTGCGCAAGGTCGCTCATGCCCGAAAGCACGACGGCCACATCCGGCTGGCTGGCGGCAAAGCGCAACGCCCATGAAGCGCAGGTGCTATCCGGGCTCGTCTCTTCGAAGACGCGACGCACCGACTCGGGCGGATTGGCGAGCAGGCCGCCACGCAGCGGCTCCATGACAACGACGGGCTTGCCGTGCTTGCGAGCCACCTCAAGACAGGCATGGCTCTGGTGTACGGGATTGTCCCAGTCGAGATAGTTCACCTGGAGCTGCACGAACTCGACTTCCGGATGCTCGCTCAGAATCGCATCGAGCGCATCGGCGCTGTCGTGGATGGAGAGGCCCAGATGGCGTATGACGCCCTCTTCGAGCTTGCGCTGCACGAACTCCCACATGTCGAAGCGATCGAACGCGCCCGTGCGCACGCTTCCCAGGTTATGCATAAGGTAGTAATCGATATAGTCCACGCCCAGGCGTTCGAGCGAGGTGCTGAGCTGGGCATACGCCTCTTCCTTCGTCTCGCATTTGAGCCACGAGGCGGCCTTGGTGGCGAGCAGGAACGAATCGCGCGGATAGCGCTCGACGAGCGCCTTGCGCGTGGCCTCCTCGCTTCCCGGGTAGGCCCAGGCCGTGTCGAAGTAGTTAAAGCCGGCATCGAGAAAGGCGTCGACCATCTCGCAGAATTGCGGTACGTCAATCTCGCCGTCAATCTTCGGCAAGCGCATAAGGCCGAAGCCGAGCTTGCCGCGAACGTCATCAAAGCAGGTCATCGAGATACCCTTCAATCGAAATGAGCGGGGCGAGCAGAAGCGTGCCCACATATGGATGCGCACGCTCTTCGAGTAAGCCGGTTTTCGGCGTAATCATCGTAACGGTCTCGTCAGCCACGATGCAATTGTTCGCAGCGGTGCCGGTCTGGGCATTCAATCCACTCGGACAGTCGGCTGCGACAACCGGGATGCCACACTCGCTATGCGTTTCATTGGTGAGGCGTATCCAGCTCGCGTAGGGCTCGCGCACTTGGTCGTGGGCAAAACCGGTGCCGAGGATAGCGTCGACGATGACCGTGGCGCCCCGCAGCAACTCGGCAAGCGTATCTTCACTCGGCGCGAGGACGATGTCGAAACTTCCGGAAGATGCAGCATCGAGTGCTGCTGTCCGAGCCGGTTCGGCTGTGAGCTCCTCGGGCGACGCCTTACTCACGAGGGTCACATCACGTCCTGCCGCAGCGAGCACGCGCGCCGCCACCCATCCATCGCCACCGTTATTGCCCGAACCAGCCAGAATAACGACTGGTGTGCCTACGGGTGCGTGTACCTCGATAGCGCGGGCAAGCGAGGTACCGGCACGCGTCATGAGTTCGAGCAGGGAAGTGCCCTCCTGCGCGATGCGTTGCTCGAGAGCGACAACCTGTGGCACGTCCAGAAGCGGCACCTGGGCCATGCTCCCGTCCACACACTGCATGTTGATGATTCGTGTCATGAAAAGTCCCTTGGAAAGCGATTGTTCCTTGCCGGGCATTATCGCATGAACATCTCTTCGTGCAGCTTTATGATTGTTATAGGCGTTTGCAGATGTTACAATATGTATAACATTTGCAAACATGAAATGAGGGCATCATGAGTACGACATACGCGATACGAGTGGACGAGAATATCAAGAATGAAGCAGCAGAGGTCGCCAAATTCTACGGCCTCGATTTGGCGAGTGTCACCCGCGCTCTTTGGGCGCAGATTGCACGCACGAGGCGCATTCCGCTGGATCTCTGTGAGGAGGAGCCTAACGAAGAGAGTCTCGAGGCCATCCGCGAGACGCAGGAAATGATTGCGAGCGGCAAAGGCGGCCGCTTCAAGACGGCTCGTGAATTGCTTGATGCGGCTTTGGCAGATGCGTCATGTTGACGGCGGAATACGAAAAAGCCTTCTCGCGCGACCTGAAGCGGCTGGCAAAGAAGCATATAGACGATTCTCCCCTTGAAGAGGTCATCGCGCTTATCTTGGAGAACACGATTGAGTCACGCGAGGAGCTCATCCGTCATCATAAGATGCATGCCCTGAGTGGCGCATGGGATGGCTCTAACGAATGTCATGTCTGCAATGCTGGAAATTGGCTACTTGTATGGGCGGTTAATGGTGGGACCGCATACTTTCAGCGAACAGGAACTCACGACGAAATCTTCCGCTAGAATGCGAGTCCCCTAACATCGAAGGAGGTGAGGCTGATGTCCAAGAAGAAGCGCACGAAGCGCCATGCTGTCCCCAAGACTGGAGCGGTCTGGCACCAGACGTCCGAGGAAGCGACACTCGCGCAGATGCCGCATTACAACGCATACGCCGGCGGCTATGGCCCGCATGGCAGCGCGAAGTACAACCGCGCCAAAGCCAAGCGTGACTGGCGGCGACAGATTGGGCAGGAAGGAGCCTCTCGGGGCTCCTTTCCTTTTAGGTGCGAGCCCTCGAATTCCCCTACAGCTGCAAGGCGCTGCTCAGCGACTGATCGATGCTTGGCGTGAGATCATCGATCTTACCCTCGGCAAATGCCATGAGCTCGTCCTTCGTGAGAAAGCCCTCATGCTTGGCGACGAGCTGGCCGTCTTCCACGAGGATGAACGAGGGCGTCTCGGAGATGTCGTAGACGCTGCCCTTGGTCCACATGACCTCAGCGTTGGCGTGGTAGACCTCCACGCCTAGCTCCCTAATGCGCGGTGCCATCTCGTCGAGTAGCGGAGCCTCGCGCTGGCAATGAGGGCACCAGGTCACGAAGAACTCGACCATGACGCGCCCTGGCGCGTTGTCGACCTTCTCCTCCCAGGTGCTTTCGTCCGCTATCTCCATGATCACATCGCTATCGAATACGCTCTCCATGGTGAATCGCCTCTTTTGAATGTCGCGACACGCGTCTGCTATTGCTAACTTTCATGGTAGCACCATGGTGTGTAAGCGGTGCCTGCATTTCGCCTTTTTCGGATATATTTTCAATGAGAAATAATATGAGGGTCAGAATTCGGAGGACGAGGTCATCGGGTAGCCATAAGCTCGGTGACCCCGTCCTGTGCGTGCGATGGTCAACTTGCCAGGTACCGGATAAACGCACCGGACAGGTCAACGTCCGCATTCGCGCACGCTACCTTCATCTTTTCGAGCGTGTTCGCGTCAAGGATGACGATTGCCTTGTCGAATCCCGGCTCCGGGCGCTGCTCAGCCGCGGGCTTCTTATCCTGAGCGGTCTCAGACTTCGCATTTTCGCTCGTCGCGGACTCCACACCCTGCGCCTGCTCGACGATGTTCTCCGGCCCCTCCGGAAGTGCCGGATTATCGGAGTTTTCGGTGACCTTCAGGTCCTTCGGGATAAGCATCCAGACGACGACTGCCGTTACCAGGATGATGATGCCGCCAATGAGGCAGGTGAACACGAGTGACTCGTCGAAGGCGGTGGCACCGCGCCTGAACAGGTCGGGTAGCCCCAGGGTAGTGCTGATTTCGGCCGTCGAGGCAAACGACTGGCGCGCGGCATCGATGAGCTGTCCATCGAGTTCCATCGCGCGCAATGCGCCCGTGCCGAGCTCCGTGCGATAGACGATGGAGGCGAAGCTTCCCAAAATGGCCACGCCGAGCACGTTGCCCAGGTCGTAGGAAATCTCCTGAAGGCTGCCGGCGCTCGACGCCTTCTCGATGGGCGTCTCCGCCATGATGAGCGACGCGCCGATAGCGAGCGAACCGGTGCCGAGCCCAACGAGGCATGTCGAGGCGATGACTGGGGCAAGGCTCAGGTCATCACGGAAGAAGAACAGCATGATCATCGCGACGGCGGCGATGCCCAGACCGGCCGTGACCACGTTGCGCGCGGGATAGCGCATGGCAAGTGTCGCCGCGCCGAGGCTCGAGATGAGCGTGGCTATGGACATGGGAATGAGGTGGATGCCCGACTCCAAGGTACCGTCTCCGTTGACGAGCTGCAGCCACTGGGCAAGCATGTAGAGAAGCACGGCCAGGGCAAAGGTGCAGGCCATCGTGGCGATGACACCGGCTGTGAACGTGCGACTGCGGAAGAGCGACAGGTCGACGATGGGGTTCTTCGAGCGCAGGCAGCGAAAGACGAAGAGCGCCATGAGGGCAAGACCGGCGATAACCGCGACGACGCCCTCGGTGTCGAATGCGAGCTCGGCGGCGAGGTGCTTGATGCCCCAGAGGAGTGCCACCATGCCTGCGAGTGCGATTACCGACCCGAAGAGGTCGAAGCGCCCCGGGTTCTTCAGACGTACTTCGGGCAGTGCGGCGATGCCGAGGAGAAACGCGATGCCTACAAGCGGGACGTTCACGAGGAATGCCGAGTGCCAGTTGAAGTGTTCGAGCAAGAAGCCGCCGATAAGGGGGCCAGCCGCCATGCCGACGGCACTTACGGCCGACCATGCGGCAACGGCGATGTTTCGCTCCTTCGCGTCCGTGAAAATGCTGCGAATCATCGATATGGTCACGGGCATAATCATCGCACCGCCAATGCCGAGGAAGGCGCGAATGGCGATGACCTGCGATGCGCCATCGACGAAGAGCACGAGAATCGACCCTATGCCGAAGATGAGAAAGCCGGTGAGCAGCATCTTCTTGCGGCCGAAGCGATCTGAAAGCGAGCTCGTCGCTACCAACAAGCCGGCTAGTACGAGCGAGTAGACGTCGACGATCCAGAGGAGCTGGTCGGACGTGGGGCTCAGCTCACGGGTCATCTCCGGAAGCGCGATGTTCAAGACAGTCAAGTCGATGGACACGACGAACTGGCCGAGCAGGATTGCAATGAGCGCGGTCCACAGGCGTCCTTTGGGTATGGTCGGCGGTTTGATTATGACGTTATCATTCATGATTTCATCCTCTCAATCGTGCATATGTGCGCGTTTGACCGGCTAGAACTCAATGGTGTCCACGAGTCTGTTGATATCCACCTTGCCCCCGGTGACAGAGATCTCATACACCGTGTCTATGGTGAACACGTATGCCGTGGCGTATTCGTAAGCACGTCTGACACCTTCGATTTCCTTGACGAAGCTGTATTCGTAGGTGGTGACCTGAGCGCCGTCTATCACCTTCGACTTCTCCTTGTCGATGTCCCATGCGGTGACGCCGAACTCGCGTTCCATGTCTGCGCGCTTTGCCGCTATCACCTCGCTCGCCGACAGTGGGCCTTCGCCATCCTCGCCGTTATCATCGAGCGCTCTGTAGTCGATGGCGATGGTGTTGGGCGTCTCGTCATCATCAAGGTCGTCGTTTTCCTCGGTGAAGAAGAACGCGCCTGACTCCTCGTCGTTGTCAGGCCCCACGGTTTCGAGCCAGTCGCTCGGAACCTCGATGATCATGCTCTGCACCGTGATTTCGCGATTGAGATTTGCGCCGCAGCCTGAAAGCAGGCCTACGGACGCGATGGCGCAAGCGAGAACCAGCAGCGGAACGACTTTCCTCTTCTTCATGATTTCATCCCTTCTCGTGTCTAAGTCTTTAATGTACATGTGTACATTACGAGAATAGCAGGACGAAAGTTAATGTACAAGTGTACATTTAGAATAAATCGAGTAGAATGCTTGAGAAGAGATGCTCGATCAAGGAGTACGCATGGGAAACGATGGGAAATTCTCGGCAAAGCCCGAGGATACGACGCCAAAGAAACGCGCGCCGCGCGACCCTGTTGGCCGCAAGCAAGCCATCATCAACGCCGCTGCCGCCATCATTTCTCGTGAGGGCAGTGGTCGCATAACGAATCGCCGTGTGGCCGAGGAAGCGCAGGTCCCCCTCGGGTCGACCACGCAGTACTTCAAGAGCGTCGACGAACTGCGACGCGCCGGCTTGGCAGAGCTTGCGCGCAGGCTCGACGAGGAATACGGCAAGTTCTTCAGTATCGCCGAGCAAAAGGCCTGGACGAGCGAAAAGCTTGCCGATGCGATAAGCGACTACCTGTCCGACGCGAAGCGCGTGCGAGCCGATGCCGCGTTATGCGCAGCCGCCATCGACGACCCCGAAGTGCGCGGCATCATGAGGCGCACCTACGATACGTTCATCGAACGCTGCGCTACTTGCATGGACCCCCAGCGAGCGAAGATTCTCTATGCGTTTATCGAGGGTATCGTCATTGATTCCTGCTTTATGGGCGTGCCCTGCGATCGTGAAACCATCAGGAAGGCCGCCGAACTCATTCTGGGTGATGGGGGCTCTTGAGGAATATGATGTAGCAAGCGATTGGCTCGCTTCGAAGGGTGTAAAACACCGAATGAGAAGGGTGTAAAACACCGAATGGCGAGTGTTTCCGCCGGTAGAAGGAGTGCTCATGCCCCATATAACCATAGAGTCGGGAAAGCTCACAGATGACCAGAAACGTATGCTGGTAAAACAGCTTACGAAGGTTTCTTCTGAGATTATGAACATCCCGCCTGAGTTCTATAGCATCACCATTCACGAGATGGACGACGCAAGTTATGGCATCGGGGGCAAGTGCATCGATGTCGTGAAGAGGGAATATATGAGCCGTCACTAAAAGAGCGGCGGTTCAGGTGGCAGAGTCGTGATTTCCAACGAGCGTCATAGGTCCAATATTCTATACGGATAAAATCCGATATTTTGTACGAACATAATCCAATATTTTGTACATTGGTCGGAAAGTCTGATTTCAAATACAGAACAGAAAACGGCGTCTTCGTGTTTCCCATCACTTGTCTGGCGCCGTAAGAGCTCACCAGTTGTGTGCTTGCGGCATAAGCGCCGAGATGAGAAAGGCGTAGAATACTAAGCCCGGAAGGGTGCAAGCTGCCGAATGCTCGCGGAGGAAATCTCATGGCAAAGATCGTCGTATCAGATACCGACCTGGGGGATACCACCATCGAGAAGCAGATGGTCGAAGCTGCAGGCCTTGAGTTCGCGGCTTTTGGCAACGAGGAAGACCGCGCGCCCGAGCGACTTATCGCCCATCTGCAGGACGCCGACGGCGCCATCACTTCGTATGGCGACTACGATGCAGAGGTTTTTGCGGCGTTGCCGAAGCTCAAAGTCGTGAGCAAAACCGGCACCGGCGTCGACAACATCGATGTGCCAGCGGCCACGAAGAACGGAACAATGGTCTGCAACGTGCCGGGCTATGGCACCGAGGTCGTTTCCGACCACGCCATCGCGCTTGCGATGTGCGTGCTGCGTCGCATCAATGAGATGGACGCCGACATGCGCAACGGCGTGTGGGACTTCCAGCGTTGCCGTCCGCTCGGCCAGGCGCAGGGGCGCAGCTTCGGTATCGTGGGTTACGGCCACATTGGCCGCGCCGCGGCACGCAAGGCCCGTGGTCTGGGCTTCGACGTCATGGTGTGGGACCGCAAGGGCGTGCCCGGGCGCTTCACGCCGGAGGACTTCCCGTACGTGAGCTTGGAGGACCTGCTATCCACGGCAGATGTCGTGAGCTTTCACACGGCGCTTACGCCCGAGACGCACCACCTGCTCAATGCAAAGCGCATCGCAACGATGAAGCCGGGCGCCGTCGTCATCAACACCTCGCGTGGCGCCGTGATCGACACCGATGCGCTTGCCGATGCGCTTGTCGCCGGCAAGCTCTGGGGTGCGGGCATCGACGTGTTCGAGGAGGAGCCCATCCCGCTGGATGCGCCCATCTGCAAGGCGCCGCACACGGTGCTCACGCCCCATGCGGCCTATTGGTCGGAGGAAGCGGCCATCGAGCTGCGCAAGCGCTGCGCGCAAAACGCCATCAACGCGGTGCTCGGCAAGAAGCCCGAGAGCTGCGTGAACGCCGAAGCGCTCGCAGAACGGTAGAGCTAGCCGCGTAGTGCCTTGTAATTCGTACCCCAGTCCTGCATCGCCATGAGGACGGGCTCGAGGCTTTTGCCCAGCTCCGTGAGCGAATACTCCACGCGTGGGGGTACCTCGGCATAGGCTTCGCGATGCACGAGCCCGGCATCCTCCATCGTGCGCAGGTTCGACGTCAGCACCTTCTGCGAGATGCTCCCCACAGACCGCTGCAGCTCCTTGAAGCGCATGGTGCCATTGGCGATGAGGTCGCGCAGGATGAGTACCTGCCATTTGTTGCCGATGAGAAGCAGCGTGGTTTCCACGGGGCAGGCGGGAAGCGTATCAAGACTTGTCGAGCTCATATTCACATCCTTGCATACATGCTGGTTACAACCAATGGTTACTTCGAGGTACCTACAGCACTTTATTGTGCCTACTTCCTATGAGATACCACAGAGCTTACGCTACGAGCTGTCAAAAGGCAACGCCCAAATTCGAGAGGGCATGACATGAAGGGAACGACCATGCAGAAGAACGACTTCACAACCGTTGATCTTGGCAAAGGGCAGGTGCGCGTGTACGAGCGCGACGGCGTCAGGCTCCATGCCTATCAGACACGCGACCTCATCGACGACGAGGTGTTCGTCATCGAGAAGGGCGGAAAGGCCATCGTCATCGAGTACCCGCCCTTCTTCGACAATATCGAAGAGCTGACCCAGTATCTGGCTGATGCCGGCATTGAGGTCGAGGGCATCCTGGCCGCCTACCACATGGCGGGTGCCAGCTTCCTGCCCGGCATACCGGTCTATGCGACTGCTTCGGCCGACGTGTACGGCCACGAGGGTGGCGGCAAAGCCCTCATCGATAACTTCACCGCTGCGTTTGGCGATGCGTTCGACAATTCGATTCCCGCGGTCACGAATGTGCTCGAGGCAGGGCCCGTCAAGATTGCCGGGATCACAGTGAACATCATGCCCAATGACGAGGCGTTCGATATCGAAATTCCGGCGCTCAACGCCGTCTACACGCACATGCTCGGTCACGATTGCCACTCCATCGTGGCAGGCGCAGGCCATGCCGATGCAATCATTGCGCAGCTCAAGGGCTACCTGTCCGATGGCTTTGACCTCGTGCTCACGAGCCACTATACGCCTGAGGACTTGAAGGACGTTCAGACCAAGATAGACTACCTGGAGAACCTGAAGGCCATTGCGGCGCAGAGCGAGGACGCATCTGCGTTCAAGGCTGCGGTCGAGAAGGCCTATCCCGAGTACGCGGGGCAGAACTACCTGGATATGACGACGGGCTTCTTCTTCCCGGAAGGATAAGTTGCATGAACCAGCTCCATGAAGAGCCGACGCTTGTGGAGGGATTCCCGAGGAAGGGCATCGGGAATCCCCCGCACGTCTTCGAAGCTCCCAACGAGACGATCAAGACGCTTCTTGAGCGACGTACCATACGCCGCTTCAAGGATGAATCCGTCAATCCGGAATATCTGGATATCATCGTTGACGTGGGCTTGCGCGCGGCCAATGCCGGCGGATGCCAGGCGCCGATCTTTCTCATCAGCCAGGACAAGGAGATGAACCAGAAGCTCGGACGCATCTCGAATGACCTGTACGACGAGGGTTACTATCCCGTTTCGAGCGCGCAGCCCTCGACGGCATGCATGGTCGGGCTGAAGAACGCGTTTTACGATGCACCCGTGGTCATCACGGTGTTCACCCCGCAGGACTGGTCTTATGCGCAGTTCGACGTAGGCGTATGTGTCGCGAACATGATGAATGCCGCCTGGTCGCTCGGGCTGGGGAGTTGCATCGTCAGCCGCGCCGCGCGCACCTTTGCAACCGAAGCGGGCAAGGAGGTCGCCGCTCGCGCAGGTATCCCAAGCGACTACGAAGCGCAGCTTCACCTCGTGCTCGGCGTACCCGAGAACACCGATGCCGACCCGCACGAGCTCTACCCGAATAGGGTGGCGTGGCTATGAGCGCGGCAGAGAAGACGGCGCTGCTAGCAGACGAGCTTGCGCAGGCTGAGACCGTTGTGATTGTCCATGGATGACGGACGCAGCGTGCTCTTTCTCGAGCTCGGCGTCGGCTTCAACACGCCCGTCATCATCAAGTATCCGTTTTGGCAGATGACGGAGCGCAATCCGCAGGCTCGCTATGCATGCGTGAACTTGCACGAGGCATCCGCGCCGCGCGTCATCCAGGAGCGCTCAATCTGCATCGACGGTGATATCGCGGTAGTATTGCAGGAGCTTAAAGCGCGAAAGGAGGCGTGAGATGGCGGACGAACGGCAAACTCAGAACATCCCTGCATCCGTGCATACGAACCTCCCGCAGCTGGTGAAGCTGCTTCGTGGCGAGCGCAGGGAGCAGGACATCGCGGTTCCGATGCCCAGCGATCCCAAGGCCCAGTGGGATGTCTTTCGCGCGCTCGTGAACACGCGACCGCCGCTGCCTGCAAGCGACGAGCTCCTTACCCTGCAAGACGAGCTGCTGCGCGATATCATCGAGCATCGAGGTGTCGTAAAGCCCGAGGATATCGAGTCCTGCCCACGCGATAGCCGCATCGCCTTGTGGCGCGGCGATATCACCACGTTGGCGGTTGACGCCATCGTGAACGCCGCGAACTCGCAAATGCTCGGCTGCTTCGTGCCGGGGCATTTCTGCATCGACAACGCTATCCACACCTTCGCTGGCGTGCAGCTGCGCATCGAGTGCGCACGCCTCATGGACGAGCAAGGCTACGCCGAGCCAACGGGCATGGCGAAGGTGACGGACGCCTTCAACTTGCCGAGCCGCCACATCATCCACACGGTGGGTCCCATCGCCCAGGGCGCGCCGAGTGACCTTGACCGCGCCCTACTGGCCAATTGCTACACCGCATGTCTGGATGCGGCCGATGACCTGCGCTGCAAGTCCATCGCCTTTTGCTGCATCAGCACGGGTGTCTTTGGCTTTCCGCAAGAACAAGCCGCGGCCATCGCTGTGCGCACGGTCGAAAGCTGGCTGGATGCGCACCCGGGCACGACGGTCGAGCGCGTCATCTTCAACGTCTTCAGCGAACGCGACGAGAAGGTGTATGAGGGGCTGCTGGGGTAGCCTCCCTCTCATTTCGACCGAGGGGTGCGTAGTCCGCCCCTTGTCATTTCGACCGGAGGCGCGTAGCGCCGGAGTGGAGAAATCTCCTCCATCGCTGCCCACGGAACGTGAAGACCGAGATTTCTCGACTCCGCTTACTTGCGCTCGCTTCGCTCGAAATGAAAAACGCCTGTTCTATACCATAGTCTTCAGATACTTCCCCGTGACGCTATCCGCACATGCGGCGATATGTTCGGGCGTTCCGGTGGCTACGACCTCACCGCCGGCTTCGCCTCCGCCCGGCCCCATGTCGATCACATAATCCGAGTTCGATATGAGGTCGAGGTCGTGTTCGATGACGACGACGGTGGCACCTTTGTCCACGAGCCGCTGCAAGACTCGCAGCAACACCTCGACATCTGCCGGGTGCAGCCCGATGGTCGGCTCGTCGAACACGAAGAGCGCGTCGGTTTGCTTCTTGTGCATCTCGCCGGCGAGCTTGAGGCGCTGCGCCTCGCCACCCGAGAGCGCGGGTGTGGCCTCGCCGAGCGTGAGGTACCCAAGTCCCAGGTCCGAAAGCGTCTGCAGCTTGGCCTTCGCCTTCGCGATGTCATCCGTTGCCATGCACAACAGCTCGTCTATCGTGAGGGCGAGCACGTCGGGCAGCGCGTACTCGGCAGTATCGTTTACCTTCGCATGCTCATCCGTGCCATCGAGGCATCCTTCCTCGTTACGCAATGGCAGGCGTACCGCATAGGTCTCCTCGCCATAGCGCGAGCCGCGGCAATCCGGGCAGGGAATGTCCACGTCGGGAAGGAACTGCACATCGAGTGATATCTGACCCGTGCCATCGCAGGTGGGGCAGCGTAGCTTGCCGGTGTTGTACGAGAAGGCGCCCGCCTTGAGACCGTGCTCCTTGGCAGCCGGCGTCATCGCGAAAGCGCGGCGCAGGTCGTCCATGATGCCGGAGTAGGTGGCGACGGTCGAGCGAACGTTTGCACCGATGGGCGTCGCGTCAATGAGATGGGCACGCTTGATGTCGCCCGCGTCGATTGCGCGCACGTGCGCAGGCAGCCTGCCGTCTTCGAGCGAGGCCTTCAGGGCCGGAATCAGGCTCTCGAGAACGAGTGTGGTTTTTCCCGATCCCGAGACACCCGTGATGGCGGTCATGCGTCCGATGGGTATCTTGACGCTCAGCGACTTCACGGTATGCAGCGGCCCGGTTTCGAGTTCGATGGCGCCCTTGGCGAACATGTCCTCGTCGGATGCACGTTGGCGCACATGTATGCCCTTCGCCCCTGAGAGGTACGGCCCAATACGAGATGCAGGATCGTTTTCGACGTGCTCGACCGTGCCCTGGGCGATGACGCGGCCACCATGCGAGCCGGAGCCAGGGCCGATCTCGATTATCCAGTCGGTCGCCCTCAGCACGCGCAGGTCATGGTCGACCACCACGACGGAATTGCCGTCGTCCATGAGGTCGTCGATGACGCCGAGCAGGCCCTCGACGTTCGAAGGGTGCAAGCCGATGGATGGCTCGTCGAGCACGTAGAGCACGCCGGTGGTGCGCGTGCGCACGGCGCGGGCGAGCTGGACACGCTGCAATTCGCCGTTGGAGAGCGTGGAACCGGCGCGATCGAGGCTCAGGTAGCCAAGGCCGAGCTGCTGCAGGCGCTGCATTGGCTCGCCCATCTCGGAGATGATGGACTTCGCCATAGGGCGCATCTCCTTTGGCAGGGTTTCTGGGATGGCAGGGATCCACGCGGCCAGCTCATCCAGCGTCTGCGCGGTGGCATCTGCGAGGCTCTTTCCGTCCAGCAGGCTCGAGCGTGCCTTTTCGGACAAGCGCGTGCCGTGACAGTCCGGGCAGACGCCCTGCTTGAGAAAGCGTGCGACGCGGGCAAGGCCCTTCTCGTCCTTCACCTTGGAAAGCGCGTTTTTGACCGTGTTCTCCGCGCTGTAGTAAGTGAAGTCAAGCTCGGTAGCGTGGTCCTTGTTCTTGGGCACGTAGAGGATGTGACGCTTCTCCATCGGGCCATGGAGCACGATGTCCTTCTCGTGGTCGGTGAGGTCGCGATACGGTACGTCGATGCGCACGCCCATCTCTTTTGCGACCTGCGGCATAAGTGACCACATGAGCTGCCGCCAGGGTGCGACAGCGCCCTCCTCGAGCGTGAGCGAGTCGTCGTTGATGAGCGTGGACTCGTCGATTTCGCGCACGACACCCGTGCCGCCGCAGGTGGGGCAGGCCCCGCCGCTGTTGAAGGCAAGGTCCTCGGCGGTGGGCCCGTAGAACTTCTCGTGGCAGACGGGGCATTCCAGCGGCTTTTCCGCCGCGACGTTGAGGCTGGGCGGGACGTGATGGCCGTTGGGGCATTGATGACTGCCGAGGCGCGAGAACATGAGGCGCAGGTAGTTCAGTAGCTCGGTGGAGGTGCCGAAGGTGGAATGCACGCCGGGTGTGGCGGGGCGCTGCCGCAACGCGATGGCGGCGGGGACGTGCAGCACCTCGTCAACTTGCGCGCGCGTCGTCTGGCTGATGCGCCGACGCGTGTAGGTGGAAAGCGCCTCCAGATAGCGGCGGCTTCCCTCGGCGTAGAGCACGCCCAGTGCCAGCGAGCTCTTGCCGGAGCCGGACACGCCGGCAATGCCGACCATGCGATGCAGGGGAATGTCGACGTCAATGTCCTTCAGGTTGTGGACGCGGGCGCCGCGCACCTTGATGGTGGCGGGTTCGTGGGAGCTCGTCCTGCCAATGCTGCACAGGGCATCTTCACCTGCATGCTGTGTCTGGGCCATAATCGCTCCGGTCCTCTTGGCCTTGGGATGATGCGTATCTTGAGCAGCTTCAATTCTAGCGATTCGCCGTGACGAAGGAATGCGTTAAATTACCCCTTGACCTTCACGTCGCGTCAAGGCGCACGATGCATCTCGAAGATGCACGGTCCTTGTCATTTCGACCGGAGGCGCGAAGCGCCGGAGTGGAGAAATCTCCTCCGTCGCTGCTGATGAACGTAAAGGGCGAGATTTCTCGACTTCGCTCACTGCGTTCGCTTCGCTCGAAATGACAAGGCGGAAGGCAAGGAGGCGGCATGCAATTGACTATCGGCCAGATGGCCCGAGAAGCGGGCGTGAGCCCACGTACGCTCCGGTACTACGAGGAGCAGGGCCTGCTCGCGCCGCAGCGTACCGATGCCGGATATCGTGTCTACGGGGAGACGGATGCCAGGCGCTTGGCGCAGGTGCTAGCCCTGCGTGCATGCGGCTTGCCGCTAGCTACCATACGCAGGCTTTTTCGCGAACCCGATGCAGACCTCGCCTCTGCCCTTCGCGCGCATCTTCGCTCCCTCGAAAAGCAGGGAGATTCCTTGAGCGCGGCCATCGCCAGGACGAAGGCCGCGTTGGCAACTATCGAAAGGATGGAAGACATGTCCGCGAAAGACAGCTTCAAGATAATGAAGGAACAGGGGCTGCGCGACTTCGAGAGCACCTATGGTGCCGAGGCACGCGAACTTTATGGCGACGATGCCATTGATGCGGCCAATGCGCGCATGATGGATCTCACCAAGGACGAATGGGACGCGAAGGAGCTTCTGGAGGAGGCCATCAAAGTGCAGCTGCGCCTCGCCATGGCTACCGATGACCCCGAGAGCGACGAAGCGCGCGAGCTTGCTCATATGCACGAGCGCTGGATTGGCATCCATTGGGGTGCGGGTTATGCGCCCGAGGCGTATCTCGGCCTCGTTGATGGCTACCTGAAGGATCCGCGCTTCGTGAAGTACTACGACTCGGCTGCCGGCGATGGAGCGACAGAGTTCCTGGTGCAGGCGGTGCATGCTGCACACGCGTAGGCATACGTGGGGGCACGTGCAGACGTGCCCCGACCACCGCACATTCGCAGCATCATAGGTCTATACTGGTCGCAGAATATAAACCGTCGAAAGCGGGTGATATCCATGGACCTCATGCAAGCTATGAAAGATAGGTACTCGTGCAGGAAGTTCACGAGCAAGGAAGTCGACGAGGCGGATGTGGACGCTATCATCGAGGCGGGTAGAATCGCCCCCTCGGCATGCAATAACCAGCCGTGGCGTTTCATAGTGCTGTTGGATGACGACGAACTCGCCAAGGTGGACCAGTGCAGCAAGTGTCGCTATGGCGCCCAGGCGGCCATCCTCGTCTGCTTTGACAAGGACGCTTCGGCCAAGAATCCGGACGTCACGCCCGACTACGGCTGGATTGACTGTGGCCTCGCCCTCATGCAGATGGCTCTCGAGGCAGAGAACATGGGGCTCAACACCTGCATTGTCGGCGCTTACGACCCCGCTGCGGCCCGCAAGGTGTTCAACATTCCGGATAATCTCGTCACCTATCAGTTTCTGATGATCGGCTATGGCGAGGCTGAGCCCAGCCCGATGCACGAAAAGCGCCATAGCCTCGATGAAATCGTCATCCGTGGCGGGTTCTAGGGGAGGCCCGAATGTGCCAGGGGGTCAGGCCTCTACACTAGCTACTCTCCGACGGCGGGGCCGCCGGCCAATATGCTCGCCATCCCGCCTTACGCCTCCAAAAGCCAATCGATGACGTTCTTCTGCTTGATGCCGTTATGGTCAGATGAACCTATACGGTCTAACGTAAGCAAGGTCTTTGGATAATCGTCGCGAATGGATTGCAGGGCAGACAGCTCGCGTTCGAGCGTGGCAGAATCCATGACCGTCTGCGATACTTGATAGTAATGCGGCCCCGCTTGGTCGCTCGCTACAAAGTCGACTTCCCTCTCGCCGATTTTGCCTATGGCGACAGTTCTATACCTGCGCAGAAGCTCCAAATACACGACGTTTTCAAGGCATCGCCCGATATCTTGTCTGGTTTTACCAAGCAGCCAGAAACGGAACCCAAGATCACCCAGGTAATACTTCTCGAGCGTTTCGAGGTACTCGCGTCCTTTGATGTTGTAACGCTCAGCCCTGAAGAGCAGGTAGTTTTTCAAAAGTGCATTGATGTATTCGGCGACCGCCGTCGCGGAGACTTTTCCCCCATTGTCTGTAAGTCCACGGGATATCTTTGCCTGCGATGAGATATTGCCGATGTTGTCTGCGAGAAAAGCGGCGGTCTTGTTGAAGGACCGCATGTTCATGCGCGGATGACGCGTGGCGATATCCTTAACGATAATCGTGTTGAATACGCCGCCCAGGTAGTCGGCAATGCTCTCTTCGTCGTTGAGCCTGACGATGTAGGGCATCCCGCCATAGTCGAGATAGCGCATGAAGAGGTCTTCTGTGGATGTGCTTTCATCCCAGGCGCTTCTGAACTCGGCAAAAGATAGCGGGAGCATTCGCAACTCCACATAGCGTCCTGTAAGGAGCGTGGCCAGCTCGCCCGAGAGCATATGCGCATTCGAGCCGGTGATGTAGAGATCGACGTCGTCGCGCAGGGCTAGGGTATCGACGGCGCGCTCGAAGTTGTCGACATGCTGCACTTCATCAAGAAAGACGTAGTTCAGTCCATTCCCGAGCGATTGAACGATATAGTCATAGAGTGGCTTTGCCTTGAGAGGGTACTCTTCATCAAGGCTTTCAAAGTTGATGGAGATGATATTATCGCTATTAACGCCCTGTGAACTCAGGTGTTGGCGAAACAGCTCCAGGATGCTTGATTTTCCGCAGCGGCGTAGTCCTGTGATGACCTTGATGACAGGCTCGCCTTTCCAACGCTCCAGCCATTCCATATAGCGCGGACGTTCAATCATTGGAACTCCTTAGGTAAAACGACATTTACTCAATGAGATTTTGCGATAATAGTATAAACCTAATTTTATAAACTACGAAATTCACATTTAGCGTAAAAGCAAAGTGATGACATAAACGCCTTTGCGCTAGAATTCGCAAACGGGAATGACGCCTCCCAAGGAAAGAACCTGAACCGCCTTTGTGCTGATGGCATCTGCCGAGCTTCGACTGGAAGGTAGATGCCCATGTTCTTGAACTGCCTGTTCGTTGGTTGTGGAGGCTTTGTTGGATCCGTCTTGCGCTATCTCTGCAGCCTGCTCCAGCTAGAGCAAGTCCCGCTTCCTGTAATCACCCTGGGAATCAACATCCTCGGCAGCTTCGCCATCATACTTCTATCCGGCGTAGCTGTTGATGCGCTAGGCCTAAGCGAGCGCTGGTCATTGTTTCTGCGTGTCGGCCTCTGCGGCGGGTTCACCACGTTCTCCACATTCAGCGCCGAGACACTGGCGCTTCTTGAGCAGGGAGATACCATGCTGGCGCTGAGCTACGCTGTTCTAAGTTGTGTTCTATGCGTGGGCGCAGCGTTTCTGGGTCACTGCGCCTGCTCTTGGCTGGCCGCGTAAGAGGCGTGCAGGAAAGGCTTCTTACGCCAGTTGCTCTCTGGCGGTGGGGATGGCGGTCAATGTGCCGCCGTCCCGTCCTACTCCTGCGCCAAAGCGCCCTTTTCGCTCTCGATGGCGGCTTTGAGACCCGATTCGTCATCGGGCGAAAGGCCGAACGCCTGGTAAAGCCGGCGCCGTCCGAACATGGTTGTCGTTTCCAGCGGCTCTTCCAGCACGACCCAGCACGAGGGCATCCCCATCACGCCAAGATTCAGCTTCAGATTCTTCGGCACATCGGGTTCATCGCGCGTCACGCCGCTCACCATCGCAGCCGGGACGGAGACCGAGCGGAAAATCCCCCAACGAACCACCAAGTGCTCCTTGCCCACCAGAATGGGATTCAACATCACGCCGCGCATATCGCCCAGGATCCACACGGCCGTGTAGAGGGACATCACGGTGAACACGCAAGCCAGGAGCAGGCTGACCTTCATGAGCAGCAGGTGCATCGCCACCGTTTCTATCGCTACTGCACCAAGCACCATGCCGACCACAGCCGCGTAGTTGCTCTTGCGGTGGTAGAAGAACGGTTGATACCCCTCTGGCACATCGGGCTGGTCGCGCCAGGAAAACAGAACGTAGCGCCACATGGTGAGCTCGAGCGCGGCAATGCGTGCGGCAGATTCGTTTTTCATGAGCACGCAAAAGGCCGCGGTGAAGCAGGCGTGCACTCCCAGCCCATCTGCCTGGGCGACACGATAGCCGGCAATCATGCGGCGTATTTCGCGTACCGCGATGGTGATTTCCACCACCGCACACCCCGCCGCAAACACGGGAACCGGGGAGAACTGGTCGGGGGCGGCAAGAAGGGCAGAAGCCGTGCCGCCTGCCCACATCATGGGCAGCACAAGCAAGGGCGTGAGCTTCTTTCTTCTGATGACAAGCAGGTAGACGATCAACGGCACGCCCACCATGAGATCGAAGGGGAGGGCGTAGTTCGCCGCGTAGACATAGGCGGCCTCGGGAACGTTCTGAAGCACCAAGACGTCGACGAGGTAAAGGCCGGCGATGAGCGCAAGTGCGAGCAAGGCGCTGCGAAGGCCCCGCGCGCGGGCATTCGTGGACGAATCGCTTGCGAATCGTACGGCCATACAACCCTACCTTCAAATGTTCGGGGCAAAACCAGAGCCGGAAACAAGGCTGCGTAACCATGTGGCGCAACATGTCGCCGGCCGGAGCTCTCTCATTATAAGTGCGCGAATCCTGCCAAAACGTTGCGGAGGCTGCCTCTGACGATGAAGGGTTCGTTCTCATGGGTGCTATCTGCGGGCCATGTGATCGCGTGCTCGAAGCCTGCCTTCTTCGTCATGCTGGTGCTGCGCTGCCATGAAGCGGTCTGCCAAAAAGTCAGACTCCTCTGGTACATTGCTCGACAAAGTTGCGCACGATGCGCTCGGTTTCTTGCCGGTGTTTTGACGACGGGTCAATCAGCAGTGCAATCGTGAGCCCGTCGAGCAGGCAGTGCAGATGCATGGCTTCGAGTCTAATGTCAGAATCTTCTTCGGAATCCCTCGAAGCACTCAGTTCTCGCATGCATTCCAGACAGAACCACTCGAGCGCGTCGTTCATTTGCCGGCTGTAGGCGCCGAGCTTTTCGTCCGTGAGCGCCGCCGTCGAGAAGGAGGCCCAAATACGCGCTTCCTTTTCGCGCTCGGCGTCCAGGGGCATCGTTTCCATCAGAAGTTCTGCAATGGCAGCTGCTTTGTCGCTTCCGTGATTTGGCAGCTCTCTGGGGGCATTGAGGCGCGTAATCACGCGCTGCACGACGAGCTCCATGGCAAAGCACTTGAGCTCTTCCTGCGTGCGGAATGAATGCTGTATCGAGCCGACCGAAAGATCGCACTCGGCAGCGACTGCGCGTATCGTGGCGTGATCGAGTCCCTGTTCGGCGGCAATGTTCCACACCGCCTCCGCGATGCGCTCGCGTCGCTTCTCTTCGTCAACTACTTTCGGCATTTCCATTCGCCCCTTTCAATGGTTATAATACACTTGTAATAAAATACAAATGTATTAAAAAGGAAGAACGATGGAACAGGAAACGCTACGTCCCCTCAGGTTTTCCGATATGTTCTGGCGCGGACTATACGGAATCGATTACGACGGTACGCGGTACGTTGTCGAAGTCGATTTCTTCGATATCAAGGAAAAGGTGCGTTTGTATCGTGATGGGCAGCTCGTAGAGGAAAAGGGTTCTCCGGCTTCTTTTGACATCGAAGGCGCGACCATCAAGGCGTCGATGGCCCTCTATGGCATGAAGGTTGCGAAGCTCATGCCCCACGGGCAGAAAGCGCGGCCGCTTGTGCCTCTGCCTGGCACGGCGGAAGATCGCAGGCTCTCTTTCGGGCGGACGCACCCCGTGGCGAGCGCGCTCTTGGCGGCTGCTGCGTGGATCGTTCTCGCAATAGCCCTGGTGACGCAGGTCCCGAATCTGCTTAATGGCCTCGGTTACTTGACGGGCTGGTCGGTGCCGACCTTTGGTCTTCCCGAATGGCTAGACGTTTTCCTCGGCGTGGCGGGTGTCCTTGCCGGGCTTGATCGCGGGTTGCGCATGAAGCACAACCCGCTGTTGGATGATTGAGGGCTCTTACGCCAGCTGCTCTCCGGCGGTGGGGCCGGCGGCCATTTGGTAGACCGCCTCGACATGGATGAAGCAGCCGCCCTTGGCCTTGATGGGCAGGCCCATGGACGCAAACTTCGCGTCCACCATCTCCTTTTGCGCGGCGAACT
>CATLBX010000009.1 GCA_949879855.1 uncultured Coriobacteriia bacterium
GGAACCGAACCGAGCAAACCACCCCGAGACTCTGAGCGATTTCGGAGTGGAGTCGGAGCGAGTTAAGAATTACCTCTGCGCGAAACAAGACGTGCGGTGAAAACGCAAAAGGAGCGCCGCAGGTTTCCCCGCGGACGCTCCCCTCGATAGCCGTTGCGTATGCGCATAAGATGCCGACTAGAAGCGCAGAGTATTAAGAGGAGGCCGATGACCTCCACGCAATGAAGCATAATACAACAGCGCGTTCTATGATATCGCGGGAACCGCGGATGTTCTCATCTCTAACATAAAAGTGCCCGCTTACCGCATGTCGTCCATTTGACTTACATCCCATATCACGAAATCATGCTCCTGCTCTGACGACCGGATTCTCCTCCCCTCTTTTAATTAGACGCGCAGGGAAGCGAACCACAGAAGGTCCGCTCGCAACAAGGGCCAGATTGTCACACGCCCATACAAGACAGGCTGGCCAGATGGAGGGAGAGATTATGGCAGCGGAAAAGCAAAGGGTTTTTTGGCGCGGTTGGACAATGGTGGGACTTGCCTTCATCCTATCAATCGTGCCTCAGGGGTTTGGCATATATCACTTCAGCATGATACGAGGATCGCTTGTCGATGCGCTGGGGGCAACATCGGCAGAAGTCGGGTTTGCATATTCCTGGTTTGCACTGAGCCTCGCCATCATGGGCCTGTTCATTGGCAGCATCCTGAACAAGGTGGGTGTTCGCTGGTCGGTACGAATCTCGGCGGTCATCTACTCCATAGGATTTCTGGTAGTCGCCTTTGCGACAAACCTTCCGATGGTCTTTGTTGGTTACATCCTACTTGGCGCCGGAAACGCATTTGCAGGCGTCCTCATCGTGACTGGCATCCCATCAAACTGGATTGTGAAACGCAGGGGTATAGCAAACGGCATCATTTGGGGCGCGACCTTTTTTGCATCTCTCATCTGCACGAATTTCGTTGCATTCTTCGTCACGAACTATAGCTACCAAGTCGCCCTGGTCGGCCTTGCCATCATGAGCTTCATTGTCATCATGGCGGTTTCCTTCTTCATCGTCTGGCGTCCACAAGACGAGGGTCTCCTGCCTGACGGCCTCACCGCAAAGAAGGCATCCGAAAAGCTCGAGGAAGCGGGCAGCGCCAAGGTCGTGGGTCTCACGCGCGGCCAGGCCATGAAAACTCGCACCTTCTGGGTAATGTTCGTCGCCATTTTCCTGATTGGCATTGGCGAAATGGGACCGTTCCAGAACCTCGTCATGTTTACGCGCTCCATGGATTTTGATATTGCTCTGGGTGCCGCAATCATGAGTACCATCGGCTTCGTGAGTCTGTTCGCGAAACTTGGATGCGGATATCTCATCGACAAGTTGGGCGCGCGCATCGCGTACCTGATCTGCGAAGTGCTCGCCGGTGGCGGCCTTGTTCTCATGATGTTCATCACCCCCGAGTCGAGTATCGCGTTTGTATGGGTGTCCGTTATCCTCTTTGGCTTTGGCGAGAGCGCGGCCATTGTCTGCTTCACTTCGGCATGCGGCAAGTTCATGGGCGTGAAGAATTACGCGCAAATCTTCGGTGTGATATTCCTCGCAAAAGCTCTTGGCGATGCGGTGGGGTCTCCCCTCATCGCTGCCATCTCGGAAGGAGCGCTCGGCTGGTCCGGGGCATTCGGCATTGCCGCAGCATGCTGCCTGATATCAGCGCTCGTCTTCTTCCTTGCCCGCAAAGAAAAAGGGCTGATCGAGCTCGAGGAGCAAGCTGCAGCCGAAATGCAGAGAACGCTGCATAACGAAAGCTCCAACGTCTAATGGAGTCGCTATGTGCTATGGATGTCGAAACTGCGGCAAATGCGGCAGGACGAACGCTTCAAAAATCGAACGCCGATTGCTCTGCCCATCATGTAACGAAATGCAGACTGTAAATGACGATGGCACATGCGTTGCATGCGGCTCGCGAATAGCACCGGCCATGATTAGACCCCCGAGTCAAGGCAGCGCATCCTCATAGCACGTCAATTATTCAAAGAAGGGCGGTGCCACATGCAGGCATCGCCCTTCTCGCATCAATCGAGCCCTTTTGCTCACGCGCTTCATCAGCCTCGCATGCGCATGATTATCTCTTGTTGGGAATGCATGTCGACTTTGGTATATATGCGATAGAAATGCGTTTTGATCGTACTCGGGGATACCGTAAGTACCTCAGCGATTGATACGGCATTATATCCACACGCCAGAAGATAGAAGACCTCGGTTTCACGAGAGGTGAGCTGCTTCTCTTCTGCAAATCTCTGACACCGTAACTTGAAAGCCTCTCGCTCTTGAGCATCATCCCCAAGCCAGGGGGACTCTATGCCGTCGTCTAGATTGCGTACGACTCCTTCGTTCACGGGATTGCCTTGATTGAAGATCTGAAGCGTATACATGAACACGGCGAGCATGCATGCGACACATGGAATTGCCATCCATACAAGCGGACTGACCACCGATTCGTACTGCCCCAGCACCATGCCAGCCACAACACCTAGAGAGAGCCCGGCAAGCGGCGGGAAGCGCCCCTCGGACAGCTTGTATATGACACTCTCGTTGAATGCGCGCGCATAGTTCATGAGAAAGGTGATGTTCGAGAGTCCCTGGTAGAAAACGAAGGCAAGCGCTATAGCCATAGCAAGCGGGAAAACCTCTGGCGCAGCAGAGGCGATGAAAAAAGAAACCAAAATACAAAGAGGAAGATATAGTCTTGACGTCTGCCCAAGGCCCCCTCCTAATTTAGTCTTAAGGAAGGGAAATGCAGCTCCGATAACCAGGCAGGCGACCAACGCTCCTAGGCCATACTCAACCGTCCAATATCGAAAGCCAATCGCATATGCGAAACCAAAGACGAACATAAGCGCCACCCAGTATAAGTGCGTCCTATTTGCGAGAGCGTAGAATGTGTCCCTGGGGCCAAGGGCGTTATTTGCACGAGCGCACTTTGCACGAGCACCAGAAAAAATCCAGACAAGAGAAGACAGTGGACAGAGCGCGACAAACACCCACTCTCGCACTTGTTCCTGCAAAAACATGATAACCAGGGCGGCAAGGACACCCGCGCATAGCGGGATAACATGCCATTTGACGGACATAACCCTACCCTTAGGGCTCGCGAGCTCGGCCCAGAGTCCAAACATCGATGAGGCGTGAGCCCCCATCATGAGTCCCATGGTGCATAACAGCCAAGTGGAGGAAACAGATGGCCCCTCATCGTGAAGAAGAGCGAAGTATCCGCATACCGCAGCTCCTGCGCCTAAGATCATGAGAAGTATATCGGCAAGCATGGGACGAGAAAACATGCCGGCGATAAGCCTCCTTGAACGAACCGCAAGGCGAACAAGCGCATATGCTATAAGGTATGCTCCCGAAAGGTAAAGCGACTCCGGGGCCATGAGCTGCATGGAATTGGCCAGTACCCCGAACAAGCCGGCAAACACGAAAACCATTGCAAGGTGCATGAATGAAGCATTGGTTTCCGAAAACACGGAGCTGGGAGGCGTCTCTTTCGAAATGACAGACCCTTCGCTCTCGATCCGCACAGCACTTGATTCCATTGGTTATGCCCCCATTAGCTTGCTTGCTGCAATCTGAAATTCATTCTATTACAAAGCCCACAAGCCCCACTACCATCACAAGGCCATGTGGCACATATGCGACGCACGGCAAAAAGCCAGCCCGCATATCTGCAGGCTGACTTTTGCCAAAGGAGAACACCGCGCAGGAGGGAGGGGGGGGGATACGCCAGTGGCGCGCCTGCGTGGAAGGAGGGCTCGAGAAGCTAGAGAGTCATGAAAAGCGTCTTTCCGTTTTCCTTCATTATCTTCTGTGCCTCATCGACATCGACAACTTTCAAGCATTTCGATTGGCAATGCTTCACGCATGAGGGGAGTTTTCCCTTTGCCATTCGCTCGGCGCAGAGCGTGCACTGCTTGGTGATGGTGGGTACAAACGAGTACTGCCAATTGTGATCGTCAATTTGCCATGGGCCGATTTGAGAAACGATAATGCCGTACTGCCCGAGGGGAAGGTCGTATTCCATCTGACATGCCACCTCACAAGAGTGGCAACCGGTGCACCATTGGTAATCTACAAGAAGCCCTTTCCTAGACATGTCTACTCACCTTCCTTAACCTTGTACACCTTGCAAAGATGGGTTCGGTTACGCGATCCGACGCCAGTGCGGCATTCTTTCCAAGCGCTGAGTTTATTGATATTGAGATCACGCACGTCATAAAGGTTCTCGGGATCGCCTTCAGGATGCCACCATCCAACCGAGGAACTCATGACGCGCGGATCAATGCCTGCCAGGAACTCGACTTTGCGCTTAGCGCGATCGGTGCGATCGCCATCCCCAATGGGACCCTCAACCCAGACCCATTCGCCTTCTTCCAAGCCAAGGGCCTTGCCCGTGTCCGGATGCATCTGAATCAGAGGTTCGGGGTGAATTTGCCTCAGGTGCGGAATTTGGCGATGCTCGGAATGGAACGTACCCCACAGTCGAGCGCCAGTCGTCAGAACGAAGGGGTACTCCTCGTAAAAGTCCGGAGTGGATATCGGCGAGATGCCAGGTTCCTCATATACGGGGAAGGGGTCCTCGCCGATGTTCGCGAATGCGGTCGACCAGAGCTCGCAGCGCCCCGTAGACGTAGTGAAACCAACGGTTTCATCGGGACGGAGCAGCCCCTTCTCGTAGTTGTAATACTGAAATGGCAGATATGCTGGAGCGATCTCTTGCATTTCTTCATACTTATAGCCAGTCTCGGCCATGATATAAGAGTACATCTCTTCGACGGTGTCCCATGGCCACGCCTCGGGATTGAATCGACGACCGAGTTCTAGGCAAATCTGCTGATCGGATCGTGCCTCACCTGCCGGTTCTACGGCCTTATTGATGGTCTCGCCACGCTGACAACCATCGCCAACACGAATACCCGCGCGTTCGGGGAACAAGGCGACAGGCAAGACTATATCTGCAAGCGCAACGACCGAAGGTGTTTTAAATAAATCGACCATTACAACGAACTCGGCATTGTTAAATGCCTCAATAGTCGTCTCGAGCTCGACGGCGCCATTCGCAAGGGGATTGACGGTTTGCAGCCAGCAAGCCTTAATCGGATAGGGCTCGCCTGTCAGAAGTGCCTCGATGCACTGGGCGTTGCCTGCAGAGCCAAAGAAGTTCTTCGTCACCGGGCTGTAGTTCCACCCGAGCATCTTGTCCTCTTGCTCCTTCGACAGGAATTCGCGACCCCACCCGGAAATGTACGTAAGTAGCTCAGGCGGACGAATCATAGTGCCGGGCTTATCGAGATTGCCCGTGATAATCATGAGGCTCACGATGGCTCGACTGCCGTTAAGGCAGTCATCGCGCTGGTCAAGAGCAACACCCCATTGCACCAGAGCCTTATCTGCGTTCGCATACATCCTTGCTGCTTCGCGAACATCATCAGGAGAAACCCAGCAGATTTCTGCTACCTTCTCGGGAGTGTATTCCCTGACATGCTCCTTGAACTCATCGAAGCCATATGCCCAGCGCTCCACGAAATCGTGGTCGTAAAGATCTTCCTCGATGATGACATTTGCCATGCCGAGCGCGAGTGCCGGATCGGTACCCGGACGCAGTTGTACCCACACTTCAGCATTCGCGGCAAGCCACGTCAAACGTGGATCAATGCAAAGGATGCGCGACCCGCGTTGCATACAATCAACGACCCAGTGGCCATAGGCGCCATCAGAATTGGCAACAAGCGGATCATTACCCCAGATAACGATGACGTCGGGCACTTCCCATTCAGGGTTATCGAAGCGGTCAGCAAACTGCTGCGAGAAATCGCCCACCCAGAACTCGCCGGTGAGAAGCCTGCATGCAAGGATACGCGGCACATAGCAGGAATGCTGCGCAATGTTAAATGAATAGTTGGGACTTCCGAAGGACCACGCCAAGCGCGAGATGTACGGAGCGATATCACGACCCGTGCCCTGCCAGAACATAACCGATTCGGCGCCATAGTGTTCCTTGTAGTAGTTGAAGCGCCCCTCAATCGTGTCGAGCGCTTCGTCCCACGAAATGCGCTCCCAGACGTCCTTGCCACGATTCTCGCGAGCTCGCCTCATGGGATACAGAATGCGGTCTTCATGATTGACCGCCTCTTTGAGTGCCAGACAGCGAACACACAGGCGTCCCTGGTTATAGGGATTGTCCGGATCACCTTCCACCTTTACGATCTTCTCGCCGTCAGAGTACATGAGCACCCCACAGCCAAGGTGACATCCAGGTGCAGACCAAGCACTTCCGCGCGTGACCTTTAGTCCATCTTCCTCATAACAAAAAGGATGCTCGTGCTCAACGCACACGAGATCCATTTTCCGAGGCTGATCGATCTCTTCAATCTGAGCCATTTTGTCCCTTCCTCTCTATATCCGAGCATGGAAGAAAGATACTCAGCAAGCACATCACCGTCGTCCGACCAGCCAGATGATTAGTGCCAAATAGCTCATCGCTCTTTTGGCGTACGTGTCTACCTGCTTGTTCGTCTAATTTCTATCTATTTCGAAAAAGGCCGATCGTATCGCGAAGCGCTCAAATCAGAGCATGCAGACCCTCTGGAAAGCGAGTAATTCAAATCGACGATGCCAGAAACCTCGAATCACACCCCCAGCCGGACGATGCGCAGACACGGAGGAACTATCGTTTGGGGCGCCGGTTATCTGGGGCGCGTCTGCCCCGCGAATACTTACCAATGGCAGTAGCCGGCGCTGGTTTCAAGGAGGGAAAGTATGAAACAAAAATGGATTGGCCTCGTTCTCGCAATCATTGCGTTCATCTTGGGGATGACGCTGCCGATTGAGGGCTTGTCGCAGCAGGGCACCATGGCCCTGTTCACCCTTATCGGCGCAGTGTGCCTGTGGGTCTGCGGCACGCTTCCGCTTGCCATCTCAGGCCTCGGATGCATGCTCGTCCTTATTGTCACAGGCGTGGGAACCGCTAACGAGGTCGTGGGGAACTTCATGAACACCGCCGTTCTGTTCCTCATCTACTGCTTCGCGTTTGGAACGGTCTTCAAGAAGACGAGCGTTTCCAAGAAGGTCGTGGGCGCCATCTTACGCCTGAGTAAGGGTAATTCGAAGACCATCGCCCTGGGCTTCATGATGATTTCCTGCATCCTGTCGTTCTTCATGCACAACCTCGCGGTCATCGCCATCATGATGCCAATTGGCGTTGAGATTCTCGAGACCCTCGAGCAGGAGAAGATCAAGTCCAACATTGGCAAATGCCTGATGATTGGCTTGCCCATCGCTGCTATGGTCGGAGGTGCGGGAACCCCCATTGGCGCTTCCATGAACGTGCTCGTCATTGGCATGGTCGAGAGCATGACGGGGCAGGTCATCAATTTTGGCCAATGGACGATGCTCGCAGCGCCTATTGCCATCATTTGCACGTGGGCTTCCTACTTTGCTCTCACCCGAATCTACAAGCCCGAGACGCTGGATCCCGAACGTGTCAAACTACTTGTCGCCGATTTTGACACCCTTCCCAAGATGACCGGTCGCGAAATCTACACCATGATTGTCCTAATCGTCTCTGTCATCCTTATGATTCTGGGCACCTGGGTTCCCGCGCTCACCATTCTTAATGTCGGCCTCGGCTTCCTTGTGGTTGCTACTCTGCCCGGCATTCAGCTTCTCACCTGGAAGGAACTCGTCGACGATGTAAGCTGGGAAGCGTTCATTATGTTCGGTACCGTAAACGCCCTGGTTGGTTCCCTTCTCTCGACGGGTGCTGTCGCATGGCTTTCCACGGTGCTCTCCTCTTCTGTCGGAGGGATGCCTGTTGTCGTTATCCTGCTGCTCTTTGGTCTCATCACGCAGGTGCTGCATGCTCTGTGCCCCGTTGGAACGGCTCTCTCCGCAATGGTCTTCCCTGCATTCGCAGCTGTCGCCGTGGGTACGGGAGCAATTCCCGTTGCGGTGGTTGCACTCATTTGTGCCTTCGGCTTTGGCGTCCAGTACATCATTCCCATCAACCTGCCCTTCATCATCACGATGGGCACGGGATACTATGACACCAAGCACTCCATCCTTCCGGGCATCTTCCCGGCTGTTGTCATGATCGTGCTGATGGCAGTCTGGTTCCCCTTCTGCTGCGGATTCCTGGGCTTGTAAAAAGCGCTCCTAATATAGTCGTAGCCGCCATAGATTCGCGCTGCGTAGAGCGGGACGGGTATTTACACCCGCCCCGCTCTAATATGTACATTTATTGTGATAGTGTAAGCTGGAACAGACGCGCCGCATGTATTTTGCGATAGCGGGTGCTCTGCATGCAGCGAAATCCCACTATCGCAATTTTCCAACGCTCAAAGGACTCGTAAACCCCACTATTGAAATAAAGCTGCGTCTGATAACCCCCCCCCCCCAGCGCAAAAGGAGCGCCGCAGGTTTCCCTGCGGACGCTCCCCTCGATAGCCGTTGCGTATGCGCGCTGGCTGTCTATGCGCCTTCGCGCCTAGAGCTTGATCTCGATGTCGACACCGGCCGGCAGGTCGAGACGCATGAGCGAGTCGACGGTGTTGGGCGTCGGGTCGAGGATGTCGATGAGGCGCTTGTGCGTGCGCATCTCGAACTGCTCACGCGAGTCCTTGTTGACGTGCGGCGAGCGGATGACAGTGTACAGGTTGCGCTCGGTCGGCAGCGGAATGGGGCCGCTGATGCGCGCACCGGTCTTGGCTGCGGTCTCGACAATGAGCTTGGTCGACTTGTCGACGATCTCGTGATCGTAGCCCTTGAGCCTGATGCGAATCTTTTGCTTCTTGTTGGCCACTTAACTCAAACCTCCATATATCAAGCGGATTCGCGCTACTCAGCGCTGCCGCCAGCTTTCTTGATGATCTCCTCGGACACGCTCTTGGGAACGGGGCGATAGGAGTCGAACTGCATGTTGTAGGACGCACGGCCCTGCGTAGCGGAACGCAGGTCGGTGGCGTAACCGAACATCTCGGACAGCGGAACGAGCGCGATGATGGCGGTAGCCGTGCCACGCTCCTCCTGGCCCTGAATCTGGCCACGGCGGGAGTTCAGGTTGCCCATGACGTCGCCCATGTACTCCTTCGGCGTCTCGACCTCGACGCTCTCGACGGGCTCGAGCAGAATCGGGTCGGACTTGCGCAGGGCCTCCTTGATGGCCATGGAGCCAGCGACCTTGAATGCGGCCTCGGAGGAGTCGACATCGTGGTAGGAACCATCGACGAGCTCGACGGCAACGTCGAGGACGGGATAACCGGCGACGACGCCGCTCTGAAGGGCCTCTTCGATGCCCTTCTCGACGGACGGGATGTATTCCTTGGGAATCGCACCACCGACGATCTTGTTCTCGAAGGTGAAGCCGGAACCCGGCTCGCCCGGACGCATGTTGATGATGGCGTCGCCGTACTGACCACGACCACCGGACTGGCGAACGAACTTGCCCTGAACGTTGAGAACCTCGTGACCCGGCTTCTCACGGTAGGCAACGCGCGGCTTGCCGACGTTTGCCTCGACCTTGAACTCGCGGGTCAGGCGGTCGATGATGATCTCGAGGTGCAGCTCGCCCATGCCGGCGATGATGGTCTGGCCGGTCTCCTCGTCGGTGTGGACCTGGAAGGTCGGGTCCTCCTCGGCGAGCTTCTGCAGACCCACGGCGAGCTTGTCCTGCTCGGCCTTGGTCTTGGGCTCGACGGCGATGTCGATAACGGGATCGGGGAACTCCATGGACTCGAGGATGATGGGATGGTCCTCGTCACACAGGGACTCGCCGGTCGTGGTGTTCTTGAGGCCGACGGCCGCGACGATATCACCCGTGGAGCAGTAATCGACGTCATGCTGCTCGTTGGAGTGCATCTCGAGGATGCGGCCGATGCGCTCCTTCTTGCCGTTGTTGGCGTTGATGACGTAGGAGCCGGAATCGAGACGGCCCGAATACACGCGCAGGTAGGTGAGCTTGCCGACGTAGGGATCGGTCATGATCTTGAAGGCCAGCGAGGCAAACGGATCCTTGTTGGACGGCTTGCGCTCCTCCTCGGCACCCGTATCGGGGTTGATGCCCGTGATGGCGGGAATGTCGAGCGGGCTGGGCAGGTAGTCGACGACGGCGTCGAGCAGCTCCTGGACGCCCTTGTTCTTGTAGGCGGAACCCACGAACACGAGGTTGAGGTCGTTGGCGAGCACGCCGGCGCGCAGCGCCTTCTTCAGGAGCTCGACGGGAATCTCCTCGTCCATGAGCACGAGCTCCATGAGCTCGTCATCGTAATCGGCGGCAGCCTCGAGCAGCTCGGCGCGGCGCTCCTCGACGATGTCAACGAACTCGTCGGGAATGGCGTCCATGGGCTCGGGGTAGGTCATGCCCTTGTCATCGGCCTTGAAGTCCCATGCAGTCATGGTGACGAGGTCGATGACGCCCCAGAAGTGGTCTTCCTCGCCCATCGGGACCTGTGCGGCAACAGCGTGCGCACCCAGGCGATCCCTCATGGTCTCGATCGCGCGGAAGTAGTTGGCGCCGATGCGGTCGTACTTGTTGATGAAGGCGATGCGGGGAACCTCGTAACGGGAGGCCTGACGCCACACCGTCTCGGACTGCGGCTGGACGCCGGCGACGGCGTCGAACACGGCGACGGCACCGTCGAGGACGCGCAGGGAGCGCTCGACCTCGGAGGTGAAGTCAACATGGCCCGGGGTGTCGATGATCTGGATACGGTAGGTCTGGCCGTCCTTGTCCCAGAAGCACGTGGTGGCGGCGGAGGTGATGGTCACGCCGCGCTCCTGCTCCTGGACCATCCAGTCCATGGTGGCCGCGCCGTCGTGAACCTCGCCGATCTTGTGGGTCTTGCCCGTGTAGTAGAGGATGCGCTCGGTCGTGGTGGTCTTACCGGCATCAATGTGGGCCATGATGCCGATGTTGCGGGTATCCTCGAGCGGAGTCTTCTTCGTTGCCATTGTGTATACCTCCTACCAGCGATAGTGCGAGAAGGCACGATTGGATTCGGCCATCTTGTAGACGTCTTCGCGCTTCTTGACGGATGCGCCCAGGCCATTGGAGGCGTCCATGATCTCGTTGGCGAGACGCTCGGCCATGCTGCGCTCCTTGCGGTCGCGCGAGTAGCCGACGATCCAGCGAATGGCGAGCGTAGTGGCACGACGGGAGTTGACCTCGGTGGGAACCTGGTACGTGGCGCCACCGACGCGGCGAGGCTTGACCTCGACCGTGGGGCGGACGTTGTCCATGGCCTTCTTGAAGACGCTCAGGGGATCTTCGCCGGTCTTGGCCTCGACGAGGTCAAACGCACCGTAGACGATACCCTCGGCGGTCGAACGCTTGCCGTCGAGCAGGATCTTGTTGATGAGCTGCGTGACAAGGCGGTTGTTATATACGGCGTCCGGAGTAATCTCGCGGCGCACTGCAGCTGAACGACGTGGCATTTCTCAATCTCCCCTTTCTTTAGTTCTTGGGCTTCTTGGCGCCGTAGCGGCTACGGGCCTGAGCACGGTCGGACACGGAAGCGGTATCGAGCGTACCGCGGATGATCTTGTAGCGGACACCGGGGAGGTCCTTAACACGGCCGCCGCGGATGAGCACCATGGAGTGCTCCTGCAGGTTGTGGCCAATGCCGGGGATGTAGGCGGTGACTTCCATGCCGTTGACGAGACGGACACGGGCAACCTTGCGGAGAGCCGAGTTCGGCTTCTTGGGGGTTGCGGTGTAGACGCGCGTGCAAACCCCACGCTTCTGGGGGTTGCCCTTGAGGGCGGGCGACTTCGACTTGTCGACTGCCTTCGCGCGGCCCTTGCGGACCAGCTGATTAATGGTAGGCAATGTAGTTCCTTTCGTTTTGCTACCGGTTTACCGTAGTGGTGCTTTTGCAGGTTTCAAAAGCGCAAGGCGGTAGACTACCCGTCTAAACCAAGGCTGTCAAACGCCACGCGCCCGGGTGTATCCATACTTTTTCATAGTTGCTTCATGTAAGAAACCCCCGGTCATAGCAACCGGGGGTTTCTCATTTGCACGACGCAGATAAAAACTTGATGGTCCTAGCCAATCAGCCCGTCGTCGTCTTGGGCGTTCTCGGCCTTCTCGGTCTCCTCGTCGGTGATGCCGAAGCCGGAATCGCTCAGGCCGCCAAGCAGCTCATTGAGCACGTCCTCGTCGGAAGACGAATGACGCTGCGAGGTCGTGCCGATGAAGTCGTCGGGGTCGGCGCTGTAGGACTGGGGCACGTCGGCACCCATGTACATCGCGTCCTCCGGCGAGAACAGCATCTCGAGCAGCTGCGAGGCATCGGGCTCGTCGCTCTTCTTGGGATCGTCGAGGATGTAGAGCAGGTCTCGAGCCTCGAGTCCGGCCCTGAGTTCCTCGATGGCCTTGACGCCGATGCCCTCGATGCGGAACAGCTCGTCTTCGGTCTTGCCGACCAGGTCGCCGACCATCTCGATGCCCGCCTCGCTGAACTTGTTGGCCCAGCGCTGGCTGACGCCAAGGTCGTCGAAGAGGTAGAGCTTGGCGAGTTCGGGGGCAAGCTGCGGACCACGGCCGCCGAGGTAGCCTCCGTTGAGGAACATGGACATGTCGCCCGGCGCACCGCCCAGGTACTCCTCGCCGTTGATAGCCCATTCCTGCGGCTGCGGCAACAGGCTCTCGGTCTCGCGGAGCTCCTCGGGGGCCCAGTCGGGCAGGCGGTCGGCGCTCGAGCCGCTGCGGTCGATGCGCTCGCCCTTGTAGGTGAGCTGCAGGTCGCGGTAGCGCTTGAGGCCGGTGCCCGCGGGGATGGGCTTGCCGATGATGACGTTCTCCTTGAGGCCCTGGAGCTTGTCGACCTTGCCCTCGATTGCGGCATCGGTCAGCACCTTGGTGGTCTCCTGGAACGAGGCGGCCGACAGGAACGAGTCCGTGGCCAGCGAGGCCTTGGTGATGCCGAGGATGAGCGGGCGCGCGGTGGGCACGTCGCCGCCCTCGAGCATGATGCGATCGACCTCTTCCTCGAACTCATAGCGGTTGACCTGGGAGCCCGGCAGGAAGCGGGAGCTGCCCGGATCGGTAACCGTCACCTTGCGCAGCATCTGGCGCGCGATGACCTCGACGTGCTTGTCGTTGATGTCGACGCCCTGGGACGTGTAGACGTCCTGGACCTGGTCGACGATGTAGCGCAGCGTCGTGTTGACGTCGGTAAGGCGCAGGAGCTCGTGTGGGTCAATGGAGCCCTTGGTGAGCTGCTGGCCGACTTCGACGGTGCACATGTCGGAGACGCCCGGCATGAGCTGCGCGCGTGCGCCCGTCTGATACTCGCGCACCTCGCCGTCCTCGTTGTGGATGGTGAGCGTACGGCTGTCCTTGGTCGCGGAAATCTGCAGCGTGCCGGAAATCTCGGCCAGGATGGCGAGACCCTTGGGCTTGCGCGCCTCGAAGAGCTCGGTAACACGGGGAAGACCCTGCGTGATGTCCTCGCCTGCAACACCACCGGAGTGGAAGGTGCGCATGGTGAGCTGGGTACCCGGCTCGCCGATGGACTGCGCGGCGATGATGCCGGCGGCAGTGCCCAGGTTGACCGGGCGGCCGGCGGCCAGGTCGAAGCCGTAGCACTTCTGGCAGACGCCCGAGTGCGCGTGGCAGGTCATGAGGCTTCGAATCTTGACGCTCTCGACGCCGGCGTTGGCGATCTTCTCGAGCTCCTCGTAGGTCTCGATGTAGTCACCCGCGCCGATCAGGACCTCGCCGGTGGCGGGGTCGACGGCATCGGCGGCCAGGCAACGGCCGATCAGGTTGGTATCGGGCTCGTCCTTGCGATTGATGACGGCTTGCTCGATGCCATCGCTCGTGCCGCAATCCTCCTCGTGGATGATGACGTCTTGCGCGACGTCGACCAGACGACGGGTGAGGTAACCGGAGTCGGCGGTACGAAGCGCGGTGTCGGCCATGCCCTTTCGAGAGCCGTGCGTCGAGACGAAGTACTCGAGAACGGTCAGGCCCTCGCGGAAGTTCGCCTTAATCGGGAGGTCGATGATCTCGCCCTTCGGGTCGGCCATGAGGCCGCGCATACCGGCAAGCTGGCGAATCTGCTTGATGTTACCGCGGGCACCGGAGAAGGCCATCATGTAGATCGGGTTGAAGTGGTCGAAGTTGTCGGCCATGGCGTTGCCGACGTCCTCGTTGGCAACGGTCCAGATCTCGACGATCTGACGATGGCGCTCGTCGGCGCTCATGAAGCCCATCTCGTAGTCTTCCTCGACCGCGGCGACCTTCTTGTCGGCTTCGGCGAGAATGTCGGCCTTGTTCGGCGGAATCGTCGCGTCGTAGACGGACACGGTGACACCGGCGCGCGTGGCGTAGTGGAAGCCGAGGGCCTTGAGGCCGTCGAGGATCTGCATCATCTCGGGCGTCTTGTAGGCGTTGGCGCAATCCTCGATGAGTCGGCCAACCTCCTTCTTGTCCATGCCGTGGTTGATGAAGGCATGTTCCTTGGGAAGCACGCTGTTGAAGATGATGCGGCCGATCGTCGTCTCGATGCGCTCGCCGGCCTTCTTCTCCTCGTAGACACCATAGGAGGTCTCGACCTTGGTGTCGTACTTGAGACGCACGAAGATCTTGGCCTGCAGGTCCACGTCGGCACGGGCGTCATAGGCGTTCTGCGCGTCCTTGAAGTCCATGAAGCTACGGCCCTCGCCCTCAAAGCCGTCGCGGGCGGCGGTGAGGTAATAGATGCCGATGATCATATCCTGCGTCGGGATGGTGAGCGGCTTGCCGTGGGCCGGCGATTTGATGTTGTTGGAGCTCAGCATGAGCACGCGGGCCTCGGCCTGCGCCTCGCTCGACAGCGGCACGTGCACGGCCATCTGGTCACCGTCGAAGTCCGCGTTGAACGCGGTGCAGACAAGCGGATGCAAACGGATGGCCTTGCCTTCGACGAGCACGGGCTCGAAGGCCTGGATGCCGAGGCGGTGCAGGGTTGGCGCGCGGTTGAGCAGCACGGGGTGGTCGGTGATGACCTCCTCGAGGACGTCCCAGACCAGCGACGCGCCGCGATCGACCATGCGCTTGGCGGCCTTGATGTTGGCAGCCTGCTCGAGCTCGACCAGGCGCTTCATGACGAAGGGCTTGAACAGCTCGAGAGCCATCTGCTTGGGAAGGCCGCACTGGTGAATCTTGAGCTGCGGGCCGACGACGATGACCGAACGGCCGGAGTAGTCGACGCGCTTGCCCAGGAGGTTCTGACGGAAGCGCCCCTGCTTGCCCTTGAGCATGTCGGCCAGCGACTTGAGAGGACGGTTGCCCGGACCCACGACGGGACGACCACGGCGGCCGTTGTCGAAGAGGGCGTCCACGGCCTCCTGGAGCATGCGCTTCTCGTTGTTCACGATGATGTCGGGAGCCGAGAGGTCGAGCAGCTTCTTGAGGCGGTTGTTGCGGTTGATGACGCGACGGTACAGGTCGTTGAGGTCGCTCGTGGCAAAGCGGCCACCATCGAGCTGCACCATGGGGCGCAGGTCGGGCGGGATGACCGGGATGACGTCGAGGATCATGTCCGTCGGGTCGTTGTTGCTGCGGATGAAGGCCTCGATGACCTTGAGGCGCTTGACGGCCTTGGCACGCTTCTGGCCCTTGCCCGTGGCGATGGTCTCGCACAGCTCCTCGGCCGCGGCCTCGAGATCGACGTCACCGAGCAGGTCGCGCACGGCCTCGGCGCCCATGCCACCGCGGAAGTAGTCGCGGTAGTTGAGGCGCAGCTCACGGTAGAGCGTCTCGTCGGAGATGAGCATCTTGGGCTCGATGCGCATGAGCGTCTCGTAGGCCTCGGTGCGCAGGTCCTTGCGCTCCTCGAACTCCTCGCGCAGGTCGGCGATTTCCTCCTCGACCTCCTCAGGAGTCATGAGGTCTTCCTCGTCGTACTCGCGCTCGCCGTTCTCGTCGAAGTAGTCGGTCGACTGGTGACGCGTCATCTGGATGAGGCGGTCGCGCTCGGAATCGAGTTCCTCGAGGCTTGCGGCGAGCTCTTCCTCGAGCTCGGAGGCGTCCTCGGCCAGGGCCTCCTTGTCGACCCAGGTGATGATGTTGCTCGCGAAGTACAGAACCTTCTCGAGGTCCTTGGGCGAGATGTCGAGCAGGTAGCCGAGGCGGCTCGGGCTGCCCTTGAAGTACCAGATGTGGCTCACGGGAGCGGCCAGCTCGATGTGGCCCATGCGCTCGCGGCGCACCTTGGCACGCGTCACCTCGACGCCGCAGCGCTCGCAGACGATGCCCTTGAAGCGAATGCGCTTGTACTTGCCGCAGGCGCACTCCCAGTCCTTGGTCGGGCCAAAGATCTTCTCGCAGAACAGGCCGTCCTTCTCGGGCTTGAGGGTGCGATAGTTGATGGTTTCGGGCTTCTTGACCTCGCCATGGGACCAGGAGCGGATCTTCTCGGCGCTTGCCAGGCCAATATGGAACTCGTCAAAGTTATTCACGTCAAATACGGTCATGGCCTACTCCTCTCCCTCATTGCCGTCGTCCATGTCAGGTTGCTCGTCCACGTTCACGTCGAGTGCAATGCCAGGATCGGCGGATGCGTCACCGATGAGCTCTTCGGCCTCATCGACATACGCGTCCTGGTCATTTTCGAGCGCGGTCTCGGCAGCCTGGTCCTCGAGCTCTTCCACGATCTCGTCGTGAGCCGGGTTGTCCTCGGTGATAACGCCGCCGATCAGGTCATCGCCAACGGGTACGTCGTCGTCGGCGCCAACCGCGGCGCCAATCATCACCTCGTCGCCGCTATCGGAGACGGAAGAGCCGATGAGCTCCTCTCCGCCCTCGGGGACGCCCAGCAGGTCGTCCGCGCCGGCGTTCATCTGGGCGATGCCGTCGGTGAGCATGTCGAGCGCGTCGAGATCCAGGTCGATACCGGAATCGCCGGCCTCGGCCATCTCGCTGGACGCATCGAGAATCTCGATGGTCTCGGTGAGGGCGTCGGTCTCGTCCTTGCCATCGCGGCCGATGAGCTCGACGTCGAGCGCGAGCGACTTCATCTCCTTGACGAGAACCTTGAAGGACTCGGGAAGCTCCGGAGCCGGGATGTTCTCGCCCTTGACGATGGACTCGTAGGCCTTGACGCGACCGGCCGTGTCGTCGGACTTGACCGTGAGGATCTCCTGCAGGACGTTGCCGGCACCGTACGCGTACAGTGCCCAGACCTCCATCTCGCCGAAGCGCTGGCCACCGAACTGGGCCTTGCCGCCGAGCGGCTGCTGCGTGATGAGGCTGTAGGGGCCAGTCGAGCGAGCATGGATCTTGTCGTCGACCATGTGGGAGAGCTTGAGCATGTAGGTCTGTCCCACGGTGATCTGCTCGCGGAACTTCTCGCCCGTGCGGCCGTCGTAGAGGTCGGCCTTGCCGGTGGCGGAGAGCTGCGCGACGAAGGGCTCGTAGAACATGTCGCCGTAGCGCTTCTTCGCCTTGTCGACGCGGTTCTTGTTGCCCTTGATGATGGCGTCCGAGATCTCCTCCTCGGTCGCACCGTCGAAGATCGGGGTGGAAACGAAGAAGGGGCCCTCGACGGGTTCGTCGCTGTTCGGGTCGTCGTTCCAGCCGTTGAGCGCGGCCCAGCCGAGGTGGTTCTCGAGCAGCTGACCGACGTTCATACGGGAGGGAACGCCCAGGGGATTGAGGATGACGTCGACGGGCGTACCGTCTGCCATGTAGGGCATGTCCTCGACCGGCAGCACGAGCGAGATGACGCCCTTGTTACCGTGTCGGCCGGAGAGCTTGTCGCCCTGCTGGACCTTGCGCTTCTGCGCGACGTACACGCGCACGAGCTCGTTGATTCCCGGGGGAAGCTCGTCGCCGGCGGCACGCGAGAACTGCGAGATGCCGATGACGCGACCCGATGCACCGTGCGGCATCTTCAGGGACGTGTCGCGGACCTCGCGGGCCTTTTCGCCGAAGATGGCGCGCAGCAGGCGCTCCTCGGCGGTGAGCTCGGTCTCGCCCTTGGGCGTGACCTTGCCGACGAGCACGTCGCCCGGATGCACCTCGGCACCGATGCGGATGACGCCGTCGGCATCCAGGTTGCCGAGCATGTCCTCGGAGAGGTTCGGGATTTCGCGGGTGATCTCCTCGGGACCGAGCTTCGTGTCGCGGGCGTCGATCTCGTGCTCGGAGATGTGGATGGACGTGAGCAGGTCCTCGGCGACGACGCGCTCGGAGATGATGATGGCGTCCTCGTAGTTGTAGCCTTCCCACGGCATGTAGGCGATCATGAGGTTCTGGCCCAGGGCAAGCTCGGCGTGGTCGGTGGAGGGACCATCGGCCAGGGCGTCGCCCACGTGGACCTCGTCGCCGTACTTCACGAGCGGCTTGTAGTTGATGCAGCCACTCTGGTTGGAGCGCTGGAACTTGGGCAGCGTGTAGGTGTCCACGTTGCCGTCCCCATCGGTGACCTCGACGCGCGCGCCATCAACGTAGGTGACGGTGCCGGCATGCTTGGCCAGGGGCAGCTCGCCGGAGTCAGAGGCGATGCGATGCTCCATGCCGGTGCCGACGAGCGGCGCCTGCGGACGAAGCAGCGGCACGGCCTGGCGCTGCATGTTCGAGCCCATGAGGGCGCGGTTTGCGTCATCGTGCTCGAGGAAGGGACTGAGCGCGGTGGCGACCGAGTTCATCTGGCGCGGGGAAACGTCCATGTACTGGACGTCCTCGACGGGGACTTCCTCGGGATCGCCGAAGACGCCGTCGGCGTTCTTGGTACGGCAGACGACGCGCTTTGCGGCGACGAACTTGCCGGTCTTCTCGTCGACGGAGCCGAACACACGCGTCTTGGGGTCGAAGGGCTCGTTTGCCTGGGCAATCGAGTAGTTCTCCTCCTCGTCGGCGGTCAGGTAGTCGACGTCATCGGTGATCTTGCCATCGACGACGCGGCGATAGGGCGTCTCGATGAAGCCGAAGTCGTTGACGCGGGCATAGGTTGCCAGCGAGCCGATGAGGCCGATGTTCGGGCCTTCAGGCGTCTCGATGGGGCACATGCGGCCGTAGTGGGAGGTGTGAACGTCGCGAACCTCGAAGCCGGCACGCTCGCGGGACAGACCGCCCGGGCCGAGTGCGGACAGACGGCGCTTGTGCGTGATGCCCGCGGCCGGATTGGTCTGGTCGAAGAACTGCGACAGCTGCGAGGAGCCGAAGAACTCCTTGATCGCGGCAACGATGGGGCGAATGTTGATGAGCGACTGCGGCGAGATGTCCTCGGGGTCGAAGGTGGACATACGCTCGCGCACGACGCGCTCCATGCGGCTGATGCCGATGCGGAACTGGTTCTTGATGAGCTCGCCGACGGTGCGGATGCGACGGTTGCCGAAGTGGTCGATATCGTCGATCTGGTAGCCGGGCTTGCCCTGGGCGAGGTTGATGATGTAACGCATCGCCGTGACGATGTCCTCGACCGTGAGCGTGGAGGAGTCGCTCTCGATGCCGAGCTTCTTGTCGATCTTGTAACGACCGACCTTGGCGAGGTCATAGCGCTGCGGGTTGAAGAACAGACCCTCGAGCAGGCTGCGCGCGGAATCGACCGTGGGCGGCTCGCCCGGACGCAGGCGACGGTACAGCTCGATGAGCGCCTCCTCGCGCGAAGAGGACGGGTCCTTCTCGAGCGTGCGCTCGACCATCTCGCTGTCACCGAGCACCTCGATGATCTCGTCGCGGGTCTCGGCGATGCCGAGTGCGCGGAGCAGCAGCGTCGCGGGCTGCTTGCGCTTGCGGTCGATGCGAATGGAGAGCACGTCGCGCTTGTCGGTCTCGAACTCGAGCCAGGCGCCGCGCGTGGGGATGACCTTCGCGTTATAAATGGTGCGGTCGCTCGTCTTGTCGCGCTCGGCGGAGAAGTACACGCCCGGCGAACGAACGAGCTGGGAGACGACGACGCGCTCGGTGCCGTTGATGATGAAGGTGCCGCGGTTCGTCATGAGCGGGAAATCGCCCATGAAGACGTTGGATTCCTGCATCTCGCCGGTCTCCTTGTTGATGAAGCGGATATCGACGAAGAGCGGGGCCTGGTACGAGATGTCGCGCTTCTTGCACTCCTCGACGGAATGCTTCGGATCGCCAAACTCGTGAGCGCCGAACTCGACGCAGAGGGTCTTCGCGCTGTTCTCGATGGGAGACATGCTCGCGAAGGTTTCGTCAAGGCCCTCGGTCATGAGGTTGTTGAACGAGTCAACCTGGATGGAAATAAGATTGGGAATGTCCATGACCTCCGGGAGCTTCGCGAAGCTAAGGCGATCGCGATACACGTTGGCCTGGGACGTTACGGTAGTCGGCACTATATCCTCCTTATAGTTGTCCGATGAAACTACTGAACCGGTGATATACGAGCGAGAGGATATGGGCTTACACGCGCGTGGTCAAGAAAAACTTTGACGAGCGGTAGTGCCAGAGGCTATTTATTTGTGAACGGATGTGGTTTATCGGTGAACGGAAAATGTGAGAGACTCAGAAAACTACGTAAAGTGGATAGTCTTTACGTCACCAATTCAAAGCATAAGGTCGCAAATTACGACCTTACAAAAGAGTCCTCGTCTTCTGTAAGTTTGAAGCAAGATTTCTCGGGGCAACGGCGAGGCTACACGCCCCTCCCCGAGACAACCACCCCGAGAATCTGAACGAAACCGGAACGTTTTCGGAGTAAAAGCGGAGCATTTCCTGAACAATCTCTGAAGAATGCCCGTCGCTCCGGTTGAGGACAGAGCGGAGACGCAACTCACACCAACACGGTGCGAACCGACCCCACCTTGCCGTCCTCGAGCTCAACGATTGCGATGCTTCGCTTGGACCCGCCACGGGGACGAAAGGCGCCGCCCGGGTTGATGATGCGGCAATCTCCCCGCATCTCGTCACGCGGCACATGGGTGTGGCCGTGAATTGTCAGGCCGTATTCGCCGCTATCAGCGGCGCGCTCGGCATCTTTGGGATAATGCGACACGAATATCCTTACGCCGCCGATGGTCTGCGTGGCGTGGTCCTTCACACCAGGGCCATAGTCCGTGTAGATGTCGTTGTTTCCCAGCACCGCAGTGGTGGGGGCCAGAGCCTCAAGCTCCAAGAGCACCGATTGCGCGCCAATGTCGCCCGCGTGAATAATGTGGTCGACGTTCGACAGCGCTTCGAGTGCATCATCGCTGATGCGCCCGTGAGTGTCCGATATGATGCCGACCGTGGGCATTACGCCTTCTTGTCCTGCTTCAAGCGTTCTTCGATGGCGGCGTTGATGGCCTTGATCGTCTTGATGCGCGCGTACTTCTTGTCGTCGGACTCGATGATGTTCCAAGGTGCGAAGTACGTGGACGTCATGCGCAGCATGTCGTTGATGGCGACGCAGTATTGCGGGAATTTCTCGCGGTTACGCCAGTCCTCGTCGGTGAGCTTCCATGCCTTGTCCGGGTCGTTCTTGCGCGCCTCGAAGCGCGCAAGCTGCTCGTCCTGGCTCACGTTGACCCAGAACTTCATGAGCAGCGTTCCCGTGCGGAACATTTCCCACTCGAAGTCGTTGATTTCCTCGAAGGCACGACGCCAGTCGGACGGCGTGCAGAAGCCCTCCACGCGCTCGACCATGACGCGGCCGTACCACGAGCGGTCGTAGATTGCGGTATGCCCGCTCTTGGGCAGGCTAATCCAGTAGCGCCACAGGAAGGGATGCTCCTTCTCGGGTTTGGTGGGGGCTCCCGAGGGAATCACGCGGTAGTCACGGGCATCGAGGGCCGCGGCAATGCGCTTGATGGCACCACCCTTGCCGGCGGCATCCCATCCCTCGAAGACGAGCATCATGGGAATGCGGCGACGGTACATCTCGAGCTGCAGGGTCGCAAGGCGCTCTTGCTCCTTCTTGAGCTCGCTGCGATATTCCTCGGGGTCACTCGTGAGGTCGTGCCTGATCTCCTCGACCGACTGCACTTTCACGAGGTCGTGGCGCGTGCGCGGCAAGGGGAAGTCATCGGGAATGATGACGGGGTTCTCCTTGATCTTGACGTGTCGGGCCAGACCCTCCTCTATCTCGGCGACGAGCGTTTCGAGGAACTCGATGCGGCGGACACGGCGATTCTCGGCGGCGATGATGTGCCAGGGCGCATCTGCGGAGTCGGTGAGCTCAAGCAGCTTGTCGATGATGGGCAGCGTCTTGTCGTAGTTCTTGTTCTGGTACAAGTCCTCGTAGTTGACGCGCCATGCCGTCGTCTTATCAGACGCAAGCGCGTCAAGGCGCTTAGCCTGCTCCTTCTTGCTGATGTGGAAGAAGAGCTTGATGATGAGATAGCCATCGGCGACGAGCTGCCCCTCGAAGATCTGCGTCGACTCGGCGAAGAGTCCCGCCTGGCCGTTGCGAGACTTTACGATGTAATCAACATGGTCGCGGATCTTGGGCTGCGGCAGATGCGCGCCCTTGCCACTGTGAATCATGCCCGAAAGTGTCTTGATGATTTCCGAATACCAGCTCTTGTCGAAGAAGGTCATGGTGCCGTACTGGCCCACGCGCTCCCAGAAGCGCTTCATGAGCGGGTAACGGCATTCCTCCTCCGTGGGATCGTTCATCGAGTAGACCGTGAACGCGCGGGCATCGAGGTCCTTTACCAGCTTGGAGATGCTCGTGCCCTTGCCCGATGCGCTCCACCCATCGACACAGACAACGACGGGGAGCTTTTCTCGAATGCACTGCTGCTGCAAACGGACGAGTCTTTCGGTCAGCTCGTCCTTGCGCTGCTCGTACTCTTCCTTGTCGATGCGCTTCTTCAGGTCAGCTTGCTCGAGCATGCTCTCCCCCTCGTCCTCATCACCCTGCTATAGAGCTGGTGGCGCTCGTCATTCTCACAATAATACGCAAGCTTATGAAGCATGCAAGGGTGATGAAGTCTTCTTGATTTATTCGAGCATCCCCAGAGCTCTTTCTGCAAAACATGGGCGGTGGGTTGTGTCCACAAAGCGAGTTCCGCACGAGCGGGAAGCGCCAGTGGCGCTTCCATGTGAGCTCAGGACTGTCTGAGCGACTGGACATTACCCACCGCCCATTACGCCTAAAGAAAACCCGGGCTCCTCTCGGAACCCGGGTTTTCAAAAACGATGAAATAAAGCTGAGTTACTTGAGGGTCACCACTGCACCAGCAGCCTCAAACTTCTCCTTCATCTCCTCGGCCTCGTCCTTCTTCACGCCCTCCTTGATGGTGGCAGGAGCGCTCTCGACGAGAGCCTTGGCCTCCTTGAGGCCCTGATCGGTGACCTCGCGGACAACCTTGATGACAGCGATCTTGTTGTCGCCGAAGGACTCGAGCACGACGTCGAAGTCGCTCTTCTCCTCGCCAGCGCCAGCATCGGCACCGCCGGCAGCGGCACCGCCGACAGCGGCAACGGCAACGGGAGCGGCGGCGGAGACGCCAAAGGCCTCCTCCAGGTCATGGACGAGCTCAGAGAGCTCGAGAGCGGTCAGGCCCTTGATACCTTCGAGAATTTCTTCCTTAGTCATAACTAAAACCTTTCAGTTGC
>CATLBX010000010.1 GCA_949879855.1 uncultured Coriobacteriia bacterium
TGCGGCCCGCATCAGCTTCGACGACCGCGTCGAAGCCGTTGCCGCCGGCCAGTCAGTCACCATCTACCGCGACGAGGAATGCCTCGGCGGTGGCATCGTGACAAGGAAATGAGACAAATACCCTGTGTATTTGTCTCATTTCTCGGTTTCGCGCTCCGTGAGGATGCCGTTGAGGGTGCGCCAGGCGAGCTCGGCGCACTTGACGCGTGCGGGCATGCGAGAGATCGATTGGAGCTCGGCGGCTTCGTCGAGGTCCTCGATGTCGTCTTCGGAGAGCTCGTTGCCCTGGATCATGCCGATGAACAAGCCAAGCAGGCGCTTGGCCTCGTCGACGGATTCGCCTTCGATGAGACCGGCCATCATGTCGGCCGATGCCTGGCTGATGGCGCAGCCATGGCCCGTGAACGATGCCTCTTCGATGATGTCGTTCTCGTCGTCGATCCTGAGGTAAAGCGTGAGCTCGTCTCCGCAGCTCGCGTTGATGCCGTCGTGGCTGTGCGTCGCGTCCTCGAGTTCGTAGCGGTAGTCGGGATGGGCGTTGTGGTCCATCAACGCAGCGGAATAAATGCTGCTGGTAGAGCCGTTAGACATTGAACATCCTTCCCACGAGCTCGAGTCCTTCGACGAGCTTGTCGATATCGCTTGCATCGTTGTAGAACGCCACGCTCGCGCGGCAGCAGGTGTGCATGCCGAGGAACAGGAGCAGCGGCTGGGCGCAGTGATGCCCCGCGCGGATGGCGATGTTCTCGCCGCTGAGGATGCCCGAGACGTCGTGCGGATGCACGCCGGTGACGTTGAAGCTGTAGGCACCGCTGCGCGCGTCGGGATCGGCGGGACCCACGACCTCGATGAACTTGAGGGCGTCCATGCGCTCGGCCAGGTAGCGCATGAGCTCGCGCTCGCGCTGTTCCATGGCCGCCAGGCCGACCTTCTCGGCGTAGTCGATGGCCACGCCGGTCGCGTAGATGCCGGCCGCGTCCTGCGTGCCCGCCTCGAACTTCTCGGGAGGCGGGGACCAGACGGCATCCTGCTCGCTCACGTAATCGATCATCTCGCCGCCCGTGAGGAACGGCGGCATGCTCTCGAGGAGCTCGTGCTTGCCCCAGAGCACGCCCACGCCAAAGGGTCCGAACACCTTATGGCCCGAGAAGGCGAAGAAGTCGCATCCGAGTTCGGTGACGTCGACGGGCATGTGCGGGACGGACTGCGCGCCGTCGACCACCATGTAGGCGCCGTTCTCATGGGCGAGCTGCGCCATGCGGGCTATGGGGTTGGTGACGCCCAGGACGTTGGATACGTGGGCCGCCGAGACGATCTTGGTCTTGGGACCGATCTTTGCCTGCATCTCCTCGTCGGAGATGAAGCCGTTCTTGTCGCAATACAGGTAGACGAGCTTCGCACCGGCCTTCTTGCAGGCCTGCTGCCAGGGGATGAGGTTGCTGTGGTGCTCCATGATGGTGATGCACACCTCGTCGCCCTCCTCGAGCACCGTGGGCGCGAAGGCCTGGGCCACGATGTTGAGGGCCTCGGAGGCGTTGCGGTTGAAGATGATGTCACGGGCGTTTTCCTCGCCGGCACCGATGAAGCGCGCAATGGACTTGCGGGTGCTGTCGATGGCCTCGGTCACCTCGATGGAGAGCTCGTAGAGACCGCGCAGGGGATTGGCGTTCATGGTCTTGTAGAAGTGGTCCAGCGCCTCGATGACGCAGGCGGGGCGCTGCGCGGTGGCTGCGCTGTCGAGAAACGCCAGGTCCGGCATGGACGCAAGAAGCGGGAAGTCCTTCTTGTAGGGGTTGGACGTAATGTCGATGGAACTCACAGGTAGACCTCCTCGAAGTTTTCCACGAGCGTGTTGCCCAGACGCGCGACGGCTTGCTTGGTCACGTCATTGGCGGCGTTGAGCCACGCGTCCTCGAGCGTCGCCGTGACGAACATCTGCTCGGCTTGCTCGGGCGACAGGCCGCGGCTTTCCAGGTAGAAGAGCTGGTCGGCCTTGATGTGCCCGATGGTCGCGCCGTGGTTGCCCATGACGTCGTCCTCGTTGCACAGGATGTTGGGAACCGTCTTGTTGCTCACGCCCTCGTCGACGAGCAGGACATTGTCGACCTCGTGGCCCACGGCGCCCTTGCCGCCGCGGATGAGGTCGATGGTGCCGCGCAGCGTCTTCTTGCTCGAGCCGGCGAGCACGCCGTTGGCATACAGGTTGCAGGTGGACTTGGCGCCGTGATGGCGCAGGACGTAGTTGAAGTCGAGTTCCTGCTCGCCGTGGCCCAGGTAATGGGTGTAGACGTTGATGGTCGAGTTGTAGCCGCACAGGTCACCGGCAAGCCCCGTGTAGGTCTTGCCCGCGCCCAGGACGGTCTGGTGCACCTCGATGGTCGCGTTGTCGGCGGCGAAGAGCCCCATGTCGTCAAGATCGGTCCAGGTGTCGTCGAGCGTCTGGACGCGACGCACCGTGACGTGGGCGCCTTCGGCGGCAAAGATGCGAAGCGAGCTGCCGGTGACTCCGGTGCCGGCGGTGGGGGAGTCCACGATGATGGCAACGTCGAGGGTGGCGCCCTCGTGGGCGACCAGGTCGATGGCTGTCATGTTGGCGCCCATGTTGACGCCGCTTATCTGGACGTGTGCCGTATGGGTCGAGCCGGCGGGCGCGATGACCGATTGCGTCTTCACGGCCATCTCGCGAATCCAGTCGCTCACCTCCTCGCCCATGCCCTGCGTAAAGGCCGCGGCCAGGCTCTTGGACTGCTCCATGGCGTCGGCCTTCTTCTGGTAGGCCGAAAGCGCCAGGCCGCCGAGCTCCTCGGCCTGCTCGTCGACGGCGTTGGTGAGGACGGGCCTGTCACCGTAGGCCTTGTCCCAGGCCGCCTGTGCCGCCTGCATCGCCTCGACGAACTCCGTCGCGTCGCCAAGCGGGGCATCCGTCTCGATGACGGCTTGCGCCTCGCAGGAAAGCTGCGCCGGGATTTCGATGGTTGCGTCGTTCATGTGGAGGAAATACCAGGTCGGAGCTGGCATCGCACTTGCGTGCTCGAAGATACGTGCTTCCATTAGCCAATCGCCCCTTCCATCTCGAGCTTGATGAGGTTGTTCATCTCGACGGCGTATTCGAGCGGGAGCTCCTTGCTCACCGGCTCGGCAAAGCCGTTGACGATCATCGTGCGCGCCTCCTCTTCGGAAAGGCCACGGCTCATGAGGTAGAAGACCTTGTCATCGCCGATGCGGCCGATGGTCGCCTCGTGCCCGATGTCAACGTTCTTGCACTTGACGTCCATGGCCGGGATCGTGTCCGAGCGGCTGCGGTCGTCGAGCATGAGCGACTGGCAGCTCACCGTTGCGGCGGAATCCTCGGCGTTCTTGGTCGCCACCACGCTCGAGCGGAAGGTCGACACGCCGCCGTCCTTGGAGATGGACTTGGTCTCGACGCTCGCCTTGGTCCGGGGCGCGTTGAGCACGACCTTGCAGCCCGTGTCGAGGTTCTGGCCCGCACCGGCGAAGGTGATGCCGGTGAAGCTCGACTTGGCGTCGCGTCCGTTGAGGATGGACATGGGGTAGAGGTAGCCCACGTGGCTGCCGAACGAACCCGAGATCCACTCGATGTCGCCGCCCTCCTTGCAAATGGCGCGCTTCGTGTTGAGGTTGTACATGTTCTTCGACCAGTTCTCGATGGTCGAGTAGCGCAGGTGCGCACGCTCGCCCACGAAGAGCTCGACGGCGCCCGCGTGCAAGTTGGCGACGTTGTACTTGGGGGCCGAGCAGCCCTCGATGAAGTGCAGGCTCGCGTCATCTTCGACGATGATGAGCGTGTGCTCGAACTGGCCGGCGCCACGGGCGTTGAGGCGGAAGTAGCTTTGCAGCGGGTAGTCGAGCTGCACGCCCTTGGGCACATAGACGAACGAGCCGCCGGACCACACGGCACCGTGCAGGGCCGCGAACTTGTGGTCGGTGGGTGGGATGAGCTTCATGAAGTGGTCGTGGATGATGCCCTCCCACTTGGGGTCTTCCAGGGCCTCCTCGATGCCCGAGTAGACGATGCCCATCTTGGACGCGGACTCCTGCATGGAGTGGTACACGAGCTCGGAGTCGTACTGCGCGCCCACGCCGGCCAGGTAGCTGCGCTCGGCTTCCGGGATGCCCAGGCGGTCGAAGGTGTCCTTGATGTCCTCGGGCACGTCATCCCAGCTTGCCTGCTGGTCGGTCTCGGGCTTCACGTAGGTGACGATGTGGTCCATGTCGAGGCCGGCGATGGACGGGCCCCAGTCGGGGATGGGGAGCTCGTGGTAGATTTCGAGGGCCTTGAGGCGCTTCTCGAGCATCCAGTCGGGCTCGTTCTTCTTCTCCGAGATTTCGCGTACGATTTCGGGCGTGAGGCCGGCTTCCAGGTGCTCCTGGTTGCTCTCGTCCTTGATGAAGTCGTACATGCTGCGGTCGATGTCATCAACCTGCGTGCGCTTCTTTTCGCTTGATTCGGTCATGGCGCCCTCTTATCGTGCCTGCGCCAGGGACTCGAACTGCTCGAATCCGTTGGTGTCGATGTCGGCGATCATGGACGCGTCGCCCTCGGTCACCATGGAGCCGCGCACCATGACATGGACCTTGTCCACGTCGAGGTGCTCGAGTATGCGCGTGTTGTGGGTGATGACGAGCAGGGTGCCGTTGCATTCGCGGCGGTAGAGCTCCATGCCGCGGCTCACGACGGAGAGCGCGTCGACGTCGAGGCCGGAGTCGGCCTCGTCCAGTATGGCCAGACGCGGCTTGAGCAGCAGTAGCTGCAGCATCTCGACCTTCTTCTTCTCGCCGCCGGAAAAGCCCACGCCCAGCTCGCGATCGAGGTAGGCGCGGTCCATGTCGAGCTCGTCGGCAAGCTCGCGCACGCGCTTGCGGAATTCCTTGCGCTTCATGTCGAGCTCGGGGCGGGCCGAGGCGATGGCGCGCAGGAAGCTCGACAGTGGCACGCCGGGAATCTCGACGGGCGCCTGGAACGAGAGGAACATGCCCGCGAGACTGCGCTTGTCGGGGGAGAGCTCGGTAACGTCCTCGCCGCCGAAGGTGATGGTGCCACCGGTGACGTCGTAGGTGGGTTCGCCCATGATGACGTGACCCAGCGTCGACTTGCCCGCGCCGTTGGGGCCCATCAGGACATGTACGCCGCCTTCCTCGACATCGAGGTCAACCGAATGGAGTATCTCCTTGCCGTCAACGCCAGCCGACAGGTTGCGGACGGACAACAGTGCATCGCTCATAGGTGTTCCCATCTCTCCTGCGAGGTCCTCTCATGTTTCCTCGCCGTGGTTCCGACAGGCGATAATCCCTCGGAACTATTTTCTGCTCAATGTAAATGGTGCAGGGGGAAAGTCAACAGGCGCGCCCCCTTCGACATGCAAAGGTAACTTTCGGGATGAGACAAGTGCACAGGGTATTTGTCTCATTTTGCGTGAGATGAGACAAATACCCTGTGCACTTGTCTCATCTCTCCTTTGCTAAAATACTGAGTTAGCAGTGATTCATCATCGAAAGGCTCTTCTCATGGACGGATTCGGCATCGCTCTCATCATCATTCTCGTCATCGTCGTTATTCTCGCCATCGCGCTCATCGGGATGTACAACAACCTCGTGCGCATGCGCAATCGCGTCGACAACGCCTGGGCGCAGGTCAACGTGCAGCTGCAGCGCAGGCTCGACCTCATCCCCAACCTGGTCGAAACCGTCAAGGGCTACGCGTCGCACGAAAGCGGCACGCTCGAAGCGGTGACCCAGGCGCGCAACGCCGCTATGAACGCCACGACGCCCGAGGCACGCGCCGAGGCCGAAAACATGCTCACCGGGGCGCTCAAGACGCTCTTCGCCGTGAGCGAGGCCTACCCCGACCTCAAGGCATCCACCAACTTCCTCGACCTGCAGGCCCAGCTGTCCGAGACCGAGGACAAGATCAGCTACATGCGTCAGAGCTACAACGACACGGTCATGAAGTACAACAACGGCATCCAGACCTTCCCGGCCGTCATCTTCGCCGGCATGTTCGGCTTCAAGGAACGCGAGCTCTTCGAGGCCGATGCGCCTGCCGCCACCGCGCCGCAAGTCAGCTTCTCGTAGGCCATGAACGCGACGCGCCGCGCACAGGCAACGACGAGAACCGCGCTCGCCATTGCGGGCGCCTTCGTCGTCATCCTCGCCGCATGCATGTTTGCAGCGGCGTTCGCGCCCGTAGACGCCCATGCTTCCAAGAGCCACGCGTGCACGAGCGACACCATCCAGGCAACGGTCACGGAGGACGGCTCCCTGCACGTCGTCGACGCGCGCACCTACGAGTTCGAGGGCCGCTACACGCTCACGGCCGCCGTGCTCGACCCGCCGCCCGGTGGTACGGCCATCGTCAACGGGGTCTCCATCATCGACGCGAATGGCGTGAGCTCCACGCTTGCCGAGGTGCCGTTCCAGGGTTCGTGGCGCACGGCCGGTGGTCCGCCGAGCGGTTACTACTCCGTCGACACGCGCGACAGGACGGTCTATGCGTTCTCGACCACCGAGGACGAGAGAAAGACCTTCATCTTTGACTACACCTACACGAACGCCGTCGATCGCTACGATGACGTGAGCGTGCTGTACTGGCAGTTCGTTGCCCCCAACTGGGATGTTGACACCGAGAACGTGCATGCGTTCGTGCACTTGCCCGTGCCTGCCGGCCAAAGCGTCGTGGGCGGCGAGAACGTCTACGCCTTCGGCCATGGCAACATCAACGGCACGGTCACCTTCGCAGATGACGGCACCGTCGAATTCGACGTGCCCCGCGTGAGGGAGGGGGACTTCGCCGAGATGCGCGTCGCCTTCCCCGCGAGCTGGACGCCGTACGTGTCGCCTGCCCAGACGCATGCTTCCGACGGCCTGCCCCAGGTGCTCGAGGAGGAGCGCGCCTGGGAGCACGAGACGCAGGTGCGGCGCATCATAGATGTGCTCCTGCTCGTCATCCCGCTGTGCATATCGCTGGCATGCCTCGTTGTCGCCATCATTCTGTTCCTGCGCTATGGACGCGAGCACAAGCCGAGCTTCACGGACGAATACTGGCGCGACGTACCCGACAAGGGAACGAACCCCGCGGTCATCGGGCGTCTCATACGCTGGAACAAGCCCGACGCCAACGACCTCCTCGTCGTTCTCATGCACCTGTCCAACCTGGGCGTGGTGAGCATCTCGCGCGAGACGAGCGTCGAGGAGCGCAAGATCCTTGGCGACAAGGAACACGTGACCTATCGTCTTGGCATCAATCCCGAGAAGCGAGCCAAGGCGGATTACGATGTCATCGACGTCAAGGCGCTCGACCTCGTCTTCGATAGGATCGGCGTACAGTACGGCAGCGTCACGCTCGCCGACATCGAGGCCTATGCCAAGGATCACGCCGAAAGCTACGTCAATTCCATGCAGATGTGGCAGGGCACCATCAGCGCCGATGTCGACCGTCGCGGCTTCTTCGAGCGAGCGGGCGAATTCTGCAAGCGCGCATTCCAGATCGCGGCCATCGTGCTTCTCTCGCTCGGTGCCTTCGTGAGCATCACCATCGAGAACTTCATGCCGCTCATCGGCCTTGTTCCCGGCATCATCACCTTGCTCGTCTTCGCGCATTTCATGACGCGGCGCTCCCAGGAGGCTGTCGACATCCTGGCACGCTGCAAGGCTCTCAAGCGTTGGTTCAAGGACTTCACGGCACTCGACGAGGCCGTTCCCACGGACGCGAAGGTGTGGGGCGAGCTGCTCGTGTACGCGTACCTGTTCGGCGTGGCCGACCAGGTGGTGAACGATCTCAATCGCGTCGCGCCCGAGATCTGGGAGAGCGACGTCTTCGTCGGCAGCATGCTGTGGTACTACAACCCCTACGTGGCCATGCACCTGGGCGCGGCGAGCGCGGCCTTCTTCGGCAACGCGTTCGAGAACACGATGCACTCCGCGCAGAGCATCGTCTCGGCTGCCAAGGGTGGCGGGGGCGGCAGCTTTGGCGGAGGCGGCGGCTTCTCCATGGGCGGCGGCGGAGGCTTCGGCGGCGGAGGCGGCGGCTTCTCGCGCTAAAGGGGGCGTCGGGTATGCGATACTAGGCAGGCGTAGCACACCCGTTTCAATAGAATGCCGAGGCACGAACATGGACGCACCCACCGACGAACAGGTCAAGGCCTACATAGACTCCGTCCCCGGCTTGCGCGAGGAATGGGGCATTCCCAAATCGAAGCGGATGGGAACGATTGCCCTCGTACTCATGAACCTGTTTCTTGTCGCGATCACGATTGGCGCCATCGTCTATTTTGCGTTTGCCAGTTCCGGCGCTGCCCGTCAGGGCATTTCCGGCCTTGTCATCGTGCTCGTGCTCGCCTATGCGGTAAGCGCCGTCCGCCTTTTCCAGCTTCGTGCCGAACGGGCGGAACTGCCCGCCTTTCGCAAAATGCTTGCGAGTCGTCTTACCGGCAATCCAGAGACGGATGTCGAGGCGCAGACGCGTGTCGAGACCGAATTCAGATGGGAATCGCTGCGTTATCGAACCATCGCCCGCATGATCGGCATAGCGGGTCTCATCATCCTCACCATCAACACGTACCAAATCGGCGTCGTCGACTACGGGCGCGTGCTGCTTTTCGATGGCGCGATTCTGGTCTATCTCACGGGTGCGTTCTGGAACAATTATGCATTCAAGACCGATTTGCTCGAAGTCGAGCTCGAGGAGCGCAGCCGCGCGACCATAGCCTGGCAGACGGGGCATCCCAATGTCGAGCAGCAGGCCGCTTCCAGCGAAATCGAGGAGAGCCCGTCGCATGACGCGAAGGATGACAGTTCTAGCAGTTAAGATTCCAAGCGCCCCGCGAAGAAAGCGTGAAGACGACGCGCCCGTGAGGCTCTTGCGGTATCATGGGCGAACATTTTGTCATGAATCATAGGTGGCGTCTTGGCGCATGTACGCCATCTTGAACTGGGGAGTGTCATGGTTAGGTACTCGGCTCACGGAAACCATTCTCGCAACAACCAGCGGGCCGTCTTGCGTTCGGATATGGCGGCCTACAACACGAGCAACTACGTCGGGCAGAACTCCCGACGTCCCAAGAGCCACAGGACTCGCAATATCGTCATTGTGGTCATCGTCGTTCTCATCGTTGCGCTTGCATGTTCCGGTGTCGCGCTTGCCATGAGCGCCAAGGAGGCCAAGGCCGACGCGAACGTGCTCATGGACCAGGGCAAGACGCTTGTCACCCAGCTCAAGGAGGGTGACAAGGCCGGCGCGACGCAGACGGCGACAGAGCTTTCGGCAACGGCCAAGAAGCTCAACGATAACGTGGGCAGTCCCTTGTGGGCCGCAGCCACGCTCATTCCCGTCTACGGTGGCGACGTTGCCCAGGTGCGCACGATCGCGAGCGTGGCGGACACGCTGTGTGCATCGGCGATCACTCCGCTCATCAACGCCCTTCCCGCCGAGGGGCTTTCCGGCAGCGTGGTCGAGGGTGGCGGCAACGTCGAGGCGGTGGAGAGCATGCTCGCCCCCCTCGGCGCCGAGTATGCCACGATTCACGAGTGCGCGGAGCGGGTTGCGAAGATGGGTGATTCGCACATCGACCAGCTCAAGGAGCCCGTTCAGACCGTTAAGGGCATGGTGGGGACGCTCGACACCGTTTCGGAGTACGCAAGTGAGCTCTCGCACCTGCTGCCCGGCATGCTGGGTGCCGACGGCGAGCCAGCGCATTACCTCGTCGTTGCCGCGAACAACGCCGAACCGCGCTCCATCGGTGGCATGGCCGGATCCTTCGGCATCATGACCGTGGAGGACGGCAAAATGAGCATGGGTGATTTCGTGGGCATCGAGACGGCCCCGCGCCCGGATGATGGCGAGGCGGCGCTGCCCCTCACCGACGAGGAGACGCGCATCTTCGGCGAGCGTGTTGGTCAGGACATGCGCGACGTCGGTTACATCCCCAACTTCCCCCGCGTGGCCGAGCTCCAGAAGGCCATCTGGGAGTCGAGTGGCAACACGGAGGTCGATGGCATCGTCACGCTCGATCCAGTCTTCTTGCAACGCATCCTTGCGCTGACCGGAGGCGTGACCACGAGTGACGGCACGGTCGTCGATGGCACCAATGCCGCGCAGGTGCTCATGAACGACGTCTACTTACGCTTTGGGGACGAGAACGAGATTCAGGATGCCTTCTTCGCGGATGTCGCGAGCCAGGCTCTCGACCAGATACTCGACAACCTGGGTGACGTGGACTTGGCGAAGCTCCTCGAGGTCATCAACAACTCACTCGATGACCGACGCTTCTACATCTGGATGGCCAATCCCGAGGAGGAGGCCATTGTCGCCAAGCTCGGTGCTGCCGGCCTGACCTCGACGAGTGAAACCGATCCCGTGGCAGGCATCTACTTCGGTGCCGCGTCGGGCGCGAAGAGCTTCTGGTATCTCGATACCGACGTACAGGTGAGTGATGGCCGCAAGAACGCCGACGGCTCGATGAGCTACGATGTGACCGTGACGTTCACCAATACCCTCACCGACGAGGAAGCTTCGACCATGTCCTGGTACATCACGGGTGAGGCGGCAATCAAGCGTAGCGTGAGCGATATGCACCTGGACGTGTATCTCTATGCTCCAGCTGGCGGGAGCATATCCAACATGCAGACTGACGGTTACTTCTTCGATTCGGGTTACTTCAGGGACAGCTGGCATACCCAACCCGGAGATGACCCCATGACCAAGGCGAGCTATAACGGCATCGAGGTCTGGTATGGCGTGACGGGCATCAATGGTGACTCGAGTACGACCATCAGCTATACGGTGACGACGTCGCCCAAGGCGAGCGCGCCTCTGCAAATCGACATGACGCCGGTGGCCAATGAAACCCTCTAATTGCCTTGCTTTTCGAATACATGCTGTAAGATGCTCCGAGTAATGTCGCAACACATGCCGGAATACCTATGACAAGAAGTTCAGACAAGGGAAAACTGGGCAACACCCTCAAGATTGGCGCGATTGCGTTTGCGGGCGCGTCGGTTGCCGTCGCCGCGGCGGGCCAGATCGTCGCGTGGAAGCGAGACCGCAAGGGAAAGCCCAGCCCCGAGCATATCATCGACGTTACGAGTGTCCAGGCGCAGGGCGTGCTGGATGAGGCGACGCGCGGGACGGACATCAAGCTCAACCCCAACCAGCGCCAGCCCATTCCGGGCATTGACGATACGTACCGTTATCATGTGGTGAAGCGCGGCTTCGATGTCGTGTTCTCCGCATGCGCGTCCGTTGCCTGCTTCGTCCCCACGCTTATCACCTGCGGACTCATATGGCTCGATAATCCCGGGGCGCCCATCTACAAGCATAAGCGCGTGGGACGCTATGGCGTGCCCATGAACATATACAAGCTTCGTTCTATGATTCCTGGTGCAGATAACGTCGAGAAGCACCTTACCCCCGAGCAGCTCAGGCAATGGGAAGCGGAGCACAAGGTCGACAACGACCCGCGCATCACGAAGATTGGCAAGTTCCTGCGCAGGGCCTCGCTTGACGAGCTTCCCCAGTTCTGGAACGTGCTCACGGGCGAGATGAGCGTCATAGGTCCGCGTCCCGTCGAGCCTGACGAGCTCGTTGCCTACGATGATTCTGTCGTAGAGTTCCTTTCGGTGACGCCGGGTATCACGGGTTGGTGGCAAACGGTCTCGCGCAACGATGCCAAGTACGAGGACGGCGAGCGCCAGAACCTCGAGCTCTTCTACGTACGCAACCGCAGCGCCAAAATCGACATCAAGGTGTTCTTCGAAACCTTCAGGGCGATGTTCGGCAAGAACGCGAGCGGAAAGTAGCGATCGTCACTGCCACGAGCAGGCCAAACACCGCAAACTCAATCGCGTACATGGGGGGCTTCGGTGTGACGATTGTCTCGGTATCCGGCCCCTCGTCTATGACTTCGACATTCATCTTGAGGAGCGTATGCGTGGCGTACGTGTATATGTACTGTGCCAGCGTGTCTGCGATTGCGGTGGCCTCGGCTTCGTTCATTCCGGATACGCCAATCGTCAGAACGTTGCTTTTGGGCGGGGCCTGCACTTCGATGACGTAATCATCAACCGGAATCTCTTCGATGAGGTTATGTAGGACGTTACGCGCTCGTTCACCGTTGCCAACGTACGTGAGCTTTGCCGCGGCATTCCGGTCAAAGTCCGGGTTGTCCTGGGAGATGGGGACCTCAACGACACGCTGGACCTTGTAGTGCTTTGGGATGACGGATGCGACACCATAGGCGACAAGAGCACAGCATAGTGGTAGGCAAATTATGATTGCAACGTGGCCGCGAAGGGTCGAGAACAGTTGCCTGAGTGTCATACGCCCTCACCCCTGTCTTCGTTGGGCATGTCATGCCTGCATGCGAGGGGCATCGAGAGATAGAGCAGGAGAATGTTATACCTGAGGAAAAACGAGAGGTCATCTATGGTGAGACGCAGCGCAAGGATAAGCAGCATGGCCAGGAGATACCACTTGCGCTCATTGTATGCCCAGATGCTCAGCCAGGTGAATCCCGCGATGAAGATGATGGCTGGCACGATGCCGACTTGTATGAAGAGTTTCACGTAGAGCGAATCGATGTAATTGTATGATCCCATCGACGTGACCGTGCCATCGGCGCCAAGTGCACTGCCGGTCTGCGTGATTTCCTGCCCAAATAGCGTGAGACCATATCCGTGAAATACCGAGTTTCCAAGTTCGAGCCTTTGCCCGAGTATGGAATTGAGAGCTTGCATAATGGCGTTATCGGGAGAGTACATGATGGTGAGGAGCAACATGACGAGAGCACATACCGGAAAGGCTGCATAGGCGACGATTCGGGTAATGGGGGCATGTACCATGCGGGACAGGAGTATCGACGCGCTTGCCAGAGATTGCCGCTTGCGCTGAGATCCCATGAGGCCCAAGACGATGATTGCGATTGCCAGGTAGAACGAGAGACGTGAATCGGTCGCCAGATATATGGCGAGATTGGCAACAAGCAGACAGAGCGCATGAACGAGAGAAAAGCGGTCTTGTTTCAAGAGAACAACAATGCACGTGACATTGAAGGCAATCATCGAAGGAAAGAGCATGTAGGTGAAGCCCAAGAGATAACGCGGCCGGTCTCCTGCCATCCACAGCACGTTAGGGATGAGGCCTATCAGCGAGCAGAGTATGATGCCAACGCAGACGATTGAAGAAACCCAGAACGCGACTTGAAGAATCTTGTCCATGCGCACGTTTCGAGCGCAGAAGGAGAAGAGAATCCAATCGATAAGGTACATTTGACCTGAATTGATCATGCCGATGCAGAAAAGCCACGCTAGGCAGAGCCATACGAGCGTGCGCCTGTCATATCTTCCGCCGAGCAGCTCACTGATAAACAAGAGCGCGATGCAGGAGAAGCGAACCACTTGCATGAGGTGGACCGAGATGATGTCCCCGATGAGGGCGGTCTCGAGGAGCTGGAAAACCATCCAGATGGCAAAGGAGACGAGAAACAGGAACTCACAGGCAGTAATATCTCCCGGAGACAGATGCGATAGCCGTGAATGGACAGTGTTGACTCTGGCCTTTAAGCCCATGACATGCGTTTCTTTCGGTAGTTGAGGTCGATTTGCTAGGAGAATATACCATAGTGCGCATCGAGAAAAATGACAGTGTCATTAATGCGGTATAGTTGCATGCATGTCCCGCTCGGTGAAGAAAAACTTTCTCTATAACTCGGCGTATCAGATCTTTCTGATCATCACGCCTCTCGTCACCACGCCGTATCTCTCGCGTGTGCTCGGTGCATCCGGTGTCGGTTTGTATTCGTATACCTATGCCATTGCCGCGTACTTCGTCATGTTCGCTACGCTGGGTATGGCAAACTACGGCGTGCGCACCATCGCCGCCGTTGCCGACGATCCGGAGAAGCGCAGCAGAGTCTTCTGCTCCGTCTTTGCCTCGCAGCTCATGATCGCGGTCCCGGTCTTCCTGATATATCTTGTCTATGCGATGACGATGCCCCAGGGGGGTACGGTCATAGCCTTACTCTGGGCCATGTACGTGTTTTCCGGAGTAGTCAACGTATCGTGGCTATTCTTTGGCATGGAGGATTTTGCCAAGGCGACCGTCATCAACATTGCGACCAAGGTTCTCGAGCTTGTCGGTATCTTCACGCTCATCCATTCCGCGCAGGACGTGTACATATATTGTGGAATAGACTCGCTGTGCTTCTTGCTGGGCTTTGCACTCCTCGTTCCCTTCCTGCGCAAGTACGTACGTCTTGTCAGGCCGACTTGGGCAGAGACCAAGGTGCATTTCCTGCCAAACCTCAAGCTCTTCGTTCCCGTCATCGCTATCAGCCTCTACACGACGCTCAATTCCATCTTGCTGGGCGTCATGTCTACCATGGAGCAGACGGGATACTTTGACTATTCCCAGAAGATGGCGAAGATGCCCCTCGCCGTCATCACCGCGTTGGGCACGGTCATGCTTCCGCATATGTCCGGATTATTTGCCTCTGGCAAGCGCGAGGAGGGGCTCGACCTGCTCGATACGTCCATGTGGTTCATGATGGCTGGCGGCCTTGCCATGGCTTTTGGCATTTCGGGCATATCGCCCGAGTTCGTCCCCGTGTTCTTTGGGCCGGGCTACGAACCGTGCGTGCCCGTGATGATCGTGCTTGCCTGGGTCGTCCCGCTCATCTGCGCGACCAACGTGATTGGTGCCCAGTACCTGCTGCCGATGTATCGGGACAACCATTACACCATCTCTGTATGCGTGGGCGCAGTGGCGAACGTCATCCTCTGCCTCGTGCTCATCACTCATCTAGGTGCCCTGGGGGCGGCGATTGGCACAGTCGCGGCGGAGCTCGTGGTTCTTGCCGTGCAGGCACTGTATGTTCGCCGGGAGCTCCCACTCATGCGGTACGTGCGTAACATGCTGCCATTCGTGGCGATCGGTGCCGTCATGGTGGTCGTCATACGCTTGGTTGCCGCGGGACTCATCGCCATCGTTGGCGTTTCTGTCATCACGCTCGTCGTGGAGATCATCGCGGGCATCGTCTTCTTCTGCGTGGCTGCTGTGGCGTTTTGCCTCATCACGAAAGACTATAATTTCCGTCGGCTTGTCGGCACGAGGAGGAACGTGAAGAAATGAGCGAGGCGTCCACCACGAACGATCCCCTGATCTCCGTCCTCGTCCTGTTCCACAACCTCGAGGATTGCGTCGAGTATTGTCTGGACACGGTGCTTGCGCAAAGCCATGACGATTTCGAAGTGCTTTGCGTCGACGACGGGTCAACGGACGGCACCCATGCAAAGCTCGAGACTTTTGCGTCGGATCCGAGGGTCCGGCTGCTGAGACTCGACAATCGCGGAGTCTCATGCGCGCGCAATGCCGCTGTCGAGCATGCGCGCGGGACGTACGTGACCTTCGTGGACGGAGACGACGTCATTTCCCCGCGCTATCTCGAGTTTCTGGCCCGTGCCCTCGAGGAGAGCGGCGCCGAGCAGGCCGTCGGCGGATTTTGCTCGGTTCTCGTGCAAGATGGGGAGCCGCAATCTCAGGACTGGTCCGATGACTTCTCGTACGAGAAGCTTGATAGGGAGCAGATGGCGCATCGGTTCCTGTACGGCGATACAATCATCAGCCCGTGCTGTCATCTGGCAAAGCGGCAGCTGTATCTGGACAACCCCTTTCCCGAAGGCAAGGTGTACGAAGACACCCTGACCTTTGAGAGCCAGGTGCTCTCCTGCGATTCCTTCGCATTCGTCGATAGGTCCTTGTATGGGTATGTGAAACGCTGGGAATCCATCACTAAGCCAAGCATCGCCAGCGCAGGACAAATCGCCAATTTTGGAGAGGCGATCACCGCGCTGGGCGAAGGCGTGCACCGGCAGGTGCCCATGCAAGAGGATGGCCTCGTGTATCGTACGGCGCTCGAGTATTCGCGGCTCTATCGCCTGGCCTATCGCATACGCGGCGACGAGACTGCCGATTTCTGGCGCGAGAAGGCGCTTTCCTATGTGAAGGAGCATATCGGGGAGCTGCGTGCAAATAGAGGCATTCCCAAATCCGACAAGCTCAGGTTCACCGTGCTGTGTATGCTTCCCTCACGCTTCGACCAGATCTTCTCGAGGTACGAGTCGGCCGCGTTCAAGAGGGAGGCGGGCTGATGGCAGCACAAGGTATACCCCTCGTGTCCATCGTCGTCCCCGCCTACAACGTCGAACGCTACCTGGACGAGTGCGTGCAAAGCATCGTCAACCAGACGTACTCGAACATCGAGGTCGTCATCGTGGATGATGGTTCGAAGGACGCGACACCTCGGCTCTGCGACGCATGGGCTACAAAGGATGATCGCGTACGTGTCATCCATACGGATAACCATGGTCTGGCCGCCGCCCGCAACACCGGCTTTGCCGACGCGGTGGGGGAGTGGACCTGGTTCGTCGATTCCGATGACTACATCGCGCCCGAGGCCGTGCAGCACATCGTCGAGAAGGCTGGCGACCGGGAATGCGATCTGATCGCCATCGGCATGAGGCCCTTCGACGAGAGCGGCGAGCTTCCCTTGGACACCCTTGGCTTCAAGCCTCTTGGCATTGACGGGGAAACGAGTGCATCCGAGCTCGAGAAGACTCTCTACGAAGGTAAGCGAGGACATTTTACCCAGACCTACGTGTGCAGAACAGGATGCCTGCGGGCCTTCGGTGGTGCAGCGGGGCCCTTTGACGAGGACATCAAACTCTTCGAGGACGTTGTCTTCATTCATCAGTACCTCAGGCATGCCAATACTGTGGCATGGATTGACGAGGGGCTTTATTGGTACCGGCAGACGCCTGGTTCGCTTTTGCACCAGGGAAACGCCGAACGGGCGCAATCGGGATTGCGCGCCATGGAGATCGTGAATGGCCTGGACATCGCTTCCGAGCTTGCACCCTCCAGGAAGACCATGCTCATCCGTTTCATTTTGAGCATCGATACCCTGGCAGGCGACTCCGAGGAGGCAGTCGCGGTCCGCGGGCAAGCGCGTAGCTTGCTTGGCAAGGTGCTCGCGCAGCCCCCAAAGGTGTCGTTGCCCATGGGGTATCGGGTCAAGTGTACCCTCGTACGCATGGGGCTTTATCAGCCGTTGCGCAAGGCGCTTATCCGGCTCGGCGTCATAAAGGCATGGAACGAGAAATAGCCTGTTCGATTGCGCGCCTCGTGAAGTGACCGGTGCGCAGCTTGGATGACAGGTCCTGCACCCTATTCCTCATCTGCGCGTATTCCTCGTCTGAGAGCGATTCGAGCGCAACCGCGAGCTCGTCGAGGCCCGAAACGGCTATGCCCACGCCTTGCTCCAGAACGAACGGCGCCAATGCCGCCTGGTCCCAGATGATGACAGGCAGGCCGGAAGCGAGATAAAGCGAGGTCTTGTGGGGATTGTTGAGGCGTAGGTAAGAGCCGTAGGGCCCCCGGCAGGTTTGCGCGCTGTCGCCATCCCAGACGAGACCGAAGCTGCCCGAGAGGTTCGAGACGAGTTCCTCGGGGGTGAAGGTCCCCTGATAGCGCACGTTGGACTGCCCGTTGTCTTCGTAGCCGGCCCCGTAGAGATTGAACTCGACGCTACAGGGAAGCTCGTAGATGTAATCCGCCTTGCCCTTGCGCAGGTTGCCGGCGATGATTACGGGCTGCGCCGGACCTCCTGCCGCTGCGCGTGTCGTATCGTCGGGGATGAGGTAATCGAATATTTGGAGCGTCACGATTTTCTCGGGGGCAATGCCGCAGCTTCTGGCGATTTCTGCCTTCATGGGTTCGTTATGCACGATGAGCTTCGAGGCGAGGTCGAGCAGCGAGAGCTCTTCGGCACGCACGCGTATCTTGCCGGCAAGGGTCTTGTCGTTTCCGGTGCTTAACCTGATGAAATCGAGGTCATGGATGAGAAGAATGATGTCGACGCCACGGGTGCGAGCTGCGGCAAAGGGCTTCTTGGCAAGTAGGGAATGGTGGTCGAGGGGAAACTGCACGATTACAACATCGTCGGACTGCGCGACCGCGAGCGCCCTTTCCCAGTCCCTGGCGGTGCTGGCATGGGCGGTGAGACGCGTCAGGACATTGCGTGTCTTACGGTCGGACTGGTCGTATGCGACCTCGATGCGTGTAAAGCCCGTGTCATGCAGGATGGCCGAGACGTCTTCGCGGGCCTTGCTTCCCGCGTTGTTCTCCCGGATTCCGGGGCTCACCTCGTCAACGTAGAAGATGCGACCTGTCATGACCGACCCCTATCTAGAAGCTCTTGTCGTACTTCTTGATGCCGAACTTTGCCGCAAGGAAGCCCGTGATTTTTCTGAACCAGTTGACGGGTTCGGGGCTGATGACGGGCAACTCGACAAAGGAGTATCCGTTAGTGTTGATCCAGACGTCGAGCATGCGCTCGCTTACGCGTCCCGGATAGCGTGCCTGGAACGCGTCACCGTACTTCTGTGGGTCGATGCGTTCGGTGAGTTCGAAGAGCAGAGGGAAGAGCCACGAGCAGTATTCGTCGAATCTTTCTTCGCTCATGACGAACATGTTGAACATGTGCGCCTTTTTACCGTGCATGAGCTCGTCGAAGGCGGGTACATACGCGGGCTCCATTTTGACCAAGACATCTCGTAGCTCGTCGAGTTGCTCGCCGGGAAACGTGTGGGCGTAATGGTCGTAAATGGTCTCGATGTAATAGTTGCGTTGTTTGGGGACGATGATGTCCGCGTGCGTGAAGGCCGTGCGGAAGTCTTCGCCTGTCGCGATCTTGCCAAAGCGGTCTTTCCCTTGTGTGCGGGGGCTCTTGAAATGTCGACGGTAATGCACGAGCCCCTTGTAGGACGCGTCCACGTTCTTCCAGAGCCAATAGAGGGCGGAGAGTTCCGAGAATTCGCCGTTTCGCCGGCTGATGTTCTCGCCGTCGTCGTCTGTAGCAAAGCCGAGGTCAAGTTCCGGATGAAGCGATTTGCCGACCTGCACCGGGAGGTACACGGGGTCATCGGGCATGCGGTATGGCTTGTGCGTTGCCACGACAATGCGCATGTCTTCACTCGATATGCTCATGGTTCCTTCCCGGTTTGCGTATTCCGGTCGATTCTATAGCATTTTGGCCACTCGTACGGGGTCAGTGCCCAGCGGCACGAAGAATATGTGAAGGGGAGGGCGTGACATGCGCAGATGGCGTATCATTCGCAAATACGCAATTTATCGCGCGTGCGCACGTTCGAGAGGTGATATGCGCACGTCGTCATGAGATACATGCAGGGTATGGGGAGAAACATGGACAACCCGAGCAATGGTTATGGCCAGGGAATGCCACGCTCCGATGGTGGCCGTCTGAGCGCGTCGAGAAACGTGCAGCATCCCCATGTCCAGCGTCCCTCGAGGGAAGACCTCGCCCCCTACGGTGCCGCGAACTACACGAGCCATGGGTCGAAGAGGGGGCATAGATATACGCAGCGTCGGCACATCATCGCCGCCGCCATTGCCGCTGTTGTCGTTTTGCTGCTTATCATTCCCGGAGCCGCACTCGTGATAAATGGCAAGAGCGCCATGAACGATGCGCGAACCCTCATGAACCAGGGTTCCGCGCTTGTGAGCCAAATTCAATCGGGCGATGTGCAAGGTGCGCAGCGCACGGCGACAAATCTGAGCTCCATTGCCAAGCAGCTTGACGATAACGTGGGCAGTCCGCTCTGGGCTCCGCTCACGCTCATTCCCGTGTATGGTGAGGATATAAGGCAGATTCGTACGCTCGCGAATGTCGCAAGCAAGCTTTCGGAGCAGGTGCTCATTCCCATTACGCAAGGATTGCCCTCAGATGGTAACGCGCGGCTTTTCGCAAACGGCGGATTTAATGTTGCGGTAATCCAGGCGATTCTAATGCCGATTGGTGATGCGTCCGGAGTCATTCAGAGCTGCGAGCAACAGATAAACGAGTTTGGGGATTCACACATCGCTCAGCTGCAGGGGCCGATGATGTCCGTTAAGAGTCTTATGGCCATGCTTTCCGAGGTGTCAGGCTTTGCCGGTGACTTGTCGCATGCTTTGCCTGGCATTCTCGGGGTAAACGAGCCACGTACCTATCTCATTATTGCCTGTAGTGAGGCTGAGCTCCGTTCGGTTGGAGGATTTCCTGGTTCCACGGGTCTCATGACCATTGACAACGGCAAAATGGAGATTGGTGCTTTGACGGCGCCGGCTTTGACCTTTGTACAAGAGGAAGAGAAAGAGGAAGTCCTCCCTCTCACTGATGAGGAAAGGCTTCTATTTGGAGACAGGGCGGGTGAATATTTTTATGATGCGGGATATAACCCTCATTTTCCCCGCGCAGCAGAAATTATGAAGTCTATCTGGGACGCAAGGGACAGGGAGCCTATTGACGGCATCCTTTCCGTTGACCCCGTGTTTTTGCAGAGTGTACTCGGGCTCATCGGTGCTGTAACTACTTCTGAGGGCATTGTGGTCGACGGGACGAATGCTGCCGAAATACTCATGAACTCTGCATATATTATGTATAGTACCGAATCATTCGAGGAGGAGACGGAGGATCCCCGAACCGCATCCATGCTTGCGGGCGCAAAGCAAAACGAGTTCTTCAGCGAAATCGCCCTCCTTGCGCTTGATGGATTCTTTGGGAATATTGGTTCCGTTGACATGCTCAAGGGCGTTCAAGTGTTGGGTGAATCCATTGCTTCCAAGCACATCTACTTATGGGTGACTAATCCCGAAGAACAGGCCCTGCTCGAGAAACTCGATGCCGCATGCGCAATATCTATGAGCGAGGCTGAGCCCGAGCTCGGTGTGTATTTGGCAACGACAATAGGCTACAAGGGCAATTGGTATGTTCAGTCGAAGACCACTATTGGCAACAGCACTAAAAATGCAGATGGGTCGACAAGCTATCAGGTTATGACCCAAATCACCAATACGCTATCGCCTGATTCAGCAAATGAGCTGCCGAGAATTATTACTAATCCCGACCAATATGGAAGAGATAGAATTCGCTCGCTTGGTGACATGATACTTGATGTGTATCTTTTTGCTCCTATGGGAGGCGCTATCACAGATCTCCGCGTGGAGGGAACCTTTGCCCCTGAAGGCTTCTTCGATGATATGGGGACGTGGTATACGAGACCAGGCGCAGAGTCTATGACGCAAGCCAGCTACAACGGACGTGATGCCTGGTATGGCGTGACTATGATAGAACCATTGCAGAGTACAACACTCACTTATACGGTAACGACTTCGCCTCAGGCGGTCAACGAGCTGACCGTTGACACGACGCCCCTTGGACAAGAGTAGGGCAGCGATGGGCAGATTGAGTGTAAACCGGAAGCGTGTAATGAGGACCTCTCTCCTCATCATATTCGACATTGTTTCTGTTGCGCTCGCATACTTGCTTGCCCTGCTCATGCGATTCGAGTTTGATTTCACATCGATTGGTGAGGGGTATCTACATTCGTACGAAACACTCATTATTCCCTATATCATCATCGCCATTGCGTCTATGTGGGCATTCAGGCTTTACCATAGTGTCTGGACATATGCGTCGACGACAGAACTCGTTCACCTTTTGCTCGCTTGGATTGTGACACAAGCAGGCATCTTTATTGTCTTCATAATTACGCAAATTCGTATGCCGCTTTCGTTTTGGATTATGGGGGCGATCCTAGGATTCTGTTTCACAACGGGATTGCGTTTTGGGTATCGCCTCTTACGCATGACCCGTATGCGTGTGCGGGCTGATAGCGTCAATGGCAAAACGCCCGAAAACGTGATGATTATTGGCGCGGGCTCGGCGGGACGTGATTTGATTCATGAAATTAAGTACAGCGATAAGCTCAACTGGAAAGTTGTTTGTGTCATTGACGACAATCCTTCGAAAGCCGGCAAGTATTTAGATGGTGTACCTATTGTAGGTGGACGCAAGCAGATTATCGACGCTGCTAAGACATATGGCGTCACGCAGATTGTATTCGATATTCCTAGCGCAAATGGAGCGACGCGTCGAGATGTCCTCGAGATTTGCCAACAGACAGGCTGCAAGCTGCTCGCCATGCCGGGCATATATCAACTGCTTGATGGTCAAGTGCATGTCTCTCGTCTACGTGAAGTGCAGATAGAAGACTTGCTTGGCCGTGACCCCATAACCATAAACAGCGATGAGGTTCATGATTTCATACACGATAAAGTAGTTCTGATTACGGGGGGCGGCGGAAGTATCGGCAGCGAGTTGTGCCGTCAGATCGCTGCAGACCATCCTCGTCAACTTGTGATTTTCGATATTTACGAGAACAATGCATATGAAATTCAGCAGGAGCTTTTGCGTTGTCACCCGGGAATTAATCTTGAGGTTCTCGTGGGCTCAGTACGTGATGCCGTGCGTGTAAATTGGCTTTTTGAAAAGTATCAACCGGATATTGTTTTTCATGCGGCAGCGCATAAGCACGTTCCTCTCATGGAAAAAAGCCCCAACGAGGCTGTAAAGAACAATGTTATGGGCACATACAATGTCGCCAAGGCTGCGCTCGAGTATGGTGCAAATCGCTTTGTCCTTATCAGCACCGATAAAGCCGTGAATCCCACCAACATCATGGGAGCAAGCAAGCGTGTGTGCGAGATGATCGTTCAGATGATGGACAGGCGCGCTGCTACGCGATGCGAGGAAAACCTCTTCAATGACGATGGTACGCTTAGTCCTGTACGCACGGTCTTCTCGGCTGTTCGTTTTGGCAACGTGCTCGGCAGCAATGGCAGCGTCATCCCATTGTTCCAAAAGCAGATTGCGGAGGGTGGCCCTGTCACCGTTACCGATAAGAACATCATCCGCTACTTCATGACCATCCCCGAGGCCGTGGGACTTGTCTTACAAG
>CATLBX010000011.1 GCA_949879855.1 uncultured Coriobacteriia bacterium
GAAGTGAGCGAAGTCGAGAAATCTCGACCCTCATGTTCCATCGGCAGTGACGCTGGAGATTTCTCCACTTCGGCGCTACGCGCCTCCGGTCGAAATGACAAGGGGAATGAACTGCACGCCTCCAACCCCTCCTCCCTCTCTCCTGACGAGACTGCCCTCGTCGCCCATTTGCTCGCCGGTGGCTCGGCCCATGAATTCGAACGCACACATCATTGCATCGCATCTGTCCTCGTCGACTCCATCAACGACAAGCTCTACGACGAGTTCGCCGACATCTGCATCGACGCGAGCGGCAGCGAACCCGTCATCATCGAAGACTACGCAGACGAGCTGCGATCCCTGCTCGGCATCGATTAAGGAGCATCATGGCCACGAAGATTCCCAAGCGCATCGCATCCACCGTACTCAACTCCCTCAAGGGCGGCGTCGTGCCGCGCGTGGGGCTGCCCTACGTGGCCGTGGGCCGCGAGGCCGAAATAGACGCGCTGCTCCACGACGTCGACATCATCGCCGATGGCGGTGCGACCTTCCGCTTCATCGTCGGCAAGTACGGCAGCGGCAAGAGCTTCCTGTTGCAGACCATCCGCAACTACGCCATGGACCGCAACTTCGTCGTGGTCGATGCCGACCTCTCCCCCGAGCGTCGCCTCCAGGGCAGTCATGGCCAGGGCCTTGCCACCTACAAGGAACTCATCCGCAACATGTCCACCAAGACGCGTCCCGAAGGCGGCGCGCTCACCCTCATCCTCGACCGCTGGATATCCGGCGTGCAACAAGACGTAATCGCCGAAGGGCTCGAACCGGGCACGGAGACCTTCGCCCAACGTGTCGAGCTGCACATCCACGAGGTCGTGGCCATGCTGTCCGAGCTCGTGCACGGCTTTGACTTCGCCCAGTTGCTCGTCATGTACTACCGTGCCTACGTCAACGACAACGATGACACCAAGGCCAAGGTCATCAAGTGGTTCCGCGGCGAGTACGCCAACAAGACCGAGGCCCGGGCAGAACTCGGCGTGCGCATCATCATCACCGACGACGACTGGTACGAGTACATCAAGCTCTTCGCCTCGTTCCTCGTGCAGGCGGGCTACGCGGGCCTGCTCGTGCTCGTTGACGAGCTCGTGAACATCTACAAGATTCCCAACGCCATCACGCGTCAGTACAACTACGAGAAGATCCTCACGATGTACAACGACACGCTGCAGGGCAAGGCGCAACACCTCGGCATCATCATGGGTGGCACGCCGCAATGCGTCGAGGACAAACGCCGTGGCGTCTATTCCTACGAGGCACTGCGCAGCCGCCTTGCCGAAGGCCGCTTTGCCGGTCAGCAGTACAAGGACATGCTCGCGCCCATCATCCGCCTCGTGCCGCTCACCCACGAAGAGCTCCTCGTCCTCACCGAAAAGCTCACACACATCCACGCCCAGCTCTTCGACTACGAGCCGCGTCTCACGGATGCGCAACTCGCGAGCTTCATCAAGACCGAGTTCGAGCGCGTCGGTGCGAGCACGCACATCACGCCGCGCGAGGTCATCCGCGATTTCATCGAACTTCTCGACATCATGTACCAGAATCCCGATGCGCAGATGGACGATCTCCTTGCCAGCGACGAGTTCGCCCATGCGGCAGATGCAGGTGCACCCGATGGCGCAAGCGTGAGCGCCCAGCAAGGCGAGCGCCAGGAAAACTTCTTCGAGTTCACGCTCTAAAGAAAAGGTGCCCATGGACGTCTTCAGCTCATACGCCCCCTTCATCCAGGACTTCATCTACCGTAACGGCTGGGAGAGCCTACGTTCGGTGCAGGTCGCCGCCGCCGACGCCATCTTCAACACCGAGGACAACATCCTGCTCGCCGCATCGACGGCCTCGGGCAAGACCGAGGCGGCCTTCTTCCCCATACTCTCGAAGCTCGACGAGGACCCCTCGGCAAGCGTCGGCGTGCTCTACATCGCCCCGCTCAAAGCACTCATCAACGACCAGTTCGGGCGCCTCAACGACCTATGCGAAGAGGCCGAAATTCCCGTCTGGCGCTGGCACGGCGACGTCGCGCAATCGCGCAAGACCAAGCTGCTCAAGCACCCGAGCGGCATCTTGCAGATCACGCCCGAATCCCTCGAGGCGTTGCTCCTGCACAAGCACTCCCATATCCCCAAGCTCTTCGGCGACCTGCGCTTCATCGTCATCGACGAGATACACTCCCTCATGCGCGCCGACCGCGGGGGCCAATGCCTCTGCCTCATCGAGCGCATGACGCGCCTGGCCGGCTGCAACCCCAGGCGCATCGGGTTATCCGCCACCATCGGCGACCTCGAGCTCGCCGGGCGCTTCCTGGGCGCAGGCTCGGGCCGCGACACCATCATCCCGCGCATCGAGGACACGCAGCAGCGCTGGCGCCTGTCCATGGCCCACTTCTACGTGGGCGAGGGCGCCGAGGAAATGGCCGCACCGGTACCGCCCAGCGTGAATGGCGACGAAGAGGATGCGAAGCGGAGGTCAAGGGAGCGAGCCGGCGAGACTGCAGGCTCGCGGGGAGCGACCGTCGGAGCGAAGCGCCTCTCCATCGCCGCATCAGAACCTGCTACCGACGCCGCGCCTCTCGCGGCAGACCCCGGCCTGGGGTACATCTTCGAGCACACCCGCGGCCAGAAGTGCCTCATCTTCTCCAACTCGCGCGAGGAGGCCGAGGGCGTCACCACCACCCTGCGTCGCTACTGCGAGGCCACGCACCAGCCCGACCGCTTCCTCATCCACCATGGCAACCTCTCGTCCGCCGTGCGCGAGAGCGCCGAGGACGTCATGCGCGACGAGGAGCTCGACCTCACCACGGTCACCACGGCCACCCTCGAGCTCGGTATCGACATCGGCCGCCTCGAGCGCGCCTTCCAGATCGACGCGCCCTTCACTGTAAGCGCGTTTCTGCAGCGCATGGGCCGCACGGGGCGCCGTGGCACGCCGCCCGAGATGTGGTTCGTCATGCGCGAGGACCGCTCCGAGCCGCGCACTACCCTGGGCGCGACCATCCCCTGGAAGCTCTTGCAGGGCATCGCGCTCGTCCAGCTCTACCTCGAGGAACGCTGGGTCGAGCCGCCGCGTCTGGACCGCCTGCCCTACAGCCTGCTCTATCACCAGACCATGGCCACACTTGCGAGCGGTGGCGAGATGACGCCGGCCGAGCTCGCCGCCCGTGTGCTCACCCTGGGCTACTTTCACCGCGTGAGCAGCGAGGACTTCCGCACCCTGCTGCACCACCTCATCGAGACCGACCACATCCAGCTCACCGAGGAGGGCGCCCTCATCGTGGGACTCGCCGGCGAGCGCGTCATCAACAGCTACCGCTTCTACGGGGTCTTCCAGGAAAACGAGGAGTACACCGTCCGCAACGAGTCCCAGGAGCTCGGCACCATCGTGCTGCCTCCGCCCGTAGGCGAAAAGCTCGCCATCGCGGGTGCCACCTGGCTCGTCGAGGAAGTCGATCACAAGCGGCATCTCGTCTACGCCACGCAGGTCAAGGGGCAGGTCCCGGCTTACTTCGGCGATGTCCCGGGCGACATCAACACGGTCGTGCTCGAGCGCATGCTGCGCGTGCTCATGGAAGACGCCGACTATCCCTACTTGCTCGATAACGCCCGCGGTCGCCTTGCCCAGGCACGCTCGACCGCCCGCGCGGCGCATCTCGATCACGTGCCCCTCGTGCGCCTGGGAGGCAACACCTGGGGGCTCTTCCCCTGGCTCGGCAGCTACGCCTTCCTCGCGCTCGAACGCTTCCTCAAGGTCAAATGCGCAGACCAGCTCCAGCTCAAGGGCCTGGATTCGTCACGTCCCTACTTCATGGAGTTTCGCATGAAGGGCGACGAGCAGGATTTCTACGACGTGCTCGCGCAGCAGGCGCTCACGCCCTTCGACCCGCTCGACCTCGTCTACGACGGCGAGGTTCCCATCTTCGAAAAGTACGACGAGTACGTGCCGGTCGAGCTCATACGTAAGGGCTTCGCGGAAAGCGTCCTCGACATCGACGGCATGCTCAAACGCGTGCGCCAATGGTGCGGCCTGCCAGAGGGAGAGCCGCGGCAACTACCGGGCTAGCTCTCATGCGCCCACACCTGCACGCACACCTTGCGGCATCGCGGCCCATCGAATTCGCAGAAGCAGGCGCCCGCCCCTCTATAATGACATCATCCGACGAGAGGGAGGGACACGATCATGAGGACCACGATTCTCACCGACAACGACGCCGCCGACGGCCTGGGCTGCGAATGGGGCTTCTCGGCCCTCATAGAGACGGACGACACGAACATCCTGCTTGACGCGGGCGCATCCGGGCTCTTCGCCCAAAACGCCCACGAGTTGGGCATCGACCTCACCGCCGTCGATTACGCCGTGCTCTCCCATGCGCACTTCGACCACGCCGACGGCTTCTGCGATTTCTTCGCGCTCAACGACCATGCACCGCTCCTGATTCAACAGGCCTGCGAGGAGGACTGCTGGAGCGATGCCAAGGGTGCCATGGCCTACATAGGCGTGCAGGAGGGCTTGCTCGACCAGCACGCCAAGCGCATCGAACGCGTGCCCCGCAGCAAGGCCGTCGAGTTCGCACCCGGCGCCTGGCTGCTCGGCCACACGACCGAGGGTCTCGGCAAGATCGGCGAGCGCGAGCACCTCTACCGCAAAGCAGGTGGCAAGCTCGTCAACGACGAATTCGCCCACGAGCAGAGCCTCGTCATCGAGACTCCCCGCGGCCTTGTCATCTACAACAGCTGCTCCCACGGAGGCGTCGAGACCATCATCGACGAGGTGCGCACCGCGTTTCCCGGTACGCCCATCCTTGCCTTCGTCGGGGGTCTGCACCTGTTCCTGCGCAGCGACGACGAAGTGCGCGAACTTGCCAACGCCATTCGCGAGCTGGGCATCGAGAGAATCTACACGGGCCATTGCACGGGAGAACGCGCCCTCGAGGTACTGCAAGAGGAGCTGCCGGGCGTCGTCGAGAAGACCTACGCGGGACAGGCGTTCGAGCTGTAGCCTCCATCTGTTGCCACCCACCACCCACGCGTTTACTTCATCTTCTCCGAACGCCCGCAAAACAGGATTGCGAGCATCATGATGATGACGAACCACGCCATCGCGCTGGAACCTGCGAGTAGTGCTGACAAGACGCCCATGGTGTTTCCTCCTCGTTTGACGTGAACGGCCAAATCGAGGGTATCAAGCGCCTGTGACACGCTTTTGGAAGCGCTACTCCATCTTGACGTCACGATGCATGACGCGCGTCATGATGAGGTAGTACACGATGCCGACGCAAATCCAGGCAACGCCGATGATCTTGGCGGGAATGTCGAGGGAGACCAGCAACGCGCCAATCACGATCATGCCCAGGATGGGGCATATCAGAAAGCGCACGGGATTGCCGTGGTCCTTTTGCCGGAACCAGAACCATACGATGACGCAGAGGTTGAGCAGGAAGTACGTGGAAAGCGCGCCGAAGTTCACGACCTTGCCCAGGCCCTCCATGCCTATGAACAGGAAGGGCACGAGCAGGGCGAGCGAGAGAAGCGATACGAAGGTAGTTGCCACCTGGGGTACCTGACGCTTCTCGTTCATCTTGGCGAGCGGCTTGGGAAGCGAACCACTTTTACCCATGACGTAGAGGATGCGCGAGACCGAGACCGTCGCGACGAGGCCGGTGAAGACGCCCTGGGCGAGCGCGACGGCCACGGCGCACGTCACGCCGAACCACTTGCCGCCCACGAGCTCGGCGATGTGGTAGAAGCCGTTGTTCTCGTCGGCGCGGCAGATCTGCCCGGACGGGTCGATGCAGGTGGCGATGAAGCAGGTCACGACGAAGAGGAGCATGAGGATGATGACCATGATCATCATGGCGCGCGCCGGGCCGTGCCGCTCGTCCTTGGCCTCGTCGGTGAGCGTCGCCACGCAACCAAAGCCCACGAAGGAGAAGACGGCCAGCGAGGCGGCCCCCATGACGCCGCCAAACGAGAAGGTCTGCGGGTTGAACAGCGCCGTGAGCGAGAAACCGCTCGTCTCGGGATGCCCGATGATGTAGATCACGCCAAACACGACGAACATGCCGAGCACGATGAACTCGAGGATGAGCGCGATGCGGTTGACGGTCATCGTCGTCTGCATGCCCCGTGACGCGACGACGAAGACGAAGGCGAGGAAGATGAGGCACCAACCCCAGACCGGCACCTGCGGCACGTAGGTGCTCAGCGCCTCGGCGCCCATGATGAAGACCATGTCAGGCGAGGCGAGGTACTGCAGGAGCATGAGCCAACCGGCGATGAAGCCGATTCCCTTTCCGATGGACTTGGTCGTGTAGACGTAGATGGACCCCGAGGACGGAAAGGTGCCGATCATCATGCCGAAGGACAGGACCGAGAAGAACATCGCGACGAAGGCGATGAGGTAGGCAAACGCCGCCATGCCTCCCGACGCGTTGGACACACCGCCAAAGAGGCTGAACGTGGCAATGGGCACCATGAAGATGAGGCCGTATATGACCATGTCGAAGATGCCGAGCGTCCTCTTGAACCCGGTGGCCTCCTGCGCCGAGGATGCATCCGCCGGCTTTGCCGTGGCCTGCGCGTCACCCTGCGCAGGTCCGTCCCCCTTCGGGGCCGCTTTCCCCGTATCGGCCATGGTAATCCCCTCCTATCCGCTCTTGCCCGTAGCGTCCGCATCATCCTGCGCGGCAGCCGCCCTCCCCTTCTGGCGGCTCACGAGACGCGTATAGACGAAGGCGAGAATAATCGCCACCACCAGTATACCTATGGCGATGAGCAGCGTATGCGAAAACCCGAACGCATAGGCATCGGCCTTGCTCATGCCACCGGCCATGAGGTGGATGACGTCACCGGACATGATGCCCACGAACAGGGCCGACGAAATGGAAGACCCGATCTGCACGATCGTCGAGTGAATGGATGACCCGTGCGAGGATATCTTTCGCGGCAGCGAGTCGAGGTCCACGGTCTTCACCGCCGGGAAGAAGGCGCCGAGACCCGCGTAGGCGACGGCGGCACTGGCGAGCAGGGCGAAGATGAGCAGTTGCGCGGAGGAGAAGTACATGCCGATGTAGCCGACGAGTATGACCGCGAACCCCGCGGGCACGAGCGGCCACACGCCATGCCTGCGAAGCAGACGACCGCTGGGAAAGCAACAGCACGCGTAGCACAGGATGGGCACGATGCACATGCAGCCGGCTACGAACGGCGAGTACGATGCCGCGCCTTCGAGATACAGGGGCACGAGCAGGCTCATGTACAGCGATGCCATGAAGGCGAACGTGACGAGAACCTCGCCGACCGTGAAGACGGGATACTTGAGAGGCGCCAGGTTGAGGAGGGGTTCGCTGATGTGCAGTTGGCGATGCACGAAGATGGCGAGTATCGCGATACCGGCAAGCATGATGACGAGGGGCGGAAAGAGCTCGTGCGAAATCTCGTTGAGGCCGTAGAGGAAGCAGGCCAGGCCGACGAAGCTCAGGAGCACGCTGGGGATGTCGATATGGGCCTTCCTGCGCGCATAGAGATTGTGGATAGCCGGTCTACCCGCGATGATGAGGATGAGGGCAAGCGCCGCGGGAATGAGGAAGAGCGGCCGCAGCCCGACGTGGGTGATGATGAGGCCCGTGATCGGCGGCGCAAACGCCAGGGCGACGCCGATGACGCCACTGTTCACGGTGAGCAGCGTCGCCGCCTTGCCCTTCGGCGCGATGGTGAGCAGCGCCTCGTTGATGAGCGGGAAGCACAGGCCCGTGCACACGGCCTGCAGCGCACGGGCGACGATCATGGCTGGATAGTCCCAGGCGAAGAAACCCAACATGGACCCCACAAAGGAGAACACGTATCCGATGGTCATGAGCTTGTGCAGGCCTATGCGCTCGAGAAGCTTCGCCGCCATGGTGATGGTCGTGGCGGTGACAATCGTGAAGGCGAGCACCATCCAGTTTGCCTGGGAGAGCGTGATGTGGAAATCGGTCGCGACGTAATCGAGCGCGATGTTCATGAGCGACTGCGTGAACGAAGCGAGGAGATTGCTCGCGAACAGCACGACGATCATCGCCGTCCGCGCTGCGCCCGTCGGTGGGCTCGGTGTCCCCGCATCAGCCATCTTTACGTATCCTTTTGCTTATCATGCAAATAATTTTCGTCAAGGATATTGTACTGCCAAATAGGTAAAAGGTAGCTAACTTTCTTCGCAAGGCATTCATGAACCAAAAAGGCCAGCGACCACAAGCCGCTGACCTCGCCTTTTGATGGTCGGGTGGACAGGATTCGAACCTGCGACCCCTTGACCCCCAGTCAAGTGCGCTACCAAACTGCGCCACCACCCGAATCTGCGCGCGTCTCGCACGCGAGTTGCAATATTACCACAACGAAAACGGCATACCCAACGAATTTACGAATCGCTTATGGCGAGTCCGTACGTGCGGCCCCTCCTCAGGTCAGCGACGATCTCGTCGGCACGGACGACGAAGCGCGAAGCAATCTGCACGGCCTGCGGCCCGCATATCTCGATGACGAGCTGCGCGTTGTTCCAGCAGTCGCACAGCTCGCCGAGCTTGTCCTGCACGGCCTTGGCCCGGACGTTGGTGGTGCCGGCGCTCTCGGGCAGGAGGCGCGAGAACTCGCGCGTCACGTAGCGCAACGCCTTGGCCTCCTTGCGCACGTCGTGGACCGCTTCCTGGTCATCGTAGTCGACATGGGCCATGGACAGCTCGTAATCGGCACGCATCTGCGCGACACGGTCGACGAGGACCTGGCCATCGAGGCCGGATTGTCTGATAGAGCGGCGCCAGGGCACATTCGCGATGCGCTTGACGACACGGGCAAGCTCCTTCTGCGTCGCATCGCCCGCGAAGCGCTCGAGAAATCCCGCGCGCAGCTGCGCACGAGCCTCGCCCACGATGGCCGCCTCGGCAGCCTGCGAATCCAACGCCTCATGCAGCATGTCGAGCTCGCGGACGCGGGACGTGGGATCCTGGAGCCGCTTGATGTCGCGCATGGTCTTCCTGACCGGAGCTCCCTTGCAGTAGGGCGCGACGAAGCCCAGAAGCGACCGGGCGATTCTGAGCGATATGCGGTACTGGTGCAGCGCCTCGGGATCGTCGGGATTCTCGAGCAGCGTGGCAGCCCGGCGTGCGATGCGTTTCGCCGCATTGGCAAGGCCGTCCTCCACATCGGCGATGCTCTGCCAGAGCTCGACGCGCGGACCCTGCACGAACCACTCGAGCCACGACCCCACACCGGCCAGGTGCTCGCCTGCCGCCGTGAAGCCGAACGACGCCATGGCACCCGTGCCCATATCCTGCGCCGTCCCGCTTAAACGACCGTAGAGCTCCTCCATGAAGGGGTTGTGTCCGACGACGATGAGCGTTCCGCTCTCCTCGGCAAGCTCGCCCATGAAGCTGTCGACGCTATCGGCGTAGAGCGATTCCCTGATCTCGATGCCGCCGATGCCGAGTGAGCGGGCGACGACCTCGGCGGTCTGCATCGCACGCAGGGCGGGGCTGCTCCAGATCTTCACCTCGTCAACGTTCTCTTCGGCCAAAAGCTGCAGGGAAACGGGGAAGCGCGCCTCGATGCTGCAGCGTCCCGCCCGCGTGAGCTGGCGGTCCTTGTCGATGATCTCGGGATCGCGTGCCTGGGTCTTGGCGTGGCGAACGAGAACCAACCTGGAAACCATGGGAATCCCTCCTAGCGGCTACAGGGCCTCTGGGTCTTCGCGTTTCAAGATGAAGTGATAGATGATGAGCACGACGCCCTCGACGGCCGCGGCGATGAGCGCGATCACGATGACGACATGGGCGTACAGGTAGATTCGCGCGAACGCGGAGCCCGTGACGACGAGGATGGCGCCGATGACGACGGCGAGCGGAATATAGTTCTTGCCCTTGCCGGGGTCGCAGGAGACGGCGTAGCCCGCCAGAGCGAAGACCACGGCCGACAGCCCGGAAAACCACGTGATCGACGCGATGACCGTGCCGATTTCCTGCACTTGCATGAGGAGGCTGAACCCGCACGCCGACCCACCGATGCCCGCGACGATCACCGAGATGATGCGCGTCAGGACCTGTCTAGCCGAAAGTCGATACTCGTTATCCATGGAGCCTATGGTACCAGCTTACAGCGTGAACTGCATGCCGTCTTCGGCCACGATGACGCGGCCATCGAACTGCGCGGCATAGGCGTAGATCTCGTCGATCTCGTTCACGCCCGGCTCGCACATGTGCGGCGCGAGATGCGTGAGGTACACGTGCCCGGCGTCGAGGATGTCGATGCCCTCGTGCACGGTCTGGCGCACGTCGTGATGGGAGCGCGCGGTACCGTGGTTCTCCCAGAAGGTCGAATCCATGACGAGGTTGTCGACGCCCTTGAGTATATCGATGACCTCGGGCTTGAGATCGGAGGTGTCAGGGGCGTAGAAGGTGCGCCGGCCTTCGGGCGTGGTGATGAGATAGCCGAAGGTACCCGGTGCGTGCTTGAGCGGCAGCGCCTGGATCGAAAGGCCGTCGACCTCGCGAACGTCATAGGCCTCCATGACGTCGAGGACGAAGCAGTCGTCCATGTAGGCATATTCCTTGAGCGTCTCGGCAATGGCATGGTCGCTTGCGTGAAAGGGCATCGTGCCCATGAGGTAGAGGCGGATGAAGTACTCGAACTCGCCCAGACCGCCCATGTGGTCGTAGTGTGCGTGAGTGAGGAAGAAATCGTCGATGACGTCGATGCCCTCGCGATTGAGCTGGTGGCGAATGTCAGGGGAGGCGTCGATGACGGTCGTCCCATGGCCGCGCAGGGCCACGCCCGTGCAGCCGCGGCGCTTGGACGGGTCCTTGCGGGCGGCCTCGCACGCCGGGCAGTGGCAGAAGAACGCCGGCACGCCACAACCCGAGCTCGTGCCCAGGAAGGTGAAGGAGCGCTCGATGGGAAGCGAGCGGAACGGCAGCGGGCCGCAGGAGGCCTTGTCGGGGCATGCGTCGCATTCGGCGCGATACTCGGGCGCGATGGCATCCCAGCCGCAGCGCTCGAAGCCGCACGACAGGTAGAAGGGCTCGATCGCACCGCGGGCCACCAGGCGCAGGTCCGGATGCAGGCGCAGCGCGTCTTTGAGCAGCGCGCGGCCCACACCCTTGCCCTGCACGACGTCGAAGACGACGATGGGGCGCACGTTCCACGAGCCATCGCTGCCCTGCTCCAGGCGACAAGCGCCGTACATCGTGTTGTCCGGCGTTACGGCCACGCGTATGCCCTCGGGACTCTGCAAGTCGCTGAAGCCCTCGACCGAGAACAGGTAGCGGATGAGGTCCATATCCGCCTCGACGCAATCGCGGATATGGTATTCAGGTGCGATCATGCGGAAAATCCTTCCTCGAAGTGCCCGAAGCGCCCGCGCTGCCCCATGAGCAGCGCCGGTCGCGGCACGAGCCTGCCATTCTCGTCCAAATCGCCGCGGGTCTCGGCAACGAGCGTGTGGCCGATGAAAAGCTCATGGTCGCCATGCACCCGCGATTCCACGAGCTCGCACTCGATCCACGAAATCGCCTGCTCGATGCGCGCGGCGTCCACCTGCAACGCCTCGCGCGTCGTAAGCCCCGCCTCGGCAAGGCGATCATCGACACCCTGCTTCTTGCCGCAGGTCATGGCCATGGCAACGGATGCGTCATCGGCGCCCAGCACGTTCACGACGAAGCAGCCCGCCTCGGCCATGGCCCGCGCGGTCTGTCCGCCGGGGCGTATGGCGACGGCGATGAGGCTCGGTTCGTGCGAGATGGGCATGACCCAGGCGATGGTGGCGACCTTGTCCGCGCCGTTCGCATCGCGCGCCGTGACGAGCGTCACCGTCGTGGGGATGAGCAGCGTGGCAATCTCATTGCCCGAAAGCTCGTTCAATGTCCCCTCCGTTTCGGAATGAGACAAATGCACAGGGTTTTTGTCTCATTTTGCATTTGTCTCATTTTATCGGCAGAGACTACATGATGGGCGGTACGTAGATCTTCATGCGCGACTGCGGGATGGCGCGCTTGGCGAGCTCGACGCAGCCCTCGACGATGGTGTCGAGACGGTCGGTCGGCACGCCCATGTACATCATGTCCTCGCCGATGTCGCTCGACGCGCGTCCGCCGTAGCAGCCAAACGAGATGTTCGGCTCGCCGTTCATGAGCGGCAGCAGCGTCGCCTCCACGCACTGCGCGTTGAAACCCGAGGCATGGAAGTCATGGCGATGGCCATCGAAGTACGACATGCTCATCGACAGCCACATCATCTGCTCGGGCGTGCCCGTGAAGACGATGACCTCGGGGTGGCGCGTGCACTTGCCCAGGGGCTGCACGAGCGTCGCGCGCTTTGAGTTGGGCGGAAGCGTCGGGCGCTCCCCCACCATCTTCGCGGCAGCTTCGGCATCCACGACCTTGTGGAACAGCACGTAGATCTCGCCGGTGGCGAGCTTCTCGGGCACGCCGGTCATGCCGAATATCGAGGTGCCGTCGGGGCAGGCATGGCAATGGGGCGGCATGAGGATGGACGCACCACGACGTGCGGCGTTCATGGACTGGCAGTAGCGCAGCTTCTCGGTGGGCATGGGCACGTCGGGCAGCGGCTCGTCGATGTCGATGAGACCGACGGCGACCGGATGCCAGCGTAGGTCGAGCGCCTCCATGATGGCCTTCTCGGCCTCGGCGTAATGGCGTTGTTCCTCGGCGCTGATGGGCTCGGCGCGCTCCTCGTCCGCATAGGGGTCAAAGGCGGCGGCACCGGGCAGCGACTTGATGACGATGGCGCGCTGCGGGCACTGGCCCGAGCAGGTCGTGCAGCCGACGCACGCCTCCATGTCGACGGCCCTCGGCATGCCGCTCTCGTCGATCTCGAGGCAATACTGCGGGCAAAACGCCACGCATAGGCCGCAGGCAACGCAGCGGTCCGCATCGTGTATGAACTCGTAATCAGCGCTCATGGGCTGCTCCTTGTCGTGTCAGGCGGTGGGCCCCGTACCCCACATCTCGTAGATGCGCTCGCCGGCGGAATTCGTCATCTGGTAGCTGCAAAACGGAATCACGCGCCCGTCCTTCATCGCCACCGTCATGGAGCACTCCGCCATGCGCTCGGTCGTGGTCGTCATCGCGTCCATGTAGTTCATGATGATGACGCTGATGCCACGGAAGAGGTTGACGCCCTTCTTGTAGAGGATGTCGGGCAGCACCGAGCCCTGCGGGGACGTCGGGTCGTAGTACTCCATGTACTCCTCGCTCGACAGGCCGCGCGTGGCCGGGATGTAGCCGCCGTTTTCGTCGGGCATGAGGAAGGTGCCCGTATCGCACAGCGGGTGCGAGCAGCCAAGCGGCATGATGTCGGCGACCTTGATGCGTCCGCCGGTCTGCTCCTCGAGCGCGTAGATGGTATCGCCGGCCGTGTACGGCGCGTACTCGCTCGGCTCGAAGCGACCCGAGGTGAACGCGGGCTGCAGCGCGACGCCAATCACCACGTCGGAGTTCTCCCAGGCAAAGTCGATGACCTCGCCCACGCGGTCGTCGTTCACGCCCTTGACGATGGTCATGCACAGCACCACCTGGATGCCCACCTCGCGGCAGTTCTCGATGCATGCCATCTTGTCGGCGAGCATCGCGGCCTTGCCGCATATGGCCTCATAGGGCTCCTCGTCGATGCCATCGAAGGACAGGTAGATGCCCGTGATGCCCGCGTCGACAAGCTCCTGCAGGTACTTCTTCGAACGGCCGATGACGATGCCGTTCGTGTTGATCTCGATGCCGGTGAAGCCGTGGCGACGCGCGCACATGACGATCTCGGGCAGGTCGCTTCTCACCGTGGGCTCGCCGCCGGTAATCTGCAGGCCCGTCTCGGGGCCGACCTTCTCGGCAAGGGTCTCGATGAGCCCCTCGATCTCGTTATAGGTGATGCCGTCGCTCGGGAAGTCCGCGCTCATGAAGCACACGGGGCACTTCGCGTTGCAGCGACGCGTGACCTCGATCTCGACGAGCGTGCCACGACGCAGATGGCGCTTGCACAGGCCGCAACTCTTGGGGCACTCGTCCTCGATGGGATAGTCGCGGCACTTGGGCGCCGTGGGCGTGACGCGCATGGAGCGCAGCCACTCGTAGTGCCCGGCATCCGGCCACACGTACGTGACGGTCTCGCCGTGCTCGGGACAGGTGCGCGTCATCCACACCTTGCCGTCGGCGTCGGCGTAGATGTCGGCCTTCAGTTGCTTGAGGCAATGCGGACACAGCGCATGCGCCGTATGTAGAGTCTGTCGTTCGCTCATATAGCTCTCCATGAGACAAACTTGTCTGACCGATTTGTCTCATTATCATCAGGCACCAGTGACAAATGAGACACTTTGGTCAGACAAATCTGTCTCATTTTCCCGCTCTAGCGCAAGTGGCCTTCGGTTTCCTCGGGCTCGTGCGCGAAGGCATCGGCACCATCTTCCTCGTCGTCAAGGTACTGACGCGGGTCATGGTTCTCGTTGGGCGCGGCATGGGGCTTGAGGCCGAGGAAGTCGGCCCACTGCAGGACGCGCTTGGGCACGTAGATGCCCGTCTGGTATTCGGATGCGGTGCGCAGGGCGCGGGCGCATGACAGGCAGTGCGCAAGGTCCTCCACCTCGTCAACGTCGGCCACGGGCGCGAGGTAGGCATTGGGAATACCCTCCTCCACGAGCTTCTCGACATAGCCGTCGAGCGCGGGACGCCCGGTCATGTTGTAGTAGATGCCCTGGTGATTGATGGGCGTGTCGAAGTTGAAGCCGACGAGCGAGGTACCGCACTCCTGGCAGGGCGCCTGCACGAAGCCGGGCTGGCCGAGCACTTCGGCGAAGTAGATGAGCCACTGGAACGCCTGGGTCACGTGTGCGCGCGGCAGAGTGGGAATGTCGGCGCCGATGGACACGATGGCCTCGTAGCCCTGGTCGAAAATCTCCTTGAACGCCATGTCAAAGTGGTCGTCGAAGGTGGCGCCACGGTCGTACATGTAGTGGATCTCGCGCGGCCACTGGCCGATCTCCTCGATCGTCTCCTTCATGAGGGCGACGTTCTTCTCGGGCGTCGTCGAGATGAAGAGGTCGTAGCGACGCTCGGGTGCGCTCGGGTCGGCCTCGCGCTCCTCGCGGTTGAGCGCCTCGAGGTCATCCATGCACCACATGGCGAGCTCGGTCACGTCCCAGAGGCTGCGCTTGAAGAACTGGGCGGCTTGCTCCTGGGTGAAGCCACCGCCGCGCTCGACGGTGAGGCGCGTCTTGACCAGGCCGGGAATCGGCGGCTTGGAGAAGATGAGGATCGCGTACTTCTTCTGCATGGGTGCTACTCCTTCTTTCTGATGCGGCAGGGAATGCCGTTGTAGATCCACGTTCCGATAAGCGGCTCGCGCACGCCCTCGGCGGTACCGCGCGTGAGCAGGTTGATGTTCGATACGAAGCAGGCGTCGAAGTCGGGGCCGTCTTCGATTGCCTCAGGGTACCACCATCCGTATTCGGCGGAAGCGACATCGTCGAGCATATTCGTGATGTGCACATACTGGAGCACCTCGACGTCGGGCGTGTCCTGACGCGAGATGAGGCAGGCATCGCCTTCGGCAAGGCCCAGTCGGTCGGCCGTCGCCTGCGAGAGCTCGACGGTCGGCTGCGGATGACGTGCGCGCATGGAGGGAACCTCGAAATACGAGGAAGCCCAGTACGGTTGCTTGCGAGCACCCGTGATGAGCGTGACGCAGCCGTCGTCATGGCACACGTCCTCGTGCACGCCGGGCACCGGCGTGAAGCGCGCGACCAGATCGGCGCCGCGTCGCTGCAAGAACGGGATGGCGAGTTCGACCTTGCCACTCTCGGTCGCGAAGCCGCGCGGCTCGCCCGTCGCCTCGTCGATCTCGAGATGCTTGAGGTAGTGCGCTCCCCCACCGCAGATGCCCGTGATGGTGAAGTCGTCCCAGTCCATGCCCGCAGGCGCGATGGGGCGCGCAAGGTCCTCGGTCAGGTCGCGGGCGGGCCACAGCGCCTCGTCGCAACCCATGCGCAGGGCGAGGTCGCGCAGGATCGCGTAATCCTCGCGGCGCTCGAACTGGGGCTCGACCGCGGCCGGTCCGCCATAGCAGAAGTCGGAGACGCCTCCCATGGCCTGGAAGCACGGGTGCTCGACGGCAGCGGCAGCGGGCAGGATGTAATCGGCCATGAGGGCCGTCGGGGTCTTGACGAACTCGAGCACGACGATGAGATCCATCGCCTCGAGCGCCTCCATGACGAGGCGGGTGTCGGCATAGGTGACGAGCGGGTTGGCACCGTCGACGATGAGCGCGCTCACGCGATAGGGCTTGCCGGTGATGGCGGCGTCCCACACGCGCGCGGGCAACGCCGAGGTGAGGTAGCGCATGGGTAGGTGACGCCCGAGCTTGGCCGTGCGCGCATCGGCGAGTTCCCAGCCCGCGTAGCTCTGGATGCCGCAGTCGGGCTCGTTCAGGCCATGGCTGCGTGCCTCGGCCGAAAGCAGCGCGCTGTCCTCGAGCTCGAGCTCGCTCATGAAGCTCGGTGCCTCGTTGAGCACGTTGCCGCCGGGCACGTCGAGGTTGCCGGTGATGGCGCGCAGGGCGGCGATGACGCGGTGCAGCGGCGCGGTGTTGGGACCGATTTGGTCCACGCCCCGTCCCGAGAGCAGGCCCGCCGGCTTGCTCGTCGCGTACATGCGGGCCGCCGCGCGGATGTCCTCGGCGCTCACCTGCGTGATCTGCGCCGCCTCGTCAATGGTGCGTTCGAAGGCCGCGGCCTTGAACTCATCGAAGCCATGGCACCACTCGTCGACGAACTCGTGGTCGTAAAGGTCCTCCTCGATGATGACGCGAGCCAGCGCGTAGGCGAGAATGAGGTCGGTGCCCGGAAAGGGCGCGAGCCACAGCGATGCCTTGGCCGCCGTCATCGACAGGCGCGTGTCAACGACGATGAGCTTGCCGCCGTTGCGCGCGAATTCGGCGATGTTGCGCCAGAACAGCGAGTTATCCGACTCGGCCGGATTCGTGCCCCAGAGCATGAGGCATTCCGTGAGGTCGGGCCTGAAGTCGCACTCGACCGACCAGCCATAGGTCATCGTGTCCATCCAGATGCGCGGATTCCAGCATATGGGGCCGATGCCCATGTTGTTGGGGCTGTCGATGAAGCTCATGAAGCGATGCAGCGGCCAGTACACCGCATGGGGGCCGCCAATGGCGCTTGCCACCGTCCAGGGGCCGTAGGCGTCGATGAGCAGGCGCAGACGCGATGCGATATCATCGAGGGCCTCGTCCCAGCTCACGCGGATGAAGCCACCGCTTCCGCGCGGCCCCAGACGCTTGAGCGGGTAGTTGACGCGTGTCTCCTCGTCGTAGAGCTTCTCGAGGTTGAGCGGCCAGCGGCAGCAGCGCGCGGCCACGCTCGCGTCGTAGGGGTAGCGCGACGGGTCCGGCGTGAAGTCGACCACGCGCCCGTCCTCGAGCGTCGCATCGAACGCGCACAGGTACCCACAGTAATGGCAGTTGGTTTTGCGAATCTCAGTAGTCATGACCCAAGATTGTACTGCATGCACGCTCCGAACATGCGCACTCTCCGGTTACAACACGGCACCGGTGCTTTATTCCATGACGATGCAATGGCCCGAATTGCAGGCATCTCAAGCAGACCCGGCATGGGCGTGGCGCGGGCTTAGCGAAAGGTGTCTGAGCGTGTGCTCTTCACGCGAGTTCTTTCGCGGCACCATGTCCATGCCGGGTGGGGTGCGTGTGCCAGCCTGCAATTCGGGCCATTGCATCGCTCCCTAGTCGATAAGCGTCAGCTCGTCGTTCGCGCACAGCTCCTCGTAGGCCGGGTCGGCAAAGAGCGCATCGACGTCCGCGTACACCTCGCCCCAATCGACGGGGCAATCGAAGATCTGCTCGAGGTAATGCTGCACCGGCGTGCTGCCAATGCCACGCTGCAGGGAATTGACGCAGGAGAAGCAGGTCGAGAGCACGCGGTCCGCCGCGACCTCGTCAATCTCGGCCAGGCGCTGGTTGCGACGGTACACGCAGTAGTCCGGCGCATAGACGCTCACCATGCCTCCACCGCCACAGCACAGGCTGTCGCGCTTCTCGTGGGGCATGGCCTTGATGTCGGCCTTGTCAAACAGGGCACGCGCGGCATTGCCAAAGACGCCCGCACTGCGGTCGTAGCAGGCGTCGTGGAAGGTCAGCGTCTCCTCGCTGTCCGAGACCATGCCATGCTCGACGAGCAGGTCGGGAAGGCGCACGATGTCGATGCCGGTACCCTGGACGAGCTGGGGGAGGATGTGCGCGCAGTGGGGACACGCCACGACGAGATGCTCTATGCCGCATTCGCGCAAGAACGCCTGGACGCGCTCGCGATAGGCGTCGAATTCGTCGTAGAAGCCAACGTCATAGAAGGTCGCCCCGCAGCAGATCATGAGCGTGCAGGCCGCGATCCGCTCGTCGCGCAGCCATTGCGAGACCTTGCCCGTGAGTTCGGGCGCATAGGCATAGAGCGCGCAACCGGGAAAGAAGGCAGTGCGATCCGCCTCGCCTCCCAGGTCGGGGTCGCCCTGGACGTAGACGACGTTGGTAATGTCACCGTCGTTGCGGGCGCGCAACGACGAGAATATGTTGTGCTTGAGGTCGGTCCTGAACTTGCGGTACAGAGGCCTGAGCTCGGGCTTCTGCTTGAGCAGCAACGCCCTGAGGGGCTTGTTGGCACGGGAGGCACGCAGGTCGACCGGGCAGTTGATCGTGCAGCGGTTGCACAGGGCGCAGGTGAAGGGCGCGTAATCCCAGGTCTCCTCGTCGTTGAGAATGGACTCGCACAGCTCGCCGAGGTTGGGCTCGCCATTCGAGAAGTTACCGCAGTCGGTCCGGGCGCACAGGCCGCAGCGAATGCAGCTGTCGGCGTAGTCCTGCACGTCTTCCAGGGGATGATGCATGCCAGGTCCTCTCTCGCGTCATGGTATGCGCCCGATTATACGCCACCTGCGCCAAGGGGTCCGACCCCACCCCACGGCAAAGGAAGACCCCCGCCTCCTCGTGAGAAGCGGGGGTCATTCGCGCCGGCATGTCTATGCAGGCGCTAGCTATGCATGATTCCTACTGGGCACCCGTCATGGCAGGGTTCGGGCCGGAGGTCTCGAAGACCTCGTCCGGACCATCGGCGGGAGCCGCGTCGGCAACGGTGCCGGTGGGCGTAACCCACGTCCAGTACTCCTTGCCAGACTCCCAGTAATCCATGAAGTCCTGATGGCTCTGCGGCAGGCGCGTGTAGTACTTGAGCTCCGCCGGAGTGACGCGACGCTGGTAGCTCCAGATGATCATGAAGCGCAGCAGGCAGCCACCCATGAGGGCGATGATCGCCGAGGCGTAGCCGCCGATGTTCGTCACGTTGAGCAGGAACGGGATGACCAGGCCACAGCAGACCATGAGGCCCCAGAAGTAGCCAGCCCACTCGCCGCGGACCCAGCGCTCGGCATGGGCCTTTGCGGTCTCGTTGGAGGCGCAGAACTGCAGCATCACGTACAGGAGCAGCACGACGAGCTCGAGGGCGATGAGAATCGCGTCGGCGATGTGCAGGATGTGACGCAGCTCCTCGGTGAGCAGCGCGGCAAGCGGCGTGGACAGGTTGACCTGCAGCCACTCGGCCGGGAAGGGCCAGACGCCGATGCACATGGAGAGCAGGGCCGCACCGGTGGAGCAGCCGGACACCATGAAGAGCACGGGCAGGACCGGCGTGTTCCAGAACGGACGGGACTTCATGCTCGAGAGCAGGACGCCCGTGTAGATCGTGACGCACAGGCCGAAGATGCCGGCAATGCCGAGCAGCACCTGGGCGCAACCCTCATAGGGAATGAAGGGCAGGAACGTGAACCAGGAGAGCTCCCAGAAGATGAAGAGCACGCCCGCGATCATCGAGATGGACAGGAACACGGCACCCCACTTGATGACCGAGGTCCTCGTCACGAAGGCGCGGTAGAAGATCCACGGCTGGCCAAGCTCGAAGACGAGCAGGCCGGTGCCGATGCCTAGGATGAGGAAGGCGATGAAGACGCCCCACACGAGGGCACCGCTCGTCAGAGCGGATGGCGCAATGATCAATCCGACAACGGCGGCGGTCGCCATCATGCCGCCACCAAGGCCGCCCAGGAAGAGGTAGAGGGCGATAGGCCAAATCCAGAACTGTTTCACTGTACCGTACCTCCTAAATCGGGGATGTAGTAGATCATGGGCTCGGTACCAACCTCGGGATAGACCTGCTCGGTGTAATACGAGTTCACGAGCTTCGAGACCTCGCTGTTGGGGTCGTCGAGATCGCCGAACGTACGGGCCTTCTGGTGGCACGTCATAACGCAGAAGGGCTGCTCGCCCTCGCGGACGCGGTCCTTGCAGAAGGTGCACTTGCGGATGTAGCCCTCGTGCTCGTTCATGTCACGGGCGCCATAGGGACAGGCATTCGCACAGACCTTGCATCCCATGCACTGGGAAGGCTCAACCCACACGATACCGTCGTCGTCCTGGCGGGATGCGCCAGTCGGGCAGGCGGGCACGCAGGCGGGCTTGTCGCAATGCATGCAGATGAGCGGCGTGAAGGTCATGTGGACATGGGGCCACACGCCCTCTGCTCCGTTGGAGACAACGGGGTTGTAGATGATGTCAATGGGCAGCTCGTTCCAGGTGCGGCATGCGATGGTGCATGACGAGCAACCAATGCAACGACGCTGGTCCATAACCATTGCGTAACGGGTCATTCCAGTCCTCCTCTCTCTACTGGTTCGCTTCGACGTTCAGGTCAGCCAGACTGCAGGGCGCGTCGACGGGCTGCATGGAGAAGTCGTACCATGCGTTGTTCGCCTCGTCGACCAGGTAGTTGCCCTGGCCGTACTGCACGAAGCGGTAACCCGTGCCCGGCTGATAGTGGACGGACGTGGTCGGATCGATGATCCAGCCGCTGTCCTTGTCGTAGTAGCGACCCTTGTCATCCTCGGCCTTGAGTGTGATGGGGTTCCACGTCGTGCCGGCCGGCAGCTCGAAATCGGCCTGCGGGCCCTCGGAGGGCTGCATGGAGAAGTCGTAGAAGGTGCCGGTGGCCTCGTCAAGCAGGAAGTCGCCGTTGTAGGAGACGTACTTGTAGCCCGTGCCCATCTGGTAGAAGGCGCCCGTGGCGTCGTCGACCATCCAGCCGGAGGCCTGGTCGTAGCGGCGGCCGTTCTCGTCATAGCAGGCGCGCTTGCGGTAATCCCAGGTGAGACCCTCGGGAACCTCGAAGTCGGGCTGTGCGTAGACGGGCTCGGCGAACTCGAGTGCCATCTTCTGGGTGCTCGGCATGGCATGCACGCCGGGGCCCTCGGAGGCAAACGCGGAGCCGGGGATGGAGAACTGGCAGTCGCGCTCGGTGAACTCGTAGTCGATGTCGGTGCACTTGTAGACCTTGCACATCAGGCCACGGTTAGCCCAGCAACCGGTCAGCGGATCGCAATGCTCGTCGTCGACCGAGGTGAGCACGTTGGTGTTGGACTCGAGGCAGCCGAAGGGCTCGGGGCCTTCGGGGCTGCGCTCGGGGAACCACCAGCCGCGCTGCGTGTA
>CATLBX010000012.1 GCA_949879855.1 uncultured Coriobacteriia bacterium
CTCCCAGTCCTCGCGCGTCGGAAACAGCTTGAAGCGGTCGGCCTTGAACTGCTCGAAATCGGCGGTTTCGCCATTCTCGATGCCGGACTCGCGGAAGCCCTTCTCGATCCAGCCCATGACGTCGCGTCCCTGGGTATAGCGCTCGTACAGGTTCTCGTAGTTACCGCCGAACTTCTCGAGCGCCTTGGCGACCGCGCACACGGCCTCGTAGTCGCGTCGGGTCTCGCCAATGGGGTCGATGGCGCGACCCTCGTAGGCGATGGCGTTCCATTGGCCGCTTCTCACGTCGACGTTGAAGTCCTCGGTCTCGAACAGCGTGTTCGTGGGCAAGATGATATCGGCGAACTTGGTGTCGTTCTCGAACCAGGGATGCTGCACCAAGATGAAGTCGAGCTCGGGGTCGCGCATGGCCTCCTGGAAGACGTTACCACCCTGCCAGCAATTGGACCAGCAGGGGGCATCCGACCAGATCATGCGCACGCCCTTGCCCTCTTCCGGTTCCCACTCGAAGGGGATGAACTGGTCCACGGTTGCGATGCCGGCGATGACGTGGCCGTGCCACTCGAGTTTCTTCTCGGTGATGGCCTTGGGGATGAGCGTCTTGGGAATGAACGGCTCGGAGAGGTCCATGGTCGCACCGCGATAGGCACCCTCGACGCTGGGAAGCACCGAGCAGGAGGGAAGCGGGTTCCAGGTGGGCATGTCCATGAGCTGCCACTCGATCATCTGGAACTGGTTGACACCGGGCTGGCCCACGCCACGCATGCCCAGCAGGTAGATCTCCATGCGCGCCGGCTCGTGCGAGAACGCCGCGCGGATGTAGCCGCCGCCGTTGCAATGGGCGACCGAGACCTTCCTGCTCGCCCAGTAACGTGCCAGGGCCTTGATGCGATAGTCGGGCACGCCGCACTTCTCGGCCGCCCATGCCGGCGTCTTCTCGACGCCGTCATCGCCACGACCCATGACGTAGTCCTCGAACTTGTCGAAGCCCACGGAATGCGTGGCGACGTAGTCCTTCTCGTAGGTACCCTCGGTAAGCCACACGTGGGCGATGGCGAGCTGCAGGGCGACGTCGGTGTTGGGCAGGACGGGAATCCACTTGTCCGCGTGGATTGCCGCGCCGTAGTTGAGGTCGGGGCACACGTAGACCTGCTTGACGCCGATATCGGTGAACCAATACGAGATGAGGCTCGACATCTGGCCGCCCCAGCCCCATGGCGTGGTCTCGGGGTCGGCGCCCCACATGAAGACGGCGTCCGTATGTTCGGCAATGTCCTTGATGACGTTGTTGGTGATGGTCTGCATGCCGACGGGATCCATGCCCCAGACGTGCTTGGCTCCCCAGTACCAGCCCTCCCAGGAGTCCGGTTGGCGAGCCTGCTTGAGAAAGCCGCCCGTGAGCGCGAGGAGGTTGGTCTGGCAGCCGTGGGCCGCATGGACGGTCTTGGTCTCGCCGTGGCCGTCCGATTGCGCGTAGATGGAGAACGGGCCGCACTCGTCCTGGATCCTCTTGATCTCGGCCGCGATGATGTCGCAGGCCTCGTCCCACGAGATGCGCTCGTACTTGGAGATGCCACGGTTCTGCGGATTGCGCTCGCCGTTGGGATCCCAGTCGACGCGCTTGAGGGGATACGGGATGCGGTTCTTCGAATAGGCGCGCATCTTGTACGCAGTGGCCAGCGGCGGCGGGCAGCTTGCCATGCCCGGCTCGAGGACGTGACCGTCCTTCTCGATCTTCCAGTAGTTCAGGTCCTCGGGCTTGTAGAGCTGGTCGTAGTGCAGCGGACGGATGCGCGCGACGCGCCCGTCCTTGACATCGACCTCGGTGATGTTGGCACCCATGCCGAAGCCGCAAAAGCCGATGCACTTGATCACTGACTTGTCAGAGGTCTTTCTAGACATCGTGTGTCCTTTCCTTCAAACGCCGAGCGCGCCCATCCGCCGGGAACAGGCACGCCCGATTACCTTTAGAGCATGCGGTTCTTCGTGACTTCGTACGTAGACGCCCACGGATTGACGCGCTCGTACGCGGCACTCGCCGCCAGGAGGTCGAGCTCGCCGTAGCGGTTGCCGACGAGCTGGAGTCCGACCGGGAAGCCCTCCTTGGAAAGCCCCGCCGGAATGGATGCCGCCGGATTGCCCGTGAAGTTGCAGAAGAACGTGAGGCAAAAGCCGATGAGCTGCTCGGCCTTCACGCCGTTTATCTCCTTGGGGCCAACGGTGTTCCAGCCCGGATCGTTCTTGACGGGATGGCAGGCGCAGGTGGGCGACAGAATGAGGTCGTAGTTCTGGAACGCGCCCTGGATCTGGTCGAACACCTCGGTGCGAATCACCTCGTCATCGTGGAAGTCCACGTAGCCGCGCTTGTATGCGTCCTCGACCCAGTAGATGAGCTCGGGAGGCAGGTCATCCGCATGGTCGCGCAGCAAGTCGATACCACCGGCCTTGAACTCCTCGATGGTGCCCAGGCCACCCGAAATCGTGATCATGCGATCCCAGGCCTCAGCGAGCTCGAAGGCCGAGCGCTTGAAGTCGAAGGTCACGGGCTCCACGATGGCACCGGCGTCCTCGAACTTGGCCGTGGCCGCCTCGCATATGGCCGCAACCTCGGGGTCGACGGGGAAGATGCCGAAATCGGGCGTGAAGCCGATGCGCATGCCCTTGACGGGCTTGTCGAGGGCCGCGATGTAGTCGCGGTCTCCGAAGTCGATGCTGTTGGGATCGAAGGGGTCGTATCCGGCCATCGCCTGCAGGGCGTAGGCGGCGTCCTTCACGGTGCGCGAAATCGTGCCGTCCCAGCAATAGGGATGGCAGGTGCCGTAGGCGTTGGGACGCGGAGCGCCACCGATGACGCCGTTGCCCGCCTTGAAGCCGTAGCAGCCACACCACGCGGCGGGAATGCGAATGGACCCGCCTCCGTCCGTCCCCTCCGCGATGAGCAGGATGCCGTCGCCGACGGCAGCGGCCGACCCTCCCGACGAACCGCCCGAGTTGTAGCCGGGCTTGAACGGCGTGCTCGTGGGACCGAACATCTTGTTGTCGCAGGTACCGCGAAACGCGAGCGCCGGCGAGTTGGTCTTGCCGATCATGATCGCGCCCTCGTCGTTCATGGCGCCCGTGTAGCTACCCCAATGGTCGTCGACCATATGCGAAAGCGCCTTGATGCCACCGAATGTTCCGGGCCAGCCGGGCACGCCGGGGATGAAGTCCTTGGCGGCGGTCGGGATGCCGAAGAACGCGCCGCTCGCCTCGCCGCGGGCGAGCTTGTCGTCCTCGTCCTTGGCCTTTGCGCGGGCCTCGTCGTAGTTGGTGTAGACGAAGGCGTTTATGGATGGATTGCGCTCGTCGATGGCCTTGATGGTCTCCTCGACGACCTCGGACGGGGCAATCTTCTTTTTCTTGATATCTGACGCCAGGTCTACGGCGCTCGAGTACTCGTCAGTAATCATGGTTTCGCTCTTTTCTAAACGAATCCGACCCCTAGCATGGTCACTAGGAACACGTCAGGGGTCGGAGCTTTCGAACTATTCGCGAGCTGTCACCCGACAGCATCGTCCGTACGGGCCTCTTGCTATGCCAGGCCCATGGCGGTGCAGACGAGGGGCAGGACGATGGAGACCATCAGGATGGCCGCAATGCTGGGAATCCAGCCCACCTTGAGCTCGTCAAAGGGCGAGAAGTACTTGCGCTCGCTTGCGTAGGCAACGTACACGCAGAGATCCAACGGCAGCAGGAACGCCGCGGAGGAGAACACCGCGCACATGAAGATGGCGGCGGTGACGTTGCCGCCCAGGCTGATGACCAGGCCGCAGACGGGAATCGTGATGAGACCGGCGACGGCCGCACCGGCGGGAAGGATGTTGTGGATGACGCAGGCAAAGGCGGCGACGAGAATCATCACGACGACCACGGGCAAGCCCAGGAGAGGAGCAAAGGCCGTGTTGACCAGCCAGACCATGGCGCCCGTCGCAATGAAGCCCGCAACGAAGCAGCCGACGGCCCAGTTGAGCATGACGACCGACCAGGGGCTCTCGTCACACCACTTCTTGAAGGAGACGCACTTGAAGGGCGGAAGGAACATCAGGAACAGGGCAAAGAGGCCGATGACCGTCATGTCAAGCTGCGGGACCCAGGAACCGGCGATCCAAAGGCCCAGGGTCACGACGATGACGAGCATGCCCCAGATCTCGTCCTTGCCGAAGCCGGAGATCTCCGCGCGCTCCTTCTGGATGCGCTGGATGGCCTCGTCACTGATGGGCTCGGGCTTGAAGATCTTGACGATGACGAACCAGGAAAGGGGCAGGAGGATGATGTTCATGATGATGCCCAAGACCATCCAGTTCGCGAACGTCACCGTGATGCCAAACGCCTGCTCGGCAAAGCCCATGGCGAGGATGTTCACGACGCTGCCGACGGGGGTGATCCAACCGCCGATGTAGGACGCGAACGCGATGCCAAGCACGAGCGCCTTGGCCAAGTTGGACTTGTTGCCCCAGGGGGTCTTGTTCTCGTCCAGAATCCTGTACGCGAACGGGAGCATGACCAGGACGAGAACGAGGTCATCGATGATGAGCGAAAGAAGCGCCGTGGCGAGCATCAGGCCCGCGAGCACCTTCTTGGAATCGTTCTTGGCCCACTTCAGGATGAACGCGATGATGCGCAGCGAGATGCTGGAATACTGCACGAACAGGGCAAACGCGAAGCAGGGCAGGCAGACGATCATGGCTACGCTGACACCGCTCATCCACGTCTCGTTCGAAGACAGGATTCCCATCAAGGGCACGGCGGCGGCAAAGGCCCATGCCGTCACCACGATGGGAATGGGCTCGCAGATCCACATGACAACACAGGCGACCAGAATGCCCAGCAGCATCTTTCCCTCGAACGCAAGGCCTTCTGGAGTCGGAATCAGGAACGTGATGATGACGATGAGAATGGAGATTGCGGTAATCCCCACTTTGAAAGGCAGTTTCTCCCTCATCTTTTCCCTCCTCTATAACCGAATTCAACAGATTCTAGGTGAGCACCCATAGCCAAGATCCCTCCCCGCCAAACACCTCTTACGGCACAAGCGACAGGTGATGCGGCGAAACCTGGCCGATGATCTCTCCCCTCCCCTCGGGGTGTCTCAGGCTTTCCGAAAGACGCATGGAGCACGTCCGGCAACCCGCTCCGATGCACGTCCACGGACGAGCATATAGAGCGGGCAGAGGAGCAAAAACGCCTTATCCGTACCAAAAGCTGGGATAAGCGCACGGGTAGTGTGCGGGGTACCGCCACTACCCACAGCAGGCATCCGCATCCTGGTTCGCACCCCGCATCAGTCCCTCGAGCGCTTCGGCCTTGTTGCGGGCGCCCATCTTGGCGTAGATGTTGGAGAGGTGCTTCTTTGCCGTGTTGATGCTGATGGAGAGCGTCTCGGCAATCTCGTTGCGCGAGAGGCCCATGTTGAGCAAACGCAGCACCTCGACCTCGCGCGTGGTGAGCATGTACTCGCTTTCCAGGAAGGCGGCGTTCTCGTCGGCGGCCTCGCGTTTGCCAAGGCCCTCCGCCTCGAAGCGCAGCAGGATGTCCTTCACGTACGTTCGCAGGGTGCCGCCCAGCCTTCTCGTCGTCGAGTACTCGCGCAACAGCTGCCTCATGGGTGCCCCCGCATTGAGTATCGTGCGCATGAACCCACGCAGGCGGGCGATGCGAATGAGCTCGTTGAGGGAGGTGATGGCCTGGACCTTCTCGCCCATGCCATCGAGGATGAGGGTCTTCTCCACCAGCGCGATCACGACCATGCGATTGAAGTCGCGCGCGAGCGCCCGCTCGATCATGTCATCGAGCAGCTTCACGGCCTCGTGCTGGCAACCCTGCAAGCGCAGGGCGAAGGCGTGGATGGCATCCAACAGCAACGCGCTGAAGACGTCCTGTTCCTTCAGGTGTAGGGCGAACTTGTTCTCGACGAGCTGCATTTCGTTGAGGTCCCCGCGATGCAAGGCAATCTGCGCCTGGAGAAAATAGGCGGAAAGCAGCGCCGCGCGGGGGATGTCGCGATACTTCTCCCCCTGCAAGACGGCTTCGGTGACCACCTCGAAGGCCCTGGAGGAGTCTCCCGAGGCAAGATGCCAGACGGCGTGGGTCGTCATTATGTCCAGATACAGGTCTATGTGCCGATAATAGGAGAGGTCCCTCTCGGAGAGCCTGAGCAGGTTTGGCACCCGCTCCACGTCGGCGCGTTCTATCAGGATGCGCGCGAGAAGTGCGCAGGTCGCCCCGTAGATGGCAAAATCGGGAGGACATTTCTTGAGGAGGCTCTCGCAACTGCGTTCGGCCTTGTCGTGTTCGCCGCAATAGTAGAGGTTCACCGCATAGGTGTACTCGTTGAAGACGAGCTGGTGAACCGTCTGGTCGACGGTCGCGCTAGCCTGTCCCTTCAGGTAGTAATCCCTCGCCTGCGTGTAATCGCCGATGTACGAGCACGCCTCGCCCTGCGACTGGTTGATCATGCTGAGCAACGATGAGGTTATGGGCCAGCTTCCGTCCTGCAGTTCCTCACACAGGGCCAGCGCCTGCTCGCCCTCGCCTTGCATGGCAAGGTACTTCATGGAAAGGCACTTCATGGAAAACGAGGCGACTTCGGAAGAGATCGCGCCTGCTGCGATCTCCCTCTCCATAAGCGTCTCGAGAATGCCTATCCACAGGTCGGCATCCTCGAGACGGGCAAAGGTCACGCACGACCAGACCGCTATGAGGCACAGGAGAGGAGAGTCCGGAATCGACGCGGCGGGAACCCTGCACAACCAGGCAAAGGAATCCATGGACTTGTCACGACGCGTGAGCCCGCTCGTGGCCTCCACGAGCCCCTCGACGTAGTCAAGGTCCCCCGACATGCTCAGATACTTGACGGCCTCGTTGGGGTACCCGTTGTCGTGGAACCACTCCCCCGCGCTCAGGCAGAGGCTGCGAAGCTCGCTCGTGTCGATGCGCTTCAACTCGTAGCGCAGCATGTCCTGGAACATGGGGTGCAGCCTGTACCACTCGTCCTCGTAGTCGCAATTCAGGATGAACGCGTTGGAAACCAGCAATCGGTCGAATCTTTCCACGGCGCCGTTCGAGCCGAGCATGAAGGAGAGGAGCGGCCGGTTGACCCTCTCGAACAACGAGACGCGAATGAGAAAATCGACGTCTTCCTGGGAAAGCCCGGAGAGGATGTTGCAGGTAAAGTAGTCGCGTATCAGGCTGTTCTTCCCGTTGATGGGGCTTTTGACAATGCCCAGCCTCTCGTTGCGCGCCATGGCCTGGGCCCTCAGCTTCACGCCCTGAATCCACCCCTCGGTGTCACGGTACACCTCGCTGGCAGACCCATCGTCGAGGTCCGCGCCGCAGACGTCCCGGATGACCTCCTCGGCTTGGTCGCGCGTGAAGATGAAGTCTCGCAATTCGAACACGCGCTCGCCGTATCTGAAAGCCGCTGTCTTCAGGCTGTCCAGAAACTCTCGCGTGCTCACCACGAAATGATATTCGGGGGGAACCTCGAAGCAGAAACGGAGAAAGTCATCGATAAGGGAGAGGGACGTTATCCGGTCAATGCCATCGAGAAAGACGAAGTGCTCGGCGTCGGTATCGGCTCGATACCGAAACAGGATGTCCGCGAGCTGCGCTCCATCGTGCACGACTTCTTCCGCTCCCGGATCCAGGCAGGGCATGCTCTCGCTCAGCGAGACATGGAGGTGTCCCCAAAACTGCTCCGGTTCGGACAACGGCGTGTCGAGGGCGAGCCAGCTCGTGCCCTGGCCGTCCTGTCTCAGCGCCCGGGCGAGTTCGTCCATGGCTATGGTCTTGCCATAACCGCTCGGCGCGTAGAGAAAGGTCACGCGCTGGACATGGGCCACACGCCTCATGTCATCAATCATGGGACGGCCTGCCACGAGATTGGGCGGCAGCGCTGGCTCGATGAGCCTTGCTCGAACGATCTGATCCACCAGTTACCCCTTCCCCCAGGGTTTTGGGTGAACGCGCACGATAACCTCATTAAAACTATCAGGCTATGCGATGATAAAAAGCATCCGTAACGGATTATTTTCGAGGGTAGTGCAAAGGGTAATGTGAAACGAAAACCTTATATCTTCTCAAGATAATATCCATGCAAATCGCGTAACTCTCCGCTAAGTCCAAGTCGCAAATGCACGAGGCATTTTCTACCGAAGCCAACTCCCATGCCCGAATCTACGATAGAATGCTCTGGGCATATTCTCAGTGTCGGCCCAGACGGAATGGATGAGTAGATGGACCTCACGCTCTCGGTGTTTATCGCGCAGGCAGGTGCACACCCCGCGCTCATCGTGATTCTCATCCTCGTCATTGGCGTTACCGTCATCTCGGGCGCGACCGACGCCCCCAACGCCATTGCCTCGGCCGTCTCCACCCGCTGCCTCAAGCCCGGAACGGCGTTGATTCTGGCGGCCATCTTCAACTTCGTCGGCCTCGTGGGCATGACCTACATCTCGACCGCCGTCGCCCACACCATGTTCAACATGGTCAATTTCTCGGGAAACACGCACCAGGCCCTCATGGCGCTCATAGCCGCGATGATAGGCTCCATCGGATGGGGCTTCTTCTGCTGGTACCGGGGCATCCCCGCATCCAAGTCCCACTCGCTCATCGCCGGTGTCACCGGTGGTGCCATAGCCATGAACGGCCTTGCCGGCGTCGTCATCAGCGAGTGGATGCTCGTCATCTACGGCATGGTCTTCTCGCTCGTCGCGGGGTTTGCCCTAGGCTGGTTCAACACCCGCCTGGTCGAGTTTCTCTTCGCGCGGGCAAACCGCTTCAAGGCGAATAACGCCTGCATCATCCTGCAGGATATCTGCGCCTGCGCCCTTTCGTTTCTCCACGGCGCACAAGACGGGCAGAAGTTCATGTCAATCGGATTGCTGGGCATCGCCCTTGCATTCGACATGCAGACGAGTGGTGCGACCGAGTTTCCGCTCTGGCTCATGATCCTTTGCTCGCTCGCCATCTCGCTCGGTACCCTCGTCGGCGGCAAGCGCATCATCAAATCCGTCGCCATGGACATGGTCAAGCTCGAGAAGTACCAGGGCGTGGCCGCCTCGGCAACCACGGTCATCACGCTTTTCATCGCCTCCATCACCGGCATGCCGGTCTCGACCTCGCATTGCAGCACGGCGGCCATCATGGGCGTGGGAGCCTCGAAGAATCCCAAGCGCGTCAAATGGGACGTTGCCAAGAGCATGGTCGCGGCGTGGCTTCTGACCTTCCCCTGCTGCGGGTTCATCGGCTGGGCACTCGCCCAGATCTTCATGCTCTTCTAGAAATGAGACAAATACACAGGGTATTTGTCTCATTTACGTGCCGCGTAGACGTTGTACGCGGTGGCCGCGCCAATCACCAGCACCGCGCCGATGATGGAAATCGGCCCGATGGTCTCGCCGACCACGACCGCCACCAAGATGGGATTGAGCAACGGCTCGATGGTCGAGGTGAGTGACGCCGTCACGGGAGACACCACGTCGAGGCCCTTGGAGAGGAAGAAATAGGCCAGCCCCAGCTGGGCTACGCCGAGCGCGACGATCGCGGCCGCTATGTCGAGCGAGAAGACCGTCTCCTGCACGTAGAAGGGAATGCCGACGACGAAGCACACCGCAAAACCCAGAATGGCCGCGCACTCGAAATCGCATTTGGGGGACTCCTTGAGAAGGAACACGCCCGCATAGGCAAGTCCCGAGACGATCGCGAGCACGTTTCCCAGCATGCCACCGGCGCTCAGGCTATCGAAGAAGAAGCAGGCGATGCCGGCGATCACGACGAAGCTCGCGACGATGGCGCTGCCCCGCGGACGCGAACGAAAGACGATCCAGCCCAGCAGGATGACCCAGACGGGCTCGGTGAACTGAAGCACGATGGCATTGGCCGCCGTCGTGAGCTTGTTGGCGATGACGAAGGTCTCGAGCATGGCAAAGGACAGGACGGCACCGCCGATAATCTGCTTGTTGACGTGAAAGCGCCTTCCCGTCATGCGCAGGTAGAGATACATCGGGACAATGGCGAAGAGGCAGCGCGCACCGTTGATGCTCACCGGGTTCCACGGTATGACCTTGATGAGCACGCCGGCAAGCGAAAAGCAGACGGCGGATATCAGGACGTAGGCAAGTCCCCTTCTATGGCTGATGGCTGCCGGCATATTCCACGCGCCTCATCTCAAGCATAGCTCGCATGCACGGGACCGCCCTCGACGGGACGGACCCGCGGATGCTATTCGCTACGCAGCGCCTCGACAGGGTCGCGGCGGGCGGCGTTCATGGCGGGCATGAGACCCGCGATGAAGGTCAGGAACACGCTGATGAGCACGAGGATGACGGCGGCCCCGATGGGCAGCGCCAGAATGCCCGAGATGTTCATCATAGCCAGCACGACGGCGTTCACGGGTATGGACACGAGCGCCACGAGAAGGACGGCGAAGATGCCCGACATGAGGCCCTCGATGACCGTCTCGGCGTTGAAGATGTTGGCGATGTTGCCCTTGCTCGCGCCCATGGCACGCAAGATGCCGATTTCCTTCTTGCGCTCGAGCACGCTGATGTAGGTGATGATACCGATCATGATGGAGCTCACGACGAGCGAGATGGAGACGAACGCGATGAGGACCATGGAGATCATGTCGATGATGTTGGTGACCGAGCTCATGAGCACGCCCATGATGTCCGAATAGGAGATGGTCTTGTCCTCCTCGCCGGACGCTTCCATGTCGGCGTTGTACTGGTCGATGATGTCCTCGACCACCTGTTTGTCATCGAAGCTCTTGGCATAGATGCTAATGGTCACCGGATCGGCGATGTCGGCATAGCCAAGCGTCTGCAGATTGCCCTCGTAGCTCAGGTCATTGCTACGCGCGAGGTTCATGAACATCGACGTCAGCTCGTCTTGATCCATGTTGACGGTGATGGAGCGCGCGAACATGGCCGGATCGACCGAAACCGCCGTGCCCATGGCAGTCGAGAGCGCCGAGGCCATGGAACTTGCCAGGCTCGTGGTGTAGCTCTCAAGCATGCCGCCCATCTTGGTCTGCAGATACGGGACGAGCTGCGTGGTCATGTACTCGTTCATCTTCTTCTGGATGGCATCGGTGAAGGCCTTCTGGAGCTGCTCGCCGGAGCCCGACATGCCCGCGGCGATGCCGTTGGCGGTCTGGCTGATGATGCCCTTGTATATGTCCGATTGCTGGTAGGCCGCCCAGGCGCCCGGCAAATCGGCCATGCTGCCGGGATTGCCGCTCACGTACTGCATGAAGCCCATGACGACTCCGCTGCTCATCTGCCCCAGGCTCTGCTCGAGAGCGGCGACCTGCCCCGCCGAGGGAACGCCAGCCGACAGGTCGATGTCAAGGTCGCTGAAGTCGGGCGCGGGGATGTCGGCGAACATGGAACCCGTGTCGATGTTCGCGCCCGCTCCGCTCATGGCGCTGACAATGGCCGCCTCGATGGCGGCGTTATCGACGTTGAAGGCACGGGCCATCATGGTCTGGTCGATGCTGAATAGCGAGCTCATGTCAAAGGACGACGCGGCATCGTCCTTGAGCGATTCGAAGGTCTTGCCCGTGAAGATGTCGACATCGGGCTCTGCCTGTTGGGCCTCGACGACGGGAGACGTCGCCGCCTGGTCAATGAGGTGCAGAATGAGGTCGTGGCGATAGCCGATGCCCTCGTCCATGGACGTCGACGATGCCGTGGGACTGGGCTTGATGATGCCCACGACCTTGAGGTCGAGACCGTCGGCAATCTGCGCCTTCATGTAGCCCTCGTCGTCGCTGCGGTCGACCCATGTCGACCCGGAGGAGGCCCTGGTATACATGTTGCACTCGTTCACGACCTTGAACGTGAGCGACAGTGCCTCCTCCTGCGTGAACTCGACGCTGGTGTCGGGAACGTCGAGCTCCTCTGACGCGAGGGCGTCCACGAGAAGGTCGCTGAGCTCGTCGGGGTCGAGAATGCCGAGGGCGTAGAGCGTATAGTCGCTGATGCCGCCGTTCTTGTTGAGCACGAGCACGCACTCGTCGTAACTGGAAGGCCATGCACCGGCGACGATGTCGTACTGCTCCTCGAGAAGCTTCTGGTCATCGAGCATCTCCTGGAACGAACTGGCCGACGACATCATGGAGAACATGCCCGAGGAGCTGATGTCGTTTGACATGATTCCCGATAACGCACCGGGATTGAGCTGCTTGATGCCATCTGCGGTGTCGGACTTGTAGATCTGCGGGGTGATGCCGTAGCCATAGACGATGGCGTTGACGTAGGCATTGACGTTGCCGCCGTTGTCCTCGAAGAAGGCGCGCAGGGACTTGAGGTCGTTGGTCTTCACGTCCGTCAGGACGTCGGCCATGATGGTGGATTCCGGGATGACGCCCTCGGGCAGGGACTCCTGGGCATCCCCGTGCACGTAGTCTCCCGCCTGCATCATGATCGAGGTCACGTCGAAACTCGATTGCGTGATGGTGAGCGGCGTGGAGGACAGGGTGTCTTCCTCGACCTTGGCGATGTAGTTGTTGACGCCATTGGAAAGCGCGAGGATGGCGGCGATGCCGATGATGCCGATGGAGCCCGCGAAGGCCGTGAGGAAGGTCCTGCCCTTCTTGGTCATCAGGTTGTTGAAGGACAGCGCAAGCGCCGTGAGAAACGACATGGACGCGTGCTTCTTGTGCCCCGACGTCGCCCTGTTGCGCTCGCTTGCCGCGAGCTTGGCCGTCTGTTCGTCGGCCTTGGTGGGGTCGAAGGGATTGCTGTCGTCGGCAATGCGGCCGTCATGGAGCTTGACGATGCGGTTGGCGTAATCGTAGGCAAGCTCCGGATTGTGCGTGACCATGATGACGAGGCGATCGCTTGCGATTTCTGACAGCAGGTCCATGACCTGGATGCCCGTCTCGGTGTCCAGGGCGCCCGTGGGCTCGTCGGCCAGAACGATGTCCGGGTCGTTGACCAGGGCGCGGGCGATGGCCACGCGCTGCATCTGTCCACCGGAAAGCTGGCTGGGCTTCTTGTTGGCGTGCTCGCCCAGACCCACGCGCTCGAGCTCGGCCATGGCCCGCGCACGACGCTCCTCACGGGACACGCCGGAGAGCGTGAGCGCGAGCTCGACGTTGGAGAGCACCGTCTGGTGCGGGATGAGGTTGTAGCTCTGGAAGACGAAGCCGATGTGGTGATTGCGATAGGTATCCCAATCGGCACTTGTGTAATCCTTGGTGGACGTTCCGTTGATGACGAGCTCGCCCGTGTCGGCATGGTCAAGGCCGCCCAGCACGTTGAGCAAGGTGGTCTTGCCGGAACCCGACGGCCCAAGAACGGCGACGAATTCGTTGTCACGGAATGATATCGAGACGTCGTCGAGCGCCTTCTGCTCGAAATCGCCGACCTTGTAGGACTTGCGCAGGTGCTTGAGCTCGATCATGGAATTGCTTTCTTCTCGCCTTCCTTCACCCTAATGGTGCCATGGAAGGTACGGTGCACAACGGCATGAATAGGTTTTTTCATCTTACTCCCATAAGTGTTTGTAGGTGCCGGGAAAATCCGCTATACTCTCGCCTTGCGCATTAGCGCAGGAAGAGCATGGTGGGTATAGCGCAGTTGGTTAGCGCGCCAGATTGTGGCTCTGGAGGTCGAGGGTTCGAATCCCTTTACCCACCCCATTTTCCTGCCTGTGCGTTGCCTGGAATCGTGTATAATCTCGATTCGCTGTTGTGGACCGGTAGCTCAGCTGGCAGAGCAGGGGACTCTTAATCCCAAGGTCCAGGGTTCGAACCCCTGCCGGTCCACCATCAAAACCCCAGGTCAGTGGATGATTCATCCGCTGGCTTTTTTGTTTTCTGGGACAGATGACGCGAATGGTGGCCAGTCGGTGGCCATTTAGGACACATTTAGGACACATTCGGCTGCGGTCAGAAAACGGGACAGGCGCCTGGCACTTGTCCCGTCTTTAGCTTCTCCATATCTGCCAGCAGTCCTGTGACCTGCGAAACCAGACAAAAGGTGCCAGGCACGTTTTGTCTGGTTATGCCCATCACGCGCTCTTCACATGCTCGTGCGATAATACGCCGCAAAGAACAAAGCCATCTCACGACAACAACAAGGAGCAATCCATGAGCACAGAAGAGAGCACGCAGAACTACGTCCCCTGGGATCTCATGCATGATTTCATGGTCGACGTCTTCGAGGAATATGGCGTTCCCCGCAAGGATGCCGAGATTTGCACCGACGTTCTCATCGAATCCGACCGTCGCGGCATCGCAAGCCACGGCATCAACCGCTTCAAGCCCATCTATCTCGACCGCATCAAGAACGGCACGCTGCTGCCGGAGACGAACATCGAGATCCTGAAGGAGACCCCCACGACGCTCGTCATGGATGCCCACGACGGCATGGGCATGGTGGCGAGCTACGAGATGATGACGCGCCTCATCGAGAAGGCCAAGGCACTTGGCATGGCTGGCGGCGCCATTCGCAACTCGACGCACTATGGCATTGCGGGCTATTGGGTGACCATGGCGAGTGACGAAGGTCTCATCGGCATCACGGGCACCAACGCGCGTCCGTCCATCGCCCCGACCTTCGGCGTCGAGAACATGCTCGGCACCAACCCGCTCACCTTCGCGCTTCCCACCGACGAGGACTTCCCCTTCTGTCTCGACTGCGCCACCTCCATATCCCAGCGCGGCAAGATCGAGCGTTATGCGCGCGAGGGGAGTGACACGCCGGCCGGCATGGTCATCGGTCGCGATGGCAGCGCCATGACGGACAGCGACGAGATTCTCAAGGCGCTGGTGGCTGGCGAAGCTGCGCTCGCACCGCTTGGCGGCATTGGCGAGGAGCTTGCCGGCTACAAGGGCTACGGTTATGCCACTGTGGTCGAAATCCTTTCGGCGGCCCTTGCCGGCGGCGAGTTCATGAAGGCGCTCACGGGCGTCTCTCCCGAGGGCAAGCCCCAGATGTACGGCCTCGGTCACTTCTTCTTCGTGGTCGATCCCGACGCGTTCATGGGCCAGGACACCTTCAGGAAGATCGCGGGCGACATTTCCCGCGAGCTGCGCGCGTCCGAGAAGGCGCCGGGCGAGGAGCGCATCTACACGGCGGGCGAGAAGGAGCACCTTGTCTGGCTTGACCGCAAGGACAAGGGCATTCCCGTCAACGCAGCCGTCGAAGCCGAGATGACGCAGATTCGCGACGAGCTCGGATTGGATTACAAGTTCCCCTTCGAGGACTAACGGTATGTGTCGCGGGATCTGACCCCATGACACATTACCTAGCGTCGGGTGGGTCGTCGAGTCGAGGTTAAGGGAGCGAGCCGTAAGGACCACGAAGGGGCCGTCGGAGAGCGACCATCGAGGTGAGACGGCCTGCCCGACGCCCTTAGCAAATGCGGGGGAGCTGCTCGCCCACGAGCATGTCGAGGATGCGCTCGCTGCCGAAGGCCGTGCGCAGGTACACGCGCCCCTCGCCCGGCAGCACCTCGCCGATGATGGCGGCCTCGGCGCCGTACTTGTCGCCACGCATCGCCTCGAGCGCCGCGTCGGCAACCTCGGGTGCGCACACGCACACCATCTTGCCCTCGTTGGCGACCTGGAAGACGTCGTAGCCGAGCATCTCGCAGGCACCGCGCACCTGGTCGTGCACGGGCACATCGTCCTCGTCAACGCGGATGTCGACATGCGCCGTGCTCGCGAACTCGTTGAGCGTGGAGGCAAGGCCACCACGCGTCGGGTCGCGAAATGCCCGCACGCTACCAGCCGGGCAGGCATCGAGTACCGCGGCAATCATGGAGTTGAGCGGGGCGGCGTCCGACTCGATCTGCGTCGAGAAGCTCAGCTCCTCGCGTGTCGAGATGATCGCGATGCCGTGGTCGCCGATGCTGCCGCTGATGAGAATCTTGTCGCCGGGCTTGATGTGCGTTGCGGAGAGGTCGATGCCCTCGCGCAGCTCGCCGATGCCGGCCGTGTTGATGTAGATGCCGTCGCCATGGCCGCGATTCACGACCTTGGTATCGCCGGTCACGATCTCGACGCCGGCTTCCCTGGCCGTGGCCGCCATGGACGCGCAGACGCGGCGCAGGTCATCGAGGGGATAGCCCTCCTCGAGCACGAAGCCGCAGGAGAGGTAGCGCGGCACAGCGCCGCTCGTCGCGACGTCATTGACCGTGCCGCACACGGCCAAGTGCCCGATGTCGCCACCGGGAAAGAAGTGCGGCGTCACCACGAAGGTGTCGGTGGAAAACGCGACGCGCCCACCCGCGATGGGCAGCGTCGCCGCGTCATCGCCGCGCCGCAGCGTGTCGCCCGCGTACGCCTCGAAGAACAGCGACTCGATGATGTCGCGCATCATCGTTCCGCCACTGCCGTGTGCCATCAGGACCGTATCGGTTTTCTGCATTGCCTAGCCGTTCCTACTCGAAGATGGAGCTGATGCTGTCGTAATGGAGGAAGATGCCCTCGTCTGCCAGCGACTTGATTTCGGCCGCATCGGCAAACTTGAAGTCCTCGACCTCCTCTTCCTGGATTGCGACCATGGATTCGTCGGCGTCGAGCTCGAACCTATAGACGACCATGATGTAGTTGTTGTCATCGTTCGGATCCTCGCGCCTGTAGGTAAGCGCCTCGCGGGGCGTGGCCTCCGTCACGTCCAGGCCCGTCTCCTCGGTAAGCTCGCGCTTGGCGGCCGCCTGCGGCTCCTCGCCCGCACGCGCGGCGCCGCCGGGGAACTCCCACCAACCGGCGCCCCACGGCTTGTCCATCTTGCGTTGCGTGATGAGGTACTTCCCATCGGGCCTTTTCACGATACCGAGCACGGACACATGGTATTCGTCTGGCTGCATGTTCCAGTCGTCACGCTCCATGGTCCTGCCCGTCTTGTTCATGTCCTTGTCGTAGATATCCCAGATTTCCATCATCGGTCGCTTTCCGCGGAGAGTCGGTCTTGGCTACATCATGTTCTTGAGCTGGCTCAGGTCGATATCGCCCAAGCCGGGAATGCCCATGCGCCTGCGACGCTTGCCCTTCTTGCCGCTTTGCTGGTTCATCGCGCTCATCATCTTCTTGACCTGCTTGCGGGTCTCGTTGTAGCGCTTGATGAGCTGGTTGACCTGCTGGATCGACATGCCGCAGCCATCGGCGATGCGCTTGCGACGCGAACCGTTGAGCAGCGTGGGCTTGGCGCGTTCGGCCGGCGTCATCGAGTTGATGATCGCCTCGGTGCGGTCGAGCTCGTGCTCGTCGATCTGGCCCGCGTTGAGTGCCTTGTCGCCGCCGGGCAGCGCGCTCACGAGCTTGCCGAGGCCGCCCATCTTGCGGGTCTGGCCGATGACCTGGAGGAAGTCGTTGAAGTCGAAGTCGGCGCGCGCAAGGCGCTCGGCCTCGGCCTCCTCCATCTCGCGGTCCTGGATCTCGATGGCGCGCTCGATGACCGAGACGACGTCGCCCATGCCGAGGATGCGCTTGACCATGCGGTCGGGATGAAATATCTCGAGGGAGTCGGGACGTTCGCCTGCCGAGATGAACTCGATGGGCTTGCCCGTGACCTCGAGGATGGAGAGCGCGCCGCCACCACGGGCGTCGCCGTCCATCTTCGACATGATGACGCCGTCGAAGTCGACCTTCTCGGCAAACGCCGCGACGACGTTGACAACATCCTGACCGGTCATGGCATCGACGACCATGAGGATCTGGTCGGGCTCGACGGCATCGCGAATCGCCACGGCCTCGTCCATCATCTCGTCGTCGACATGCAGGCGGCCCGCCGTGTCGACGATGACGACGTCACGCAGGTTGTCGATGGCGTCACGCACGCCCTCGGTGGCGATCTTGACGGGGTCCTTGCCGTCGCCGCGATAGACGCGCACGTCCATTTCGTCGCCGAGCGTCTGCAGCTGGTCGGCCGCGGCGGGACGGTACACGTCGCAGGCCACGAGCAGGGGGTTGTGGCCCTGTTTCTTCAGGCGGTAGGCGAGCTTGGCCGCGGCGGTCGTCTTACCGGAGCCCTGCAGGCCCACGAGCATGACGACGCCGGGAATCCTGCTGCCGAAGGTGAGCTCGGCGGTCTTGCCGCCCAGCAGCTCGGTGAGCTCGTCGAGCACGATTTTGATGACGTTTTGGCCCGGCGTGAGCGAGTCCATGACCTCGGCGGTCAGGCAGCGCTCCTTGACGCGGCGCGTGAAGTTCTTGACGACCTTGTAGTTGACGTCTGCCTCGAGCAGCGCCATGCGGATCTCGCGAATGCCGTCGTTGATGTCGTCTTCGGTCAAGTGACCCTTGGACTTGAATCCGGAAAACGCCTTTTGCAGCTTGTCGGAAAGACTCTCGAACATCATTGCTCCTTATGAAAACCAGCGGCGCATCTTGTCGATTCTAGCAAGTTTCGCCGCACCGCAAGATGGTAACTGCATATGTTCATGGTGAGACGATTAAACCAACGGATACATAATCCGTGTTATAATTAGCTCATCTTAGCTAAGGAGGCCACCATGTCACCGGTAACCATGCATGATGCCAAGACAAATCTATCTCGTTATGTTGCCCTTGTCGAAAGCGGAGCAGAAGAGCGCGTGGTAATCGCTCGGGGTGACACGCCTGCCGCCATGCTCGTCCCCTTCACCCCGCTAGACACATCCAAGCGTTTGGATGTGGCCAAGGGAAAGTTCATGGTGCCAGCAGACATCGACAGGCATAACGACGAGATTGCCGAGCTCTTCGACGGGGCCGCCCTATGACGCGCTTGCTACTTGACACGCATGTCCTGCTGTTCTCGCTTGCCGAGTCGAGTCGCCTCGGACAGGGCGCGCGCCTCCTCATAGCCGATCCCGAAAACAGCGTCTTCTATAGCCCAGTCTCCCTTTGGGAAGTCGCAATAAAACATGCGAAGCATCCCGAGGACATGCCGGTCTCACCGGATGAACTCCTGGATTACTGCATCGAAGCGGGATATCGTGAGGCACCTTTGACATCAGATCAGGTCTGCAAGCTATCGACAATCGATGCCGACCCAGACAACCCCGTACATTCCGACCCCTTCGACCGGATGCTCATCTGTCAAGCCGTCGCCGGGAGCATGATGTTACTCACCTGCGACACGAAGATGCTTGCCTACGAAAACGAGCACATCGTGGATGCTGGGTAAAAGCACTCCTTATGAAAACCAGCGGCGCATCTTGTCGCGGAACGATTCCTGCTCTTCGGGCTCGGCAGCGGGCTCGGTCTCGGCAAACCACTCGTCTGCCGTCATGGAGGTCACTTCGGCTTCCCCGTCCTCAGGTGCTTCGGGCTCGTCTTCGGGCTCAGTCTCGACGAGAGATTTCTCGACTTCGCTCACTTCGTTCGCCTCGCCCGGAATGACAGGGGGCGCTGCTTCGTTTGC
>CATLBX010000013.1 GCA_949879855.1 uncultured Coriobacteriia bacterium
CGTTCACGTAGCGGGCGGTGCCGTGAATCTGGTAGGCGTCGTGGCCGGTCCAGAACGCGACGGCGACCTTCTGGTTCTCCTTTAGGTTCTCGAGCGTCTTCCTGAAGAACTGGTCGGAGATGTAGACGGTCTCCTCGTCGATGACGGTCTTCATGCCGATGGCGGCGCCGTTGGGCGCTCCGTCAGCTGATGCGGTGCACAGCACCATGTTCTCGGCGGTCTCGAACAGCTCTCGCGCTTCCTGGGTCATGGCTGCCATGGTGGCTCCCTTCTCGAGATGTATGTCGCGAATAGTATACGCCCGAGAACAAAGGATGAGTGCTAGGCCAATTACGTCCGCCCCTCCAGAAACTCGGCAGGAGTGAGAACGCGGTCGTTGACGGGATAATGCTTCTTGTTGCCCGTTACGAGAATCGCGTCCCAATCGAGCGCTGCGTCGAAAAAGCCCTGGTCATCTCCATCGACGCAAAGTGGCCATGCGAGGCCACGGCTAACGGGGTCGGCACAAAGACCGATATTTCTGATGGACTCCAAGAGCTGGGTAATGAGATCTTCATCGAACTTGAACTTGGGACGTCGCAGCACCGCTTCATATTCGTCGAGCATGGCGGCGGTGTAGACGAGCTTGTAATGGCGATCGAGGCATCGGCGAAGTATCAGAGCTGGCTTGCCCTCGTCGAGCTTGCGCCAAAGCGCCGAGACCAAGACGTTGGTGTCAAGGATGAGGTAGGTCATCACGTGCCTCTTTGATTACGGACGCTTCGCGCGCACGGACGATATCTCCTCATCAATTTCTGCGAGGGTCATTGGTCGCGAGTTTGATTGTCGCCAAAGTGCCTCGAGGGCACGCTGGCCGACCCACTGGTCGTAGGAGTGGACGGCGTCATTGAGAGAATCGAAACCGGAGAGGTCGATCATCATAATCTCGGCCTTGCCATTGTTCGTCACGAATGCGCAGCCCTGCCGTTTCACGTCATCGCAGACTGCGCGGGTCTTCGTGGCGAGTTCGCTCGAAGTGTATATGTTCATAATAATCCTTAAATCCGTATGCAATTTACTATGTAAAATTATATAGAAGATTCTGGGCAATTTCTAATGTAGGCATTTATTCTGCGACACTTTGCTGTTTCGCCTAAGAACAACCGACAAGTGCTATCATGCAGCACCCCACCTATGCACCCGATGAGCCAGGGTCATCCACTGAAGGAGCAATCATGAACGAGAAAATCGATATCGATGCCTGGACTGACGAGCTTATCTCGAAGTTGCAGGGTGTCTTTGGCGAGCGTTTGACGCTCGTCGGCTTGCAGGGCAGCCGCGCCCGTGGCGAGGCGCGCGAGGGAAGCGACATCGACGTCGTCGTGATCGTGGAGGGCCTGAGCGCCGATGACCTTGCGTCCTATCGCGAGCTCATCGCCAAGATGCCCCACGGCGATCTTGCCTGCGGGTTCATCGGCTCACCGGGGCTTCTTGCGGCGTGGCCACGTCACGACGTTTTCAACCTCGTGGAGGACACACGTGTCCTCTACGGCGCCTTCGACTTCATGGGGACGGGCTTCACCGCGCAGGATGCGCTCCTGTCTGCTAGGGTCGGCGCGTCGGAGATATACCATGCCGTGGCTCACGAGCTCGTCTTCAACGAGGGCTCGCTGCAGGCCATTGTGGATGCGTGCATAAAATCCGCCTTCTTCGTCATGCGCGCGCTGCGCTTTGCCCGGACCGGCGAGTATCCGCCGAGCCGCGCTGCCACGAGGCAGCTTGCGAGCGAAGACGAGCGGGTATTCCTCGATGCCTACGACGATCCGCAGGCATTCGAGGCGCGCGAGCTCGCGGAGAAGTTGCTCGCCTGGTCACAGAACGTGATGCTGGCAGAGGGGTAGGCGGAGACGGGCCCCATCCAAAGCTACGTCCTACAGATCGGGCACACTCTCGACGCCCCGTTGCGCCAGGCGCCTTTCCAGGTCCTTGAAGCGACGATCGGACTTGACGACGATGTGCACGATGGCGGCGCATTGCATGACGCATGCCACTGCGAGGAGAAGCATCAGAATGGCGACGGCGTTCATTGAGAGCATGTGAATCCTTTCTCTTCCAGCTGGCGTGTGAATACGAAGCTGGATACCGGCGAAGCGGCGCCATCGTAGCACGGTGTTTGCGAGAGGGAGCCCATTTGGCCACGAGCAGGCCTATCAAAACTCTTTGACATGGCCTCCGACCGGCTTCTCCATCATCCCGTTCATGATCGTCGGCAATCTGTGCTTCGGGCTCTCGGGCATCATTTGGTCCACCTTGGCCGCCGACATGCTCACGCTCGTCATCGGCCTGGGCATCTTGTTCGTCACCTTCAGACGCAAACCGCAGGGCGCGTTGGCGGAAGAGGCATAAAAGATTGCATAGAAAACGGCCCCGCTCATTCGAGTGGGGCCGTAACTGTTGCTGGAGCGGGCGACGGGACTCGAACCCGCGAATACTGGCTTGGGAAGCCAGGGCCTTACCACTTGGCGACGCCCGCATTAACTTCAAATTATACGCCAAGCAAGATTTTTTCCCAGACCCAAGTTACGCGAGCGTGGCAGTTCATTCCGCAGAAACGCTTTATCTCAAATATTATATCTTGCCATGTATAAACGAGGCTTCTACTATGGTACCTAGAGCAAAACCGGCGCCGCCGGGTGTTTGTGATGGTGGCGCAGAGCCCTTGAATTGAACGTCCGCATGGACTTGCAAGGAGGCGGTCACCATGAATCACGTACAGGAACCCCCATCAATCCGCAATCGGTCAAGCGCGTCTGCGTTGCCTTTGGATAGGCCACGACTTGCCAAGATTTCAGCCATAATGGCGACCATTCTTCTTTGCGCCGCGCTTGTCCTGAGCACGAGCGCGGCCTTCATGGCGTTTGCGGAAGGTCCCACCCAGACCTTCGTGACCACGCAGGGCGAGGAGGTCACCGTACCGGTGCCCGAACCCGCCGCCACGGATGCCGCGGAAGTGCAAGACGCACAGCCCCAAGGTGACGGGGCCGCCGCGGCGGTGACGGAGCCCGCGGATGATTGCACCATCACGCTCAACTACTACGAGATCGTCAACTACGAGGATCCGGACGTGGACTACGACGAGAACCGCACGCGTCTCATGGGCACGCGCACGCTCTCGGGCTTTCACGAGGGCCAGACCATCAGCGCATGGGATTACGTCGTCGATATTCCCGGCTACTTCTTCTGGGACGGCTGGCCCAACAAGATGACCGTGTCCAAGGACCCGAGCCAGAATGTCTTCACGCTCAACTACATGCGTCTGTGGAACTCCGAGTACACCGTCAACTACTACGTCATGACGGGCGCGGACCTGACCGCCGACACCTGGGCCGATGCGCTCGCGACCGATGACGTTACCTTCACCAAGATGGGCTCGGAAGTCTTCACCAACCAGCGCTTCGACAAGCTCATCGAGGGCAATGCCTATGAGTACAAGCTCAATAACATGTACGTGATTGACACGTACCCCGCCGAAATCAGGTTGGGAACCGATCCGGACAACAACGTAATCAACGTTCTATACACTCCCGATATCGTTACGCTACCCGACGATCTCGAGATACCCGACGGCATCTTCAACTACGACGACCTCGTTACGACGCTGCCCGATTCGGTGGAGATTCCGGACAACATCTTCGATTACAACGACATCATCGCCACGTTGCCCGACTCGGTGGAGATACCGGACGGCATCTTCAACTTCGATGATCAGGTTACGACGCTGCCCGATTCGGTCGAGGTGCCCGATGGCACCAACAATGATGGTCAGGTTACGAACCCTCCCGATAACGTGCTCGTCGAGGACTTCGTCGGCAGTGGCGACGAGAACACCGACGAGGATACGACCGTCGAGATTACCGACGAGATGCTCGACAACCCCGTCCCCAAGGCCGATGCCGAGGCGACGATCAACGCCTACCGTACCGGCATTGAGGACGGCAAGACCGTGGCCAAGACGGGCGACGCCACCTTCATCGCCGTGAGCGTGCTCGCGGGTGTGGCGCTCGTGGCGGCCGTCGTGTTCGCCATCATCGCCTGGCGCAACCGCAAGCGTCCTTCCGAGACGGATGCGGCATAACGAGGCAGGACCGCCTGCTTCGAGCAGACGATAGTCGCTAAGGAGAGAGCCCCCTCGGGGGTTCTCTTTGCATGAGGGGCTTCAAAGGCCGATAGGGCATTTTCCCGGAAGCTGTTGACAGCTGTGTATAGGTGTGTATATAGTGTATATGTAGCGTATATACACTATTGTCGCATGCGGGGACGCCCGTGGCGACAGGGGGCGAGGACGTGACGGCGCCCTCGCGAGAAGAGGCACATGGAAATAATCGTTTCGAATTCAAGCGCGTCTCCCATCTACGAGCAGATCGCGCAGCAGATCAAGGACGCGATCCTGTCGGGCGAGCTTGCCGAAGGCGAACTGCTCCCGAGCATTCGCGCACTGGCAAACACGCTGCGCATCAGCGTCATCACGACGAAACGCGCCTACGCCGAGCTGGAATCCGCCGGCTTCGTGACCACGGTCCAGGGCAAGGGCACCTTCGTTACCGGTGGCAACCTCGAGCTTTTGCGCGAGGAACAGCTCAAGGGCGTCGAGAGTCTGCTTGCGAAGGCCGCCGACCTTGCGAAGACGAGCGGCGTGAGCGCGCAGGAGCTGCACGAGATGCTTGACCTGGTGATGGAAGACGAGCGCTAACCATAAGGAGCATCATGGAAGACATGATTCGCGTTCAGGGGCTCGCCAAACGCTACGACGACTTTGCCCTTGAGGATGTAACGTTTTCGGTTCCCGCGGGGACCGTAGTCGGGCTTGTCGGCAGCAACGGAGCCGGAAAGACCACCATTTTGAAGACGATTCTAGGCTTGGCAACGCCCGACGCAGGTAGCGTGAGGCTTCTGGGCTGTGATCCGAACGCGCACGAACCCGGCAACGGAGTCGACAAGGTGAAGGCACGCGTCGGCGTGGTGTTGGATACCTGCGCCTTTCCCATGGTGAGCCGCGTGGCCGACGTGGGTACGCTCGGCCGCGCCGCATATTCCCTGTGGGACGAGAGCCGTTTCGAGGCGTTGTGTGACGAATTCGACTTGGGGCAGAAGAAGGCGGTGAAGGACCTTTCCCGTGGCATGGGCATGAAGCTTACGCTCGCCTTCGCGCTCTCGCATGACCCCGAGCTGCTCATACTTGACGAGGCGACGGCCGGCCTCGACCCCATGGCCCGTGACGAGGTGCTGGACATCCTGCGTCGCTTCATGGAGGACGAATCCCATGCCATCTTGTTCTCATCGCACATCACGAGCGACCTGGAGAAGATTGCCGACGAGGTGATCTGCATCGAGGCTGGTCGCATGATTTTCGACATGCCCAAAGACGCCATTTGCGACGAGGCGGGCATTGCCCATTGCCGCGCCGCCGATGTGGAGCGCCTTGCCGGCAGCGAATTTGCCGACGGGTTCTATGCCCTGCACCGCGCCATGAGCACGGACCTTCTCGTGCCGCACCGCTTCGACTTTGCGCGGGCTTTTCCCGACATTCCCGTCGACCGGATATCCATCGAGGACTACATGGCCCTCATGCTCAAGGGCGAGCCAATCGGCCAGTCACCACGCTTGCAGGACACGTCGAAAGGAGCCCAACGATGAGGGCCATGATCTTCTCCGACCTTATCACCTCCAAGAACTCGGCGCTCGCGCTTCTGGGCACGACGATGCTCATCGCCATTTTCATCGCCATCCCCACCGGCACGCTCTACGGTGCCATCGGGGCATGCGCCGCCATGGTCCCGTTCATGTACTTGTTCAGCATCTCGGCCTACGACGAGCAGAACGGTTGGGAGCGCTACCGCCTGACGCTGCCCATCAGTCGCCGCCAAGTGGCCTACGGGCGCTACGCGAGTATGCTCGTCGTCTGCGTTTGCTCTCTTGTGCTGGCGATTGTGCTAGGACTTGCTATCGGCCTGGTTTGCGACATGCTCCCCGCGGAAACCGTTCCCGAGGGTGTTCGGCTTTCGAACGCGGGGGTGGGAGAGGTCGTCGGCACGGCACTGCTCACGCAGACGGTCATCCTGTTCGTCGCCACGCTCGTGCTTCCCTTCATCTTGCGCTATGGCATGACGAAGGCGACGCGCATCGCGCCCATGCTGCTGATCTTCGTGTTCGCAGGTGTGTGCGTCCTAGCCGGCAATACACCTGTCGGCGCGCAGATCGAGTCCTTCGTGGCCGGGCTTGGGGCAGGAGAGATGGCTGCCCTGGTCGTGGGTGTCATCGCCGTCGTGCTCGCGCTCTATCTGCTCAGTTCGCTCGTCGCCGCTCGCCTCTACGAACACCGCGAGCTGTAATGAGACAAACGTGTCTGACCAAACTGTCTCATTTCGTCGCCAAGATGGAGGATAATGTCCCTATCTGAACCTCGATGCTTCGGAAGGGACATGCCATGAAGCGTGACTACCCTCATCTCTGCAAACCTCTCCAAGTCGGCAACCTGACGTTTCGCAACCGCATGACATCGGCCCCCATGGGAGCAACCGATATCGATGCCCAGGGCACGCCGGGCCTGCGCACCCTCGGCTTCTACGAGGCGCGCGCGAAAGGTGGCGCGGCGAGCGTCACCGTGAGCGAGCTCGTCGTGCACCCAGAGACGGACGGTTCGCAGATGCTGCACCTCTCCCTTGCCACGCCCGGCCAGCTCGGCGCCTTCGCCTACGTGGCCGATGCCATCAAGCGCCACGGCGCGGTGGCTTCCATCGAGCTCTCGCATTCCGGCCAGTACGCGGGCACCTACATGGTGGACAAGAAGGCCAAGGGCGAGCTGTGCCAGTGGGGCCCCAGCGACGGCGTGCGTCCCGACGGCATGAAGGTGCGTGCGCTTTCGGCCGAGCAGATCGATGACATCGTCGCCGCCTATGCCAACGCGGCCGTGCTCGCGCGCCGTGCGGGCTTCCAGATGTGCATGGTGCACGCGGGTCATGGCTGGCTCATCAACCAGTTCCTGTCGCCCTACTTCAACAAGCGTACCGACGAGTACGGCGGGTCGCTCGAGAACCGCATGCGCTTCGCCCGCCGCATACTCACCGCCATTCGCGAGGCCACGGGCCCCGGCTTTCCCATAGAGCTGCGCATGAGCGGCTCGGAGCTCTTCGACGGCGGCTACGACATCGAGGAGGGCTGTCGCATCGCCGCAGGCCTGGAAGACCTTGTCGACCTCATTCACGTGTCGGCCGGTTCCTACCAGTTCGGTTTCTCCATCACCCATCCGTCGATGTTTCGCGAGCACGGTTGCAACGTGCATCTGGCGGCGCAGATCAAGCAGCACGTGTCCGTGCCGGTCATCGCCATCGGCGGTCTGTCCGACCCGGCGCAGATGGAGGAGATCGTCGCGAGCGGCCAGGCCGATGGCATCGCGATGGCGCGCGCCCTGCTGGCAGACCCCGAGTTGCCCAACAAGGTCATGGCCAACCGTGGCGACGAGGTCGTAAAGTGCCTGCGCTGCTTCGTCTGCATGGCCGAGCGCCCCGTCACCCAGACGCGTCGCTGCGCCGTGAACCCGCTCATCGGGCGCGAGTTCGAGGGGCTTACCGTGCCGCGTGCCGCCCGGCTCAAGAACGTGCTCGTCGCCGGCGGCGGCATTGCCGGCATGAAGGCGGCCCATACGGCGGCCCTGCGCGGCCACGGCGTCATCCTCTGCGAGGCGAGCGACCGCCTGGGCGGCATCCTCAACACCGAGGAGGCGCTGCCCTTCAAGCGCGACATGTACGAGCTGGGGCGCACCTACGAGCATCTGTGTCGCGAGGTCGGCGTCGATGTCAGGCTCAACACGCGCGTGGACGCGAAGCTGTGCGAGGAGCTCGAGCCCGATGCGCTCATCGTGGCCGTGGGCTCCGAGCCCATTCCGCTGCCGTTCCCGGTGACAGATAACGCCCGCGTGCTCTCCATTGACGAGCTCTATCTGGACGGTGCGGAACCGGGTCCCGAGGTGGCCGTCATCGGCGGTGGCCTGACCGGCTGCGAATGCGCCCTGCAGCTTGCCCGCACCGGTCACAAGGTGCACCTCGTCGAGATGCGCGCCGAGCTCGCGCCCGACGCCAACATTCGTCATCGCCCCATTCTGCTCGCCGAGCTCGAGGGCGAGGACATCGACGTGCTCACGGGGGCGGCGGCTCAGCGCATCACTGCCGAGGGTGTGACTGTCACCATGGCAGATGGCACGGAAAGGCTCATTCCCTGCGATTCGACCATCTCGGCCATCGGCCAGCGCTCGCGTCGTGCGGCGGTGGACGAGCTGCGCGACGGCGCTCCCTTCGTGCGCATCGTCGGCGATGCCCAACGGCCCGCCAACATCACCCTCGCAATCTACGAGGCCTACCACGCGGCTCTAGACGTATAGAAAATGAGACAAATACACAGGGTATTTGTCTCATTTTAACGAGGGGCGCCCCGAAGGACGCCCCCATGTCGCGCATATGTCGCCGCCCTACTTCTCGACGGGACGCGAGGGATCGGAGATCCAGTCGACCCAACTGCCCTCGTAGCACTTCTGGCAGCTGTTGCCGGCGTTCTCGAGCAGGTCGCATGCCTCGCGGGCAAGACCGCCGTCATAGCAGTAGACGATAAACGGCTTGGTCGTGTCGATGCCCGCGTCGAGCACCTCGCGCACGAAGAACTCGGTGGTGTCCTCCGGGGCGTCCTTGGCCTCCATGAGCGAGGCGGACACGGCGCCGGGGATGCGGCTTTCCAGGTACATGTCGCGGGGACGTACGTCCACGATGGGCATCTTGCCCAGGTGATCGAGCACGTATTGCGCGTCAACGATTTCGTAGTTCATGGCAACCTCCCGTTGTTGTCGGAATGGATACTCTCATTCTAGCAATATATTCACCAGAGATGAATACGAACGATGCGCATTCGGAGCATCAATGAGACAAATACCCTGTGCATTTGTCTCATTTTGCTGGTCACGAGTAGTCCGGGCACTTCTCGGCGATGTAGCGCCGGAGCACGCGAATCGTGTGGAGCGCCTGTGGGGATAACGGCACCTTTGCCGGCAGGATGAAGCCCACCTGGGCCACTGCCTTGAGTGTGGCGAGCGGCGTGAAGTGCAGGTCCTGCACCTCGGGCAATCCGTTCTTCTTCATGCTGTAGTAGCTGAACGAGTCCGAGAAGGCCAGCACGTCGGAATCGGCCATCTGCACGTATTCGACGAGCATGCGCTGGCTCGAGGTGCCCATGCGCACGTTTCGCAGCGGATGCTTCGAGAAGAGCGAGTCGATGAGACGTCCCGCCTCGGGGTTCGTGTCGATGGCGACGGGAAGGTCGCAGACCTCGCCGCGATGCAGGGCCGCCTTGCCATGAAGGTGCGCGCCCTCTTTCCAGATGAACCCGTAGCGGGTCTGGATGATGGGCTCGAAGCTGACCTTGGGGTTATCGGCGACCTGCCCGACCGATTGCCCGAATATGTCGGTGAAGACGAGGTCGGTGCCATCGGACGATTCGGCGCGCATGAGCAGCTTGCCGAAGGGCTCCTCCACGTAGAAGGTGTTCATGGAGAGCAGGCGTATGTACTGGGGGTCGATGGCGGCGATCTGCGCCGCGTAATGGCTCACGAACACGTTGATACGATAGCGCGAGATGTCATCGGGGCTCTCCAGCTCGAGCAGGCGCTCGGTCATGCGATTGTGCTCGGCCACGATGTTTCGCGCGGACTCGAGCACGGTCCTGCCGGCATCGGTAAGCGAGGTCCCGTGGAGGCTGCGCTTGACGAGCGAGCAGCCCAGCTCGTTTTCGAGGGAGGCGATGGCCTTGCTCATGCCCTGTTGAGAGATGCGCGCCTGGCGTGCTGCGGCATAGAGCGAGCCGGTGTGCTCGAGTTCGATGAGGTATTGCAGGGTCTTGACGTTCATGGGGCCGCCTCGTTCTATATACAACTCATAGTTGTAATGGTACCTCAAATCTAGTTAGTAGATACATCGAACGCTTGTATATAAACTGACGAATGACCACCGTGTCGATACATGCGGGAGCAAGCGAGAGGAGTTAGGTATGTCGGAAGAATCGTTCGTCTACACTGCCTGCCCTGGCTGGGGCGATCACGACTACTGCGCGCTCAAGACCATCGTGAAGGATGGCAAGATCGAGCGCATGGAGCGTATCGTCTATTCGGCCCCGGAAGAGCCCGATGGGCACATCTGCCAGAAGGGCTGCCTCGCAGGCCGTCAGCCCTATGACCCCAAGCGTCTAAAGAAGCCGCTCAAGCGCGTCGGCGAGCGCGGCGAGGGCAAATGGGAAGAGATTAGCTGGGATCAGGCCCTCGACGAGATCGGCGAGAAGCTTTGCAAGATCCGCGACGAGTACGGCCCGGACAAGGTCGTTCTCTGGAACCTCGGCGCCGGCGTTCCCGCCCAGTACAGCTTCGAGAACCTGATGCCGTTCCGCTTCGCGAACACCTTCGGCGTCACCGTCCCGCTCGGCTCCATCGGCCTGGACAACGGCCCGTTCTACGCCGAGTTCTACAACGCCGGCAGCGAGTTCCCGCGCACGGTCATCGACCCGCGCATCATGGTGGGCACCGACCTCATCTACGTGTGGGGCTGCAATCCCATCGAAAACCAGATGCGCTGCGCCCAGAACCTCGTGCGCGCCCGCGAGGCTGGCGCCCGCATCGTCGACCTCGGCCTCATCTTCGACGGCACTGCCGGCTTTGCCGACGAGTTCGTCGCGATGAAGCCCGCCTCCGACGGTTATCTGGCCATGGCCATGGTCAACTACATCCTGCAGAACGACCTGCAGGCAAGCGAGTACCTGCTTGCGCGCTCCATCGCCGCCTACCTCGTCGATGACGAGACCGGCCAGCTTGCACGTGACCTGGACGATGGAAGCTACCTGGTCTGGGATGCCGCGAGCAATTCCGCCGTTGGCGTTGCGCCCAAGCGCGGCGCGTATCCCGAAGGTGCCGATGTCCAGCTCTTCGGCAGCTACGAGATCGACGGCAAGAGCTACACCACGGCACTCCAGAAGCTCAAGGACGCGGCGGCCGAGTACACCTTCGAGCTGGCTGCCGAGAAGTGTGGCATCAGCGCCGAGGACGCCGAGCGCCTTGCCCGCGATTGGGTCGAGGCCGAGAATGCCTTCATCCTGAGCGGCTACGGCCTGCGCTATCGCAACTCCAACGAGACCTACCGCCAGTTCCTCCTGCTCGGCGCCCTCACGGGCCGCTTGGGCAAGCCCGGCAGCGGCGTGTTCGAGGCGCTGCAGCTGCAGAGCTGGCCGCTCGTCTTCAACGACATCCCCATCAGCTGCCCCGATGGCGTGCCCGGCGTGAAGTCCGTGCCGGTGCGCATGGCCGAGTGGTTCGCGGCTGCCGAAGCGCCCGATAGTCCGTACAAGGCGCTCTTCGTCTGCTCGGGCAATCCGGTGCACCAGCAGCCCGACCGTCAGCGTTGGCTCGACGTCGTCGACGGCATGGAGCTCGTCGTCGATTACGACGTGTGGCTCACAGACACGGGAGAGATTGCCGACTACGTGCTGCCCGATCTCATGTCCTTCGAGCGCGAGGACCTCATCACGGGCGCCTGCTACAACCACATCATTTTGCAGGAGCCGGCCATCGAGCCCCAGGTGGACGGCCACGAGCCCGTCTGGGTCTTCAGCGAGCTGGCCAAGCGCGTCGGTCTCGGCGACTACTTCACGATGGGCATCCCCGAATACATCGACATCCGCCTGCAGACGCAGTATCCGCTCATCGCAGGCATCCAGCCGCCCGTCACCTACGAACGCCTCAAGGCCGAGAAGATGATTCGCGCCGCCGCTCCGCCCGAACCCAAGTACACGCCGTACCTCAACCCCGAGGAAGTGCTCGACAACGAGACCGGCCGCATGGAGATCATCTACTCCGAGAAGCTTGCCGAGCTTGGCATGGCGACGACCAAGGTGCTCGAGCCGAACAAGATCGGCAAGTCGACCGAGTATCCGTACCAGCTCTTCACCGGCCGTCAGCGCTTCTTCATGCAGTCGAGCTTCACCGACGACCCCATCACCGTGAAGCTGTCGGGCGAGACGCCTGCCACCAGGCTCAACCCCGCCCATGCCAATCGTCTTGGTCTGACCGAGGGCGACATGGTCGAGGTCTTCAACGAGCGCGGGCATGTCGTCACGCGCCTCGTGCTCGACGAGAGCGTGCCTGATGGCACCGTGCACGTGTGGTTCGGCTGGCGTCGTCGTCAGTTCGAGGAGGGCACCTACTCCGAAATCACGCACCAGTGCGCCGGCAAGGATTCGCAGGGTCCGCTCGAGGACAAGTGGTTCGCCGACTGGCTCGCCGCGGGTCATCATCCCAATCCCTACGTCGAGGCGATGAGTTCGCTCACGGGCTCGACCGACTGCTACTGGGATTCGTGGTGCGACATTCGCAAGTTCGAGGGCGAGATCACCCCCAATCCGCAAACCACCATCGTGAAGGAGGCTTAAGAGCCATGGCTTACAAGATGTTGGTCGACATTGACCGCTGCATTGGCTGCTGGACGTGCGCGATGGGCTGCAAAGTTGGCAACCACCTGGAAGACGACGAATACCGCGTCGAGGTCAAGACCCATGGTTCGGGGGCCGGCATCGACCGCCCCGAGGGCGTCTACCCCGACCTGCACATGTGGTGGCAACCCATTTACCTGCCGAGTTGCACCTTCTGCGCCGAGCGCATGAAGGAGGACAAGCCGCAGTTCTGCGTCATGGATTGCCCGACCCAGGCGCTCGCCTTCGGCAACGCCGATGACCCGGAGTCACCGTACTCGCAGGCCAAGGCTCGCGTCGAAGCGCGCGGCGCCAAGATCTGGGAGCTCGAGACGGCTGGCTCGGAGACGCGCTCAGGCATCGAGTACGCAAGCGCCCGCTAGCTCAAAAATGAGGCAGTTTCTCGTCGGACGAAAAACTGTCTCAATCTGAAACGGGGGCGGGCACGCATGTGTGCCCGCCCCCAATGTCATTTCGAGCGAAGCGAACGTAGTGAGCGAAGTCGAGAAATCTCGGTCTTACCTTGCGTAGAAGAACGAGATGAGATTTCTCCACTCCGGCGCTACGCGCCTCCGGTCGAAATGACAGCAGGCGGGCTAATCGCCTCCGGCCGAAATGACAGGCGCCTTATCTCGCCATCAGCTTCTCGAGGGCGGCCATGCGCGCGCAGACGGTGAAGATGCGCGCGGCCTGCGCGAGCTCGTCGAGGCTCGGGTAGCTCGGGGCGATGCGGATGTTGGAGTCGTGGGGGTCGTCGCCATAGGGCCAGGTCGCGCCAGCGCCCGTGAGCGCCACGCCCGCCTCCTTGGCCTTGGCAACCGTTGCCTTGGCGGTGCCGTCCAGGCCGGTAAAGCTGATGAAGTAGCCGCCGCGTGGCTTGGTCCAGGTACCGATGCCCGTGCCGCCCAGGTCCTCATCGAAGATCTCGAGCACGGTCTCGAAGCGCGGGCGCAGCAGCTCCGCGTGCTTGCCCATGTGCGTGGCGATGCCCTCGGCATCATGCAGGAAGCGCACGTGACGCAACTGATTGAGCTTGTCAAAACCGATGGCCTGCACGCCCAGGTTCGCGAGCATCTCGTCGACGTTGGCGATGCTCGACACGAAGGCCGAGATGCCCGCGCCGGGAAGCGTCACCTTAGAGGTCGAGCAGAACTCGAAGACCATGTCGGGGTTGCCCGCTTCGGCGCAGGCGTCGATGATGTTGAGAACGTGGTCCTGGTGCGCCGGGTCGTCGTAGAGGTGATGGACCACGTAGGCGTTGTCCCAGAAGATCCTGAAGTCGCCGGCCGCGGGCTTGAGCGCCGCAAGGCCGCGCACGACCTCGTCCGAATAGGTGTAGCCGCAGGGGTTGGCGTACTGCGGCACGCACCAGATGCCCTTGACGGCCGGGTCTGCCACAAGTTCGGCGATTTGCGCCACATCGGGGCCATCCTCGCCCAGCTCGACGGGAATCATCTCGATGCCGAAGTGCTCGCAGATGGCGAAGTGGCGGTCGTAGCCGGGAACGGGGCAGATGAACTTGACGCTTTCGAGTTCGCTCCATGGCGTCTGCCCACCCAAGCCGAAAGCCCAGGCGCGTGCGATGGTATCGAACATGATGGTGAGGCTCGACGCACCGCACACCACGACCTGCTCAGGCGCCACGTCGAGCATGTCGGCGATGAGCGCGCGGGCCTCGGGCAGGCCGGCTAGCACACCGTAGTTGCGGCAGTCGGTGCCGTCTTCGGCATGGTAGTCGCTTGCCGAGCTCACGCAATCGAGCAGCGGCATGCTCAGGTCGAGCTGTGCGGGACTCGGCTTGCCACGGGCCATGTTGAGCTCGAGGCCCAAGGCGCAATACTGTTCGTACTGCTTCTCGAGTGCGTCATAAAGCGCGCGCATCTCGTCCGTGCCCAGGTCCTTGTACTCAGTCATGTCCGCTTCTTTCGCCGTTGCCAAATTGTCGCGCCCATTATAGACGCAATGGCTATACTGTTCGGTGCATCTGTTCAAGGCGGGGCGGAATTCCCCACCGGCGGTAAGCGGCCATGGTCGCCGCGCAGCCCGCTAACTCTCCTTTGGGAGGGCCGATCCAGTGCGAATCTGGAGCCGACGGTTACAGTCCGGATGAGAGAGCAGAAAGGAGCGGATACCTATGTCCGAAATCTCTCACGCTGGCGGGAGCGCAGTCCCGCAACAAGGAGCCAGGGCCCCCTGGAGCACGCGCAAGCTCGTCATGCTCGCGCTGTTCACGGCGCTTTCGCTTATCCTCTCGTTCATCGAGGCCCCCATCTTTCCCGCGGCGCCGTTTCTGAAGTACGACCCGTCGGCCGTCATCGCGGGCTTTGCCGCATGCGGCTTCGGGGTGGGCGCGGGCCTGCTCGTGGGCATCGTCTCGGCCGCCATCCATGGCCTCATCATGGGTGACCCCTGGGGTTCGCTCATGACCATCATCGCCGTCGCGTGCTGGATCGTGCCCATGGCACTCATCTACCGCACCAGGAAGACGCGCACGACGCTGCTCATCGGCATCATCGTGGGCTCCGTCCTCTCGCTGGCCGGCGCCATCGTGGGCAACCTGCTCATCACGCCCATCTACACGGGCACGGACGTGGCAACGGTTGCCGCCATGATTCTGCCCATTTTGCTGCCCTTCAACGCGCTCAAGATCGTCATCAACGACGTGCTCGCCTTCGTGCTGTACAAGCCGGTCGAGCGCCTCATGGCCAAGGACTAGGTGCAGATGAACGTTGGTCTCGATAATCCGGGCAGCGTCTCGTTTTCGCACGTGACGTTTACGTACAAGGCAGATGCACCTCACGTGCTCGACGACATCTGCCTGGATATCGAGGCCGGCCAGTTCGTCGCCGTGCTCGGGGCCAACGGCTCGGGCAAGTCGACGCTTGCAAAGCACATCAACGCCCTGCTCGTGCCCACGAGCGGGCAGGTCACGGTGGGCGGGCTCGATACCCGTGACGAGGAAAGCGTCTTCGCCATACGCGAGAGCGCGGGCATGGTGTTCCAGAATCCGGATAACCAGGCGGTCGCCTCCGTCGTGCGCGACGACGTCGCCTTTGGCCCGGAGAACCTGGGACTCGCACCCGACGAGATTCGCGCGCGGGTCGACGAGGCGCTCACGACCGTCGCCATGTCAGAGCGCGCGCTCGACGAGGTCGAGAGCCTTTCGGGCGGCCAGAAGCAGCGCGTCGCCATCGCCGGCGTCCTGGCCATGCGCCCGCGCATCCTCATCCTCGACGAACCGGGCGCGATGCTCGACGCCCGCGGCAGGCGCGGCATCACGCGCGTGGCCCACGAACTCAACGACGCGGGCATGACCGTCGTGCTCATCACCCATTTCATGGAAGACGCGCTCGGCGCCGATCATGTCGTCGTGCTCGAGGGCGGCCGCATCGCGCTCGAGGGCACGCCCGAGGAGGTCTTCACCGATTCTCGCGCCCTGCGCGCCCTGCGCCTCGAGCTGCCCTTCTCGATCCAGCTCGCCGAGGACCTGCGCGCCCGCGGTCTCGAGGTGGGGATGGGGCTTTCCGAAGACAGGCTGGAGGAGGAGCTGTGCCAGTTACTTTCGAACAGGTGAGCTTTTCCTACGATGACGAGCACGTCGCCCTCGTCGACGTGAACCTCGTCGTGGAGGACGGCGAGTTCCTGGGCATCATCGGGCATACCGGCTCGGGCAAGTCGACGCTCGTCCAGCTCATGAACGCCCTGCTCGTTCCCACGGCCGGCCGCGTGCTGGTCGACGGCCTGGACACGCGCGAGCGCAAGCTCCGGCGTGATGTGCGCACGAAGGTGGGCCTGGCCTTCCAGTATCCCGAGACGCAGCTCTTTGCCAACACGGTGGCCGAAGACGTTGCCTTCGGTCCGCGCAACCTGGGGCTGACGGACGCCGAGGTGGACCAACGGGTGCGCGCCGCGCTCGAGCGGGTGGGCATGGACGATGCGGACATCATGGAGCGCAGCCCCTTCGACCTTTCCGGTGGTCAGCAGCGTCGCGTGGCGCTTGCCGGCATACTCGCGATGGAGCCGAGCGTGCTCGTGCTCGACGAGCCGGCTGCCGGCATGGACCCGGCGACGGTAGACGAAATCCGCACCTACCTGCGCGACCTCAACGACCAGGGCCTCACCATCGTGCTCGTCTCCCATTCCATGGACGATGTCGCCGAGCTCTGCTCGCGTATCATCGTGCTCGACCACGGGATCTTGTCCATGGAGGGGACGCCCGCCGAGCTGTTCACGTCCGAAAACGCCGCCGAGCTTCGCCGCATCAACCTCGACGTGCCCCGCGCCACGAAGTTTGCCCTAGAATTGGCCCAGCGCGGGCTTGCCCTGCCCGGCTCCATTCTCGACGAGCGCCAGCTCGTCGAGGCGCTCATGGCACGACACGAGGAGGCACGAGGACATGACGCAGATCTCGACCGAGCTTGACCAGCTCTCGGTTGCGCTCATCCAGACGGCGATCGACATGCTCGATGCCCATGACGAGGTGTCGGTCATGCTGGCCGTGGACTGCGATGACGAGCTCTTGACCTTCGAGGACGACACACCCGACGGATGCTACCGCGCCGCGCGCGAGCAGGTGCGCGAATATGGCAAGGACTGCACGCGCTACGCCCTGCTCGCCCAAGGCTTCGTGCAGGCCGACGAGACCGATTCCGGCCAACCCGCCTTGCTCTTCGAGTTCGCCGAGCGCGGCATGGACTGCGCGTGGAGCGGCTTCATGCTCTACCAGCGCGACGAGGACGGTCGCATCGAGGTGAGCGACCCGCTGCCCGCCGGCGAGGAAGAACTCCTCTTCGGCTAATGAGACAAATACACAGGGTATTTGTCTCATTATTCCGCTGCCGTAATGATGTGCTGCGCACACCCGTGAACCGTGGTATCCTGCAAGGCTGTACGAAATACAGCTGACAACGGGATAACGCACATGCTTCAGGAACACATCCGCAATATCGCCATCATCGCCCACGTCGATCACGGCAAGACCACGCTCGTCGACCGCCTCCTGCAGACCGCCGGCATCTTTCGCGAGAACCAGCAGGTCGAGGAGCGCGTCCTGGACTCCAACGACCAGGAGCGCGAGCGCGGCATCACCATCCTCTCCAAGAACGTCTCCATCCGCTACAAGGATGTGAAGATCAACGTCATCGACACGCCGGGCCACGCCGACTTCGGTGGCGAGGTCGAGCGCGTGCTCAAGATGGCCGACGGCGTCCTGCTGCTGGTCGACGCCTTCGAGGGCCCCATGCCCCAGACGCGTTTCGTCCTCAAGCACGCCCTCAACCTCGACCTGGTGCCCATCGTCGTCATCAACAAGATAGATCGTCCCGGGGCGCGTCCCGACGACGTACTCGACGAGGTCTTCGAGCTCATGCTCGAGCTGGGCGCAAGCGACGAGCAGCTTGACTTCACGACCGTCTACGCAAGCGCCATGAACGGCTACGCGCGCCTCGATCCCAACGACGGCAACATGGACATGCTGCCGCTGCTCGATGCCATCCTCGAGCACATCCCGGCGCCCGACGTCGACCCGGACGGTCCCGTCGCCATGCAGATCTGCACGGTCGACCACTCCGAGTACGTGGGCCGCATCGGCACGGGCCGCCTGTTCTCCGGTTCCATCGAATCCGGCCAGCAGGTGCTCGTCCTCAAGAACAACGGCAACGACCGCTACGAGACCACCGTCAAGCACCTCTACACCTTCGAGGCCCTGGGTCGCGAGGAGGCGCAAAGCGCGCAGGCCGGCGACATCATCGCCATCGTCGGTGTGGATGACGCCGACGTGGGCGACGTGGTGACCGACATCGAGAATCCCGTCGAGATGGACCCCATCGAGGTCGAGGAGCCGACGCTCTCGGTCATCTTCGAGGCGTCCTCGAGCCCGCTCGTGGGCAAGGAGGGCGACATCGTGGGCGGCCGTCAACTCAAGGAGCGCCTCATGCGCGAGGGCGAGGCGAACATCTCCATGCGCATCGAGGAGCTCGAGGACAAGAGCGGCATCGAGGTGGCCGGTCGCGGCATCCTGCACCTCTCCGTGCTCATGGAGACCATGCGTCGCGAGGGCTACGAGTTCCAGGTCGGCCGTCCCCGCGTGCTCTACAAGACCATCGACGGCGTGCGGATGGAGCCCATCGAGGACGCCACGGTCGAGACACCCGAGGAGTATTCGGGCAAGATCATCGAGCTCTTCGGCACGGCCGGCGGAGAGATGACCAACATGACCACGCACCAGGACCAGACGGTGCTGTCCTTCAAGATCCCCACGCGCGGCATCATGGGTCTGCGCACCAAGATACTCAACGCGAGCCACGGCGAGGCCATCTTCAGCCACCGCTTCTCCGAGTACGGTCCCATGCGCGGCGAGCTGGGCATGCGCAAGAACGGCGCCATGGTCGCCATGCACTCCGACAAGGCCGTCGCCTACGCGCTGGACACGCTGCAGCAGCGCGGCACGCTCTACGTCGAGCCCGGTGACGAGTGCTACGAGGGCATGATCGTGGGCGAGAACGCCAAGGAAGGCGACATGGACGTGAACGTCTCCAAGACCAAGCAGCTCGGCAACCAGCGCGCGTCGAGCGCCGACAAGGCGATCATGCTCACGCCACCGGTCA
>CATLBX010000014.1 GCA_949879855.1 uncultured Coriobacteriia bacterium
TCTAGTCATCGGCATCATCGCCCTACTCACCTCCTTTTTGACCATCATCAACAATTTCTCGGCGCTCATGGCCGTCGTCGGCCTCATCCTTGGCATCATCGGAATGGTGATGATCTCGAGAAAGAGGACCGGAGGCAAGGGCATCACCCTGGCCGCCATCATCCTGAACATACTCGCCTTCGTGATCGTGCTCGCATCCCAGGCCATGTACGTATCAGCCATCGACGAGGCGTTCAACGGCAAACCGAGCAGCGGTGCCTCCTCCACGACAAGCAGTGCCTCGTCAGCAGCGGCATCATCCACCCCCGCTTACTCAGGTCGATACGCCGTGAGCATCGACGACGCGAAGCTCACGAGCGACTACGACGGATCGCCGGCCATCGTCGTCACCTATACCTGGACGAACAATTCCGATAAGGACAACAGCTTCATGGCAGCAATCAGCGACCAGGCATTCCAGAACGGCGTTGAGCTCGAGTACACGAGCGTCCCGGGCGTGGACACGAGCTCGCAGTTCACCGACCTCAAACCCGGCGCGACGACCACCACGCAAGCCGCCTTCAAGCTCAATGACACAAGCGACGTAACCATCGAATGTAGCGAGTTCATCAGCTTCAACGACGCGATCATCGCCGAGAAGACCTTCTCACTGGCCTAGTTCTTCGGTCGCCGCCATGCGTCAGACGCAGGACGGCGACCATCTTTGCAAGGTATTACAATGGCAAAACGAGGAACCTTCTGGCAGAGAAAGCGAAGAGGAAAGCAACACGTGAACGAGCCATTGACCGACGAGCTTCTGGAGGAACTGCTTTCCTCTCCCTCCATCGAGTCTTTCGCTGACGCCCAAAGCTTCGCGAGTCGAACCATCTCAGACTACCTACAGGAACTCCTCGTCGAAAAGGGATTGGATCGAGCTGCCGTCATTCGCGAGGCAAATCTCAACTACACCTTCGGATATCAGATATTCGTGGGAACAAGAAAGGCGTCGCGGGACAAGCTCCTGCAAATCGCCTTTGCCATGGAGCTGACGCTCAAAGAAACCGAACGCCTCCTGCAGGCCGGTGGTGCCAACAAGCTATATTGCAAAAATAGGCGTGACGCCATCATCATCTTTTGCGTCGACCATCATTGCTCGCTACAAAATACAAACGAGGAGCTTTACCGCTTTGGCGAAGAGACCATTTGCTAGGCACGCTCGCGCTGCCATCTATCCCGCTGTCCTTCGCATTCCATGCATTTGATACCATTTAAACATCATGCATGAGGAACTCGAGGCATATCTTCAATCGTTGAGCAGGGACGAATCCTACGATGTCGAGGCGATTCTGAAATCGAATCCCCTTGAAACGACGGAGGTTGTGCGACTCAAGGCCGCATCCCCCGACAACGGCAATTCACGTGCCTGCGGGCCCTACATCCGCAAGCGCATCTCGCGTGAATCCGGATTTGGCAAAGCATACAAACGCATCTGGGACGAACAGCAATCCGGCAAGGCGCTTCCCCATATCCCCCGTCTCTTCGACTATTACCAGACCGACACGCACCACGTCGTGGTCATGGAATACGTGGAAGGTGAGACGCTTGCGGATGTGGTGTATCGCCTTGACCCCTCCGTGGAGCTTGCCTGCGACGTATTCGAGAAGCTTTGCGAGGCAATCGCCACCCTGCACACAGCTTTCGACCCGCCTTTGATACACCGTGACCTCAAGCCATCCAACATCATCCTGTCAAATGAAGGGCTGACCATCATTGACTTTGGCATCGCTCGGACGTTCAAATCAGGCGTCGACCGTGACACGGTGCATTTTGGCACACGCTCATATGCCCCTCCAGAACAGTTTGGCTACGGGCAGACAAGTGAAAGAAGCGATATCTACGCAATGGGAATGATTCTCTACTATTGTTTAACCGAGAAAACTCCCGATACGGCAGCTCGCGAGAGCGGCTTTCCCGACGAAGCGATTCCAGACCCACTCAGGCGCATCATAGTCAAGGCGACGGCATTCGACCCCGCCGCCCGCTACGCATCGGTCACAGAGATGCAAATCGACTTCGAGAGGGCTCGGCTAGGGCTCTCGAACATTCCCGCTGGCGCGACCGCCCAGCCGGACAAGAAGTGCGTCACCCCGCTTGCCCCTCCTGCCATGCCCCCATCAGCTGCCTCTTCAACCCAACCCGTATCCCCGACTTCTCGACCATCCCTCCTGGCACGTATACCGCCTGGCTTGGGTATGGCCTGGAACATTCTCGTTCTGACGGCGTGGCTAATCTTCATCATAGGGACGATAGTCAATATCGTGGATCCCGGAAATGGCAGCTTTTCGAACCTCAGCCTGGTAGGCCGCTGCATCGACGGTATTGGCATCTTCTTCGTTGGCATGGGCTTCATCGTCTATCTCGTTCTCGACAAACGCTCGTTCAGAAGCCGCAGTCCCAGGTTCCCGCATCCGCCCCTCTGGATGGAAGCTGTCATCTGCGTACCGGGGTTCTTTCTCTGCGGAATCGTATCAACCGTCATCGCGGAGACCTTCTTCGGCATATAAGGTCACCGGTAACCTCACATGCTGTCGCCCGCTATCGCCTCGTAGATTTCCATCGCCATCTCGCATGCTTGCAGCCTGCCGGAGTAGAGCTTCGCGTAGTAGTGGTCGTCGTACCAGTCAAAGGTCTGGTGCGCCTCTTCAGCGGCGACCATTTCCTTGAGCTCGGGATAATCGCTCTTGAGTTGCTCGTAAACCAGCTCCGGAGCGGTGTTGCTCGCAAGACGGTCGCGCACCGTCTCGAGGTACCAGATCTTTTCGTGATCCCAGGTGTCGTATCCGGAAGGGGTGTGGCATTCGTCCTTGAGCTTCGCAATCTTTGCCTCGATGGCCTCACGATAATCCATGATGTCCAACTCCCTGACCTGCGAAATGAGACAAACGTGTCAGACACGTTTGTCTCATTATATGCCGGTACCTGCTTTACCGACGCGCCATGTCATCCTCGATGCCGAGCTTCCAAGAACCGGTGATGCCCGCATTGCTGCGCAACTGGCAGCAGGCATCGGCCATCGAGCCATAGACCGCTTGTGTGCCACGCCCGTCGGCACAGTAGGTCGCGGCACGATCGGCGGCAATGCCCATGCGCGCGGCCTCGGCGGCAGCATCGATGTTGGCCCCCATGAAGATGAACTCCCAACCCTTCTTGCGCTTCTTCTCGATGAGCTTCTTCACCTGCGGGTACGTGAACTCGCGGCTCGCGTTCTCGTAGCCGTCGGTGGTGATGACGAACAGGACGTTTTTGGCGCGATGGTGCTTGGGCAGCGCTTTTTGCACCTTGCCCACGTGGTTGATGGCTCCACCCACCGCGTCGAGCAGCGCCGTGCAGCCACGCACGTGGTATTCCTTGCTCGTGATGGGCGCGACGTCGGCGATGCTCTTGCGGTCGCAAATCACCTCGACGCGGTCATCGAAGAGAACCGTCGAGACGATGGCGTCCCCCTCCTGCTCCTTGTTCTTGCGCAGCACGGAATTGAAACCGCCGATGGTATCGTCTTCCAACCCGCCCATGGACCCGCTGCGGTCGAGGATGAACACGATCTCGGTGTAGTCCTTCATGTTCTTCATAACTTGCTCCCTTTCGTCTGATAACCGGTAAGGAGCACTTTACGGAGCTGAAGACCGCGATGGGTAAACCGCGAAGCGACATTGCGTGTGCCAGGGGGTCAGGCACCGCGCATCTATCCGAGGAGTTGCTGGTCGAACTCGTAGAGCACCATGTTCACCTGGTTCACGTCATGGACTCCGTTCAAAAGGCAGTACTCGACGATGACGTCGAACTTCGAGCTATGCGAGAGCGCGAAACCCGCACGCCTGAGCAGCAGAATCGCATCCTCGTAGTTCAGCCGTAGCGCAAAGGCCAGGGCGCAGGCCGTCTTCTTGGCGGGGCGGTAGTTATCGTCCCTGCGGATCTTGGCAAAGAGCTGCCGGCTCATGTTGGCCCGCTTGTAGACCTCGGCATCGCGCATGCCACGCTCGTCGATGAGGCGCAGCACCGTCTGCGCGAAGGACTCGTCGAGTTGGCACAGCTGCTCGACGAGGCTCGGGGGTGCGGCGGCATCGAGCGTGACGGGCCCGAAGGAACCGGTAGTCTCGAAATCCCCGGGCGCGTCGGAAGCCCGGCCGGCAACGGTGCGTGCCGGCATGGATGCCTGCGGCACCTGCCCGCAGAGCATCGCACCAAGAGCTCTTTCTTGATATTCGCCGATGTAGACGCTGTCCATATAGCGCCGGGCACTCTCGAGCAGCGCCTCGTTCTTCTTCCTGCGTCCAAACATGCAGATCCCCCCTGCCCTGGCGATTCGCCTACCCCCGGTAGTACAGCACGGCAATCTGGGTGCGATTGCCCAGTTCGAGCTTGTTCAGAATCGAGCTGATGTGATTGCGCACGGTGCCCTCCGAAAGGAAGAGCGTCGCGGCGATGTCGCGATTGTCCATGCCCTCGGCAACGAGCTTTGCCACGGCAAACTCGCGCTCCGTGAGATCGCAGAACGGTCCCGTTGCCCGCATGCGTCCGTCGGGCGTAGGTGCCGCAACGGACGCGGAGCCATCGGCCTTCGAGCACGCCTCGATATCGGCAAGCAACTCGAGGTTGCGTTCGCGCAAGTCGTCGAACGCGAACTGCATGCCCGCGCGCTCTGCCCGCACACGCGCGTCCTTGATGCCCAGCAACACCGAGAGCGCACAGGAAAGCGCGACGATCGCGCATCCCGATGACGAGACCGTGCCGAGGAAAGGCGCGCCCGCGAGCGGAACAAGCCACAGGAGGCGCAGCGCCCAATGGCGCTCGTGCAGCATGACGTACACGCAAACCGGCAGAAAGAAGAAGGCGGGAACGAGGACGAGCGTGCAGACGAGAAAGGCGATCTGTGCGGCGATGCGATACGGGGGCCCTGCCATGCCGCACGCGCACACGAGCGAGATGGAGAGCAGCACGCCAACGACTATGAGATTCGCATCGGCAAAGAGGACCGATGCCGCCACGCAGACGGCAAGCAAGGTGATTTCGTCGACGTATTCTTCCATGCCGTGATTATACCGTCCCGAAGACGGCACCATGCAACACGTTCGCATTCGGAAGCGCTCTGACCAGCGGATATGTTCATCAATGACAAATGTCATGTTTACACTCCGCGCCCCGCAAGCTTAAATGGGGCTGCTCGCGAACACCCAAGGACGCATCGGGAGATGAACATGCACGACGTCGTTTCGGTAGTCGATCTGGTCAAGCGCTATGGAAGCGCTCTCGCCCTCGACCACTTCAACATGGAAATAGAGCGCGGAGAGGTCTTCGGCCTGCTCGGCCCCAACGGCAGCGGCAAGACCACCGCCATCAATTGCATCTTGCAACTCCTCACCTACGACCGTGGCGAGATTCGTCTCTTCGGCCAGCCCATGACCCAGACGAGCTACGATCTCAAGCGCCGCATCGGCGTCGTCCCGCAAAACGTCGCCGTGTTCGAAGAGCTCACCGTGCGCGAGAACATCGACTACTTCTGCGGCCTGTACGTGAGCGACAGCGCAAGCCGCAAGAAGCTCGTGCACGAGGCCATCGAATTCGTCGGCCTCGAGGATTACGAGAAGGCGGTTCCCAAGAAGCTCTCGGGCGGCCTGCTTCGCCGCCTCAACATCGCCTGCGGCATCGCCCACAAGCCCGAGCTCGTTTTCTTCGACGAGCCCACGGTGGCGGTCGACCCGCAAAGCCGCGCCTCCATCCTCGACGGCATCAAGCAAATGAACGCCGACGGCTCGACCATCGTCTACACGAGTCACTACATGGAGGAAGTCGAGGAGATCTGCACGCGCATCATGATCATGGACAAGGGGCGCACGCTCGCATGCGGCACGAACGAAGAGCTCAAGCAGCTCGTCGCCGCCGGCGAGAAGATCATCATCGAGGCCGACGTACCCGAAGCCGCGCTTCTACGCATCCGGTCGCTCCCCCACGTGCTCACCGCGACCTATGATGACGGCAGTCTCTCGATTGCCTGCGAAAACGGCGAGCACAACGTCGCCGACGTGCTCGACGAGCTCACGAAGGCGCGCATTCGTCCCGGTCGCATCTGGGCAGAGCCGCCGACGCTCAACGACGTGTTCCTCGAAATCACCGGCCGCGAGCTGCGCGACTAGGGAGCAACGTCCATGTGGAACACCTTCAAATACACGGTACTCGACCTGCTGCGCATGCCCGGCGTGCTCGTGTGGGCGCTCGGCTTTCCCCTCATCCTCTCGACCGTCTTCATGATGATGTTCGGCCCGATCGACGAGATGGGCAACCAACTCGACCCCATTCCGGTCGCGGTCGTGCAGTCCGGAGAGACCGCCGATGACCAGGCGTTCAATGCCTTCTTGCAGGCCATGAGCAAAGACGAGGACGGCCAAGACGCCTTGTTCGCAATTACGACCGTCGCGAGCCCCTCAGAGGCCATGCAGCTCATAGAGGATACTGCCAACGGCGAAAACCCATGTGTCGGCTATATCGAGCTCATAGACGGCGAGCCCGAGGTGCATGTGGTCGGTGCCGCATCCACGGGCGGAGTCGAGAAAATCAACTCCGCCATTCTCGTCATGGCAATGGACACCTACGTTGCCAACAGCGCCATGATCAAGGAGCTCGTGGCAGAAGACCCCATGATGCTTGCCGGCCCCGCGGGCACCCGCATCATGGACTCGATGCTCGAACCGTTGCAAGCCACCGTGCAGACCACGGTCACGCCCAACCAGCCCAAGGAGAGCGTGCGCTTCTACTTCGCGCTGCTCGGCATGGCGGCACTCTTCGGCGGCTCGCTCGGTCTCGTCGCCCTCCAGAGGATGAAGCCCAACACCTCCGCCCTTGGCGCGCGACGCGCCGTCGGCGCCACACCCCACGGACGTGCGGTCGCGGCAACCATACTCGGAAGCTGGATCATCACCTTCGTGTGCCTCTTCATCACCTATCTCTACATCCGCTACGTGGCCAACGTGAGCTTTGGAGATCATGACTTCGAATGCCTGTTGGTAGCGGCCTTCGCGGCCCTCACCGCGACCGCGCTCGGGAGCGCCATCTCGGCCATACCCCACGTTCCCGAAAGCGGCAAGAGCGGCATACTCACGGGCATCGTCTGCTTCGCATCGTTGTTTGCCGGTCTCTACGGCCAACCGACGATGGAACTCGCCGACATGATTGCGCGAAACTTCCCCGTGGTCGAACTCGTGAACCCCGCCGCGCAAATCGCGCAGGCCTTCTACAGCGTCATGTACTATGACACGCCCCTACCCCTCATGGAGCATCTGGGCATCTTGCTCGTCATGGCGCTCATCCTCTTTGCCCTGTCCGCCCGTTCGCTGAAGAGGAGGCGCTATGCAAGTCTTTAAGTGCGCCATGCGCATCATCCGCGGCAACATCGCCTTCCCTTTGATTTACATCGTGGGCCTGAGCTTCATGGGCCTGTTCATGGCGATGTCATTCAGTTTCGGAAATCCCGGTGGCGATTTCGAGCGCCCCGCCTATGACTTCGCCGTCATCGACCGTGACCAAAGCGAGCTATCCGTCGCCGTCGAAGACCACCTACGTGCCGAAGGCAACGCCATTGCCATCGAAGACAGCACGCGCCAGATCCAAGATGCCGTGGCGAAGGGACAGGTCGACTACCTGCTCATCATCCCCGAGGGCTTCGAGGACGCCTTCGTCGAGGCGGCACGCGATGGCGAGGAAAGCCCCGTCATGGAAACCGTGTTCAGCTTCTACTCCATGGAGGGAGAGTTCGTCGACCAGGGAGTGAACGGCTTTCTGGGCATGGTGCGCACGCTGCTGGTTGCCAAGCCGGACGCCTCGATCGCGCAGGCCGTGGAAGAGGCGTCGACGTTTGCAGACGAACGCGCCGACGTAAGCGTGGTCGAAAGCAGCGCATCCGTTTCCGAAGCCGACCGCCTCGTGTTCTACCTGCAATGGAGTACCTACACGCTCTTTGCCGGCATCACCGTGTGCGTGGGGCTGCTTGTCACGACCCTGGGCCGCGTCGACGTGCGACGACGCAATCTCTCGTCGCCCTTGAGCTTCGTCGCCTACAACGTGCAGCTTGCCGCCGCATGCGCGGTCGTGACACTCGTCGCCTGGGCGTGGACCTTCTGCCTGGGACTCGTGGTGTTCTCCGAGGCCGCCGCCCAAATCGGCGCCGTCGGGCTCGTCCTCTGCGCGCTGAGCATGCTCGCGTTCTGCTGCGTGCCGCTCGCGTTCGGCCTGTTGCTCGGCCAGCTCGGCGCAAGCTCCATCGTCTGCAATGCGGCGGGCAACATCGTCGGCATGGTCATCTCGTTCTTCGGCGGCGCATGGATATCCCTCGACCTGCTCTCGCCCGAAGTCGCCACGCTCGCCCATGGGCTTCCGGGCTACTGGTACGCGACGGCGTGCTCGATTGCCGCGCATGCGTCAGATGCCGCAGCCTTCCAGACTGTCTTCGGGCACATCGGCGTGCTACTGCTCTTCGCGTTGGCGCTCGCCTGCGTGTCGCTCGTGGCCGGCCGCAAGCGCCTGCAGACATCCGAGGCCGGTGGCAACCGCGCCGCCGAGATAACGGTAGGCGCGTAGGGGACGCTAAGCGTCGCTAAAAGCCAGCCGAATGCATGAGCCTCTCAATAGATTCAAGCGCATCCTCAAACACGACATCTTTTGCGTATGACGTGCTGATCGCGTACGAATTCCACACACGATGCATGATGGCAGAAGAGCGCAAGGTTTCAACAGTCTCAGACCAATTCTCTATGGCCTTACGGGAGCCCCGCTTTTCGCCGATGCGCACCAATGCCTGCCTAAGGTCATCAGCGTCGACAGCTTTTAAATAGAATCGCGGAAGGATGTAGAGGTCATAGAAATCTCTTCCTCGCGTATTTGTCTCGCCTCTGCTTATGACTGTCTCAAGCTTCTCCGCCAGAATGGTAGCCGGGTGATACGAAAGCACATCGAGCGTCCCCTGACCAAACATGAGCTGAAATCTATGCCATATTTGAGATGGGTAGATTATGTCCCCGGTAGTTATATCAACTTTCACAGGTGCGTTTATTTTGCCGTACCTGGCCTTTAGATGAGCACGCCAGTTGGCATACTCGTCGTCCGCGCGTATTGGTTCTACCCTCTCGAATATGTAACTCATTCCATCGCCGACATCCACATCGCAAATCTCAACCATTGCTCTAGCAATATGCTTCTCGTCCATATCCAAGCCTACGACAGTAGCATCCATGTCCATGGTTGTCCGCTGACGAATGCCGGTCATTGAGGATATGAGAAAACCGCCTTTGAGCACGAATTTGTCTGCGTAAGGACTTTTCGTAAGGCGTTTGAGCAGATGTTCGAAAAGATACATCTGCAGCACTTCTTGCGGCTTAAGATCGTGTTCTTTCGCAAGGTGGCGTATTTTACCTTTAAGACTCGCGCTGCCTTCAATATCGCTCATTCAAGTACCTCAAGATATGTTTGCAGCTCCTCGCGAATGCCCAAGGCCCTGCACATTTTGGCAAGCTTAGGAAGATTGCGATTGGGTCTATTGAAATAGCCCACCACAGCATCTTTTACAAGCTGCGAGTCGACAGTCTCCCTCGTTCGCTCCTTGATGATGTCGGCAACCGAGCGCTCTGCATCGTAAATAGGAACCGCTACGCCCATGGGGTCTTTTACCAGCGTCTTTCCCAGGCCGTAGAGCTCGGATCCCTCACGATAAATCCTCATATCAGGTTGGCTTCGCCTCAATTCCTGCGGGTTATATCCACGCGGAACACTCACGCTCAGATTTCCAGGCACGCGGTCGGATAAGCCCAGCAAATACAGGGCCGTGCCATGTGAGAGTATGCACTTGGGCCAGCGCATCGTAACTGCGGCAAATTCATCATCAAGCACATCGGGCGAACAGTAGACGCCCCGGGTGAGCTTGTCGACTTTACCGTGACTCAAGGCGTACTCAATCGCGCCAGGCGAAAATCCCGCTTGCTTGAGTTGTGCGGAAGTCGCCACACCTCCCAACTTCTCAACATGCTCCGCAACTGAATCGGCCATTCGCCCTCCTAGACTACTAGACATGAATTCCATCATATACGTGTCTAATAATCTGTATATCATAGATTAGATATGTGCGCCAAGGCTAGCGATTGGATGCAGAATCACAACTGCATGCAGCATGAGGCAGGCAAAGCGAGTGGCATACGGCTAGATTTCCTCGCGCAGAAGCCGTTTATAGTATTTATTATGATTGAGTAATCCGATTAAACCTATAAACGTTTATAGGTTTAAGCATTTGCAATTAATTATACTCTGCATATTATAATATTAATCTAAGTATAATATCGAAACCAATGGACATGGCGTATGTTATTCATCCTCACTGGCGAAGTGCAAATCGGCAAGAGCCGTTGGCTCATGCAGCTCGTTGACAAGCTCGAGCAGGCGGGGATTGCGTGTCGGGGCGTTGTTGCTCCTGGTGTATGGATTGAGTCCGATGGTGAGAACGCAAACGACCAGGGATACGAGAAGCTTGGCATCGACAATCTTCTCCTCCCCGACCGCACGCCCGTCCATTTTGCCCAGCGTCTCGATATTGCACGAAAAAACGGAACCTATGTCGAGAAAAGCCAGGCAGGTCGCGTGGGGTTGGAGTGGCATATCGACGAGGAAGCACTCAAACAGGTGAACCAACACCTTGCATCCATGCCGAATCATGTCGAGCTCAAGCTGGGAAGCAAGCTCCTCATCATCGACGAGCTCGGACGTCTAGAGCTCGAACATGACGGCGGCCTTATCGAGGCCATCAAGCTCCTTGAAGCAGGGCCGCAAAAGGGAATCGAAGATGCACTTGTTGTGACACGGCAAAGGTTTGCCGATGACGTAGAGCGCCGCTTTGGCGCGACATGGGGCGAGAGCATTCAGCTCTCGCCATCTCCTGACAACATACGCCTGATTGCAAGCCGCTTGACAGTCTAGAGGCCGTAATTCTCGAATTTTCGCTTGATTTTATTCTTTATTGTGTATAATTCTCCATCGTAACTATTCTTTATTAAGGATAATTATGGATGAGATTCCCTCTTCAGAAACAGGCTTGTCTCACAAAAGCCTGTCACATTCGGCGCAGCGTGCCAACGCCATCATCGCCGGCCTTGGCATTGGCGTCATCGTGATCGTTGCCGTCTCGCTTCTGCTCGGACGCTATCCCATCGACCCGCTCCAGGCCATTGGAATGCTCGCGAACTGCATCTTCCCCATCGACCAGACATGGACCGATCAGCAGGCGACGCTCTTCTTCAACGTGCGCCTGCCGCGCATCCTGCTCGCACTCATGGTTGGCTGCTGCCTATCCGTCGCCGGCGCCGCCTACCAGGGCACGTTCCAGAACCCGCTTGTCTCGCCGGACATCCTGGGTGCAAGCCAAGGTGCCGCGTTTGGTGCGGCCGTGGCGATTCTCGCCGGTTTCACGACCATCATGGTCTCGGTCTCGGCATTCTGCTTTGCCCTGATCACGGTACTTCTCGTGCTACTCATTAGCTCGCGCGCCAAGGGCAACCACATGATGGTGGTCGTGCTCGCCGGCGTCATGGTCAGCTCGCTTTTTCAGGCCGGCGTATCGTACGCGAAGCTCGTGGCCGATCCCACCGACGAGCTGGCCGACATCACTTACTGGCTCATGGGTAGTCTCACCGGCGCAAAGATGGGCCAAATCGAGATGATCTTTCCCATTCTTCTCGCCGGTTGCATCGTTCTGTTCGCGTTGAGGTGGCGCATCAACATACTCACCATGGGCGATGACGAGGCCTCGACGATGGGTGTGAACGCACGTGCCATCCGCATCATCGTCATCATCGCCGCAACCTTCGTCACGGCCGCCTGCGTGTGCGTCACCGGCATGATTGGTTGGGTCGGCCTCGTCATTCCGCACTTGTGCCGCATGCTCATCGGCGCAGACTATCGCAAGCTCATCCCCGCATCCATGCTCATGGGTGCGGGCTTTCTCCTGGTCGTGGACGACATCGCGCGCCTTGCCACGACGGCCGAGATTCCCATTGGCATTCTCACCGCCTTCGTCGGCGCACCCTTCTTCCTCTACCTCATCACACGGAAGAAGAAAATATGAGCATCGCCATCGAAAACCTGAGCTTCTCGTATGGAAGCAAGGAGGTTCTCCATGACCTCAGCTTCAACATTCCCGATGGGATGCTCGTAAACGTCCTTGGCCCCAACGGCGTGGGAAAGTCGACGCTGTTTCGCTGCATTCTCGGACTCAACCAGCACTATACGGGGCGCGTCCTCGTCAACGAAAAGGACATCAAATCGCTTTCGATCAGAGAACGAGCCCGTGAGATTTCCTATATCCCGCAAACTCACGCGCCCGTCTACGATTACGAGGTAGTCGACGTCGTGCTCATGGCAACGGGCAGCGACCTCAAGATGCTGACCAATCCCGGTGAAGCGCAGAGAAGGCGAGCTTACGACGCACTCGAGCGTATCGGCATCGCCGACTTCGCCCATCGCATGTACACGCAAATCTCGGGTGGCGAGCAACAGCTCGTCCTCATCGCCCGTGCCCTTGCCCAAAACGCCCGCACCATCGTCATGGACGAGCCCACGAGCGCCCTCGATTACGGCAACACTGTGCGCGTGCTCTCCTGCGTGCGCCAGCTTGCACGCGAGGGGCTTTCCATTATCCAATCCACGCATAATCCCGACCATGCGTTCTTGTATTCCGACAGAACCCTTGTCTTGAAAAACGGACGCATCGATGCCTATGGCACTCCTCATGAGGTAATCACCTCCGAGCTCATCAGCGGACTCTACAGCGTCGACGTCGAGGTCAACTCCCTCTATGGCGATAAGGTGCGCGTCTGCGTGCCCAAGCACGAAATAGAAGCACGGCAGGAAAGGATGGACTATGAGACGCGATAAGGGGAAGCTCATCAGGAGCTTTGGAAAGGTCATGCTCACGCTCGTGTGCGTCGCAGCGCTGAGCCTGGGAATCGTGGCGCTCGTCGGATGCTCGTCGGGTGGCGGCTCTGACAAGAGCTCGGGAGAGACAAGGGTCTTCACGGATTCGCTCGGGCGCGAGGTCGAAATCCCCATCAACTTGGAGAGGATCTGCCCGTCAGGACATACGGCCCAGCAGGTGCTGCTCACGATGGCGCCTGACAAGATGGTCGGTCTCTCCCAAGAGCTCAACGATGACCAGATCGCGATATTCGGCGACGAATTTAAAGATATGCCCGTTTTCGGTGCTGTTTTGGGCGCGAAGGATGACTTCAACCGCGAAGCTGTGGCAGCCGCTAAGCCACAGGTCATCATAGATACGGGCGAGGCGAAAAAGGATACGGCGGAAAGTCTGGATGCGTTGCAAGAACAATTGGGCATCCCCTGCATCTTCATCGAGGCGAAGCTCTCTGATTACGGAGCAGCCTATGAGAACCTCGGCGAACTCCTGGGCATGGAAGAACGCGGCAACAAGCTCTCCGGATACTGTAGGCGCGTGTACTCGGAAGTCGAGGACGCCATGAAAACGATTCCGGAGTCGCAACGCGTGAACATGGCATATCTGCTCGGCAACAACGGCCTCAATGCAATAGCAAAGACGTCATTCCAGGCTCAGGTCATCGACATGGTCGCGAACAACGTGGTGGTCGTCGATGACGTGTCGGGCAAGGGCAACGGAAACGAGATCAGCCTCGAGCAGATTGCGGTTTGGAATCCCGAACTCATCATCTTCCAGAAGGGCAGCATCTACGACAGCGTCGGGGATGACCCCGCCTGGCAGGGCATCGCCGCCATCGCCAACGACAACTACTACCAGGTTCCGGACGACCCGTGGTGTTGGATGAACAATCCCCCAACTGTGAACCAGCTCATGGGCATGCAGTGGCTGCCTAGGCTCCTATATCCGGAGGCTTTCAAGACCAGCATCGAGGATGTCACGAAGGACTACTACAAGACGATGTACGACTACGACCTAACAGATGCGGAACTGAGCGAATTGCTCACGGGGGCACTGCCGAAGTAGCCAAAGGGCGTGTAGACCCGAATCCAGCCACCCGTCAGGCCCTCGCCTGCGGGTGGCGTAACCCTCACCCTCCTGTTTAATCCCCACAACCACCTCCCAAGGTGGGCGATGCGCCGTGTCCGCACGCGTAAGCTGCCCATGGGCACATGCCACGTACCGTGTCTGGGGCATTGCACGAAACGCCCCGCGGCCGTTCCTGACCGCGGGGCGCTTTGACAAGGAGGAGCATTGAACATGAACGCAGAGGCAAACCCGTCTTCGAAGGACCACGCGAAGTCATCGCGCACGTACCAAAATCCCCTCATCGTCGGCATCGTCCTGCTCGTTGCCGGCATCTCGGTCGGAATGGTCCAATACAAGGTGCCGACCATCATGACAAACCTCATGGGCATGTTCTCCATGACGGCCGAATCCGCCTCGTGGCTCATGTCGATATTCACGCTCGTGGCCATCTTCACCGCCATCCCCTCGGGCGCGCTCGCACAGCGTTTTAGCGCGAAGACCATGATGATCGTCGCATCCTGCATCGCGATCCTGGGTTCGCTGATAGGGGCGTTTGCCCAGGTCTCCGCCGTGCTCATTCTCTCGCGTGCGGTCGAGGGCGTGGCACTCACCGTGCTCACGACCTGCGCTCCCATCATCGTCCAGCAAAACGTCCGTCCCGAAAACATCGGGACGTCCATGGGCATCTGGGGCATATGGGGATGCCTCGGGTCAGGTGCCGCGGCAATCATCACGCCGACAATCTTCGAGAACCTCGGCTTTGCGGGCGTCTGGTTCATCTTCGCCGGCGTCGCCGCGGCGGCGGCCGTCCTCGTGCTCGTGGTGATTCGCAAGCCACCCTCGGCGCCCGTGGCCCACGACGGGGCAATGGAAAAGCCCCGCTACCGTGAACTCTTCAACAGGAACACGGGGCTCTTCTTCGTGGCCTTCGTCATCTACCAGATGCTCTTGCTCGCGGTCCTGTCGTTCGTCCCCACCATCTTGCAGCTCCAGGGCTTCGACCAAACCTTCTCCGGTTTCATCAGCACGGCCCCCATGCTGATCTCGATTGTCTCGTCACCCCTGTTCGGTATCATCTCCGACAAGACGCGACGCTGCAAACCACTCGTGCTAATCGGCATGCTGACCATGGGGCCATGTACCTTCCTCATGTACACGCAGACGGGCTGGCTTCTCTGGGTCGGTGTCATCATCATGGGCTGCCTGAGCGTGGGGGCGGTCGCGATGTTCCTGACGGCCTTCGCCAAACTGCTGCCCCGCCCCGAACTCGCGTCCATCGGCATGGGCGTTCTCGTGACCTTCCAGGGAATCGGCCAGTTCCTCGGCACCTTCGTCGTCCAGATGTTGCTGGGTCCCTCGCTCGAGAACTGGATGTTCGCGGGCCTGGTCCTGATGGCGCTCGGGCTCATCGGTACGGCGTGCCTCGCCCTGTGCAAGATGCCGTAGCCCGCACGTGAGCGCGACACGGATCAGGAAGGTCATTTCAATATATTTGTTCCCAAATATTCTGCAAGCGGTATAATATTCTCGGTGCAGGGTAATGAGCGCCGAGGCAGCCTGCAGAAGTCGTCAATCCGGCTCGCAGACGGCCAGAGCACCCAATCACGGCATCATACGGACATGCGTCGATTGGAAAGGGTGATTGTCATGGCAGAAGAAAAGGGCAAGAGCGAGGAATTCGAGAGCTTCGAGAGCGATGCCATGGAGGACATCTCCGTTGACAAGGCCAAGGAGCAGGAGAAGAAGGCCGAGGAGCTTCGCGATAAGTAAGCCTGCAGAATATCCTACCGCTCGGGCCTGAGCGGGAAGCGGGTCGTCGATATGCTCGACGGCCCGCTTTCGTATTACGGCTCATGGTTGAGCCGCTTCTTCTGAAATACAACCTGGCCTCAGCGAGGCTTTTCGGTTCCTATGCTCGCGGCAACGCGGACGAATCGTCTGACATAGACGTGTTGCTTGTCGGCAACAACGGCTTCAGGGCCCTTGGCATATTTGGCCTGGCAGAGGACCTACATCGCGCATCCGGCAAGCAAGTTGACGTGTATGAGCTCTCAGAGCTCGAATCTGGTCCTTTTCGCGACGCCGTTCTCAAAGAGGCGGTCGCCCTATGAGAGACGACGAGCACCGGTTGAAGCCAGCCTCAACTAAAACAGGCCAGCCATTTGGCTGACCTGTGGATCTTCCTGGGGTCGCCTCGCTCTTCTACAACTCCCCTGCCTGGTACGCCTCGTAGCCCTCGTAGGAATAGCTCGCGTCTATCCCCTTCATGAAGGTCTCTCGGTCATCGACCTGGTCGGTCAGGGCTTCCTGCAGTAAGACCCTTATCTCAGTGTCCTTGATGGGGCTTCTCTCCATGGCCAGCAGATAATCCTGCTTGTCAACGTTTTGCCAGTCGACCACGACGCCCAGCTCGGCCTTCAGGATATGGTCGAGCCATATCCTCATGCTGCGACCATTGCCCTCGCGAAAGGGGTGCGCGACGTTCATCTCCACATACTTCCTCACGATGTTGTCGAAGGAATCCTGCGGCATCTTCTCGATTTCTTTTAGCGCATCATCGAGATATAGGGCAGAGGCGAAGCGAAAGCCGCCTTTGGAGATATCCTCGCTCCGCACCGTGCCCGCGAAATCATAGACATCCTGGAAGAGGTGCCGATGAATCGTGGCCAGCGTCTCGAAACTGCCCGGCTCGAGCTGGTCGAGCATCTTTTCCGAGAAGAGCTCGGCAGCGCGGATCTTAGTGAGCCTCTCTTCGGCATCATGGAGCTGGGCGGAGGACGTGATTCCGAGTTTGTTCTGCAATACCATGCTGCCACCCTAGAAGAAAAAAGACCCGGAGCTATCCAGGTCTTGATGTTTTGGTCGCGGGGGCAGGATTTGAACCTACGACCTCCGGGTTATGAGCCCGGCGAGCTACCAGACTGCTCCACCCCGCAATATTGAGCAGTGCGCTTCAAGCGCGTTTGACTATATTACGCGCGAATGATGACAATTGCAAGAACTTTTTCCTCGAGTCCTAGGCGTCGTCTTCCTCGGACTCGGCGACGGTCACCACGCACTTGATCTTGTCGATGCGATGCTGGTCCATGCTCAGGACGGTCAGCATGACATGCGTGTCGTGATGCACGAGCTCGGCAGAGTCCCCCTCGTCGGGAACTTCCTCGGTGAGCGCCATGAACAAGCCGCCCACGGTCTCGACCTCGTCCGCTTCCTCGGGCCTGAAGCCGATGATTTCCTCGAGATCGTCGATAACCAGGGCACCGTCAATCTCGAAGCAGCCCTCGGAGAGCTCGACGACCTCCTCTTCCTCGTCGTCATGCAGGTATTCGTCATCGACGCGACCGACGATCTGCTCGAACACGTCGGACATGGTCACGATGCCCGCCGTACCACCATGCTCGTCGACGACCTGGCAGATGCCCGTGCGGTTCTCCCTCAGCATGTCGAGCAAACGCGCAATGGGAAGGGTCTCTGGCACGGCGGGAAGCTCGCGGATGTTCCACTTCTCGAGGGGAATGCCCCGCGGCTGATCGAAGAGGTCCTTGACGTGCACGAAGCCGATGACGTTGTCCTTCGAACCACGGCATACGGGATAGCGCGTGTACTTGTGTTCGTGGATGAGCGCGAGGTTCTCCTCGAGCGTGTCCTCGATGTCGAGGCAGATCATGTCCATGCGCGGCGTCATGATGGCCTCGGCGTCCTTGTCGCCCAGGTCGAAGATGTTGTCCACGAACTCGTTCTGCTCCGGGTCTATGAGGCCGCTCTCGGTTGACTCGTCGATGAGCAGCTTGATCTCGTCGCCAGTGTACACCTCATGCTCGTCGGCCGGATCGTGGCCGAACAGGCGCATCACGCCGTTGGTGATCCCGTTGAAGATGACCATCACCGGGTAGGTGATCTTGTAGAACACGCGCAGCGGCGCGGCGGTGATCAGCGCGTACTTCTCCGTGGAGAAGATGGCGAACGACTTGGGGATGAGCTCGCCCACCACCACGTGCAGCGTGGTCACGATAAAGAAGCCCACGGCGATGCAGATGGGATGCACCGCCGCCTGGGGCAGGCCCAGAGCCAGCAGCGGCTCCTCCAGCACGGCGGACACCGCCGGCTCGCCCAGCCAGCCGATGGCCAGCGATGCGAGCGTGATGCCCAGCTGGCAGGCCGACAGGTAGGCGTTGATGTGGGTCGTCACGTCGCGAGCTGCCTCGGCACCACGGCGCTTCTCGGCCACAGCCATGTCCACCTGGCTGCGACGGACGCGCACCAGCGCGAACTCCGCCACGACGAAGAAGGCGTTCATCAGCAGGAATACCAGAACCAAAAGCAAGTTGACTGCGGTCATCATGAAGGCGTCTACCCCTTTATGTCCAAACTCGGGCGCACCCGGATGGCGCGCCTCAACCAAAAGTAAGCCAACATGCAATCCTAGCGGATTACGCCGTCCCGCAGCGGAATCGCTACATTATTCGCAT
>CATLBX010000015.1 GCA_949879855.1 uncultured Coriobacteriia bacterium
CCCTCCATGTGCGCCTCGAGGGCCTTGAGCGGGTCGACCTCGCAGATGATGACGGACATGCCCATGCCGGCGGCGCGCTGCGCGAGGCCGCGGCCGCAGAAGCCGTAGCCGCTCACGACGAGCGTGTGGCCCGCAAGCAGGCGGTTGGTCGCGCGCACGATGCCGTCGAGCGTGGACTGGCCCGTGCCGTAGCGATTGTCGAAGAAGTGCTTGGTGTTGGCGTCGTTGACGTTGAAGGAGGGGTACTTGAGCGCACCGGCGGCGGCCATGGCGGCCAGGCGAATGACGCCGGTGGTGGTTTCCTCGGTGCCTCCGATCACATATTGCAGCGCGTCCTGGCGATCGCCATGGATGCGGTCGCAGAGGTCGGCGCCATCGTCCATCGTGATCTGGGGCTTGGTGTCGATGACGGCATCGAGGTGCTTGTAGTAGGTCTCGGTGTCCTCACCGCAACGGGCGAAGACCTCGGCGCCGTAGTATTTCACGAGCGCGGCCGCCGTGTCGTCCTGCGTGGAGAGCGGGTTGCTCGCGCATAGGGCCACCTGGGCACCGCCCTCGATCATCGTGCGCACGAGGTTGGCGGTCTCGGTGGTGACGTGCAGACACGCACCGACACGCACGCCCTCGAAGGGACGCTCCTTGGCGAAGCGCTCGCGGATCTTGGCGAGCACGGGCATGTCGCGGTCTGCCCACAGGATGCGCGCGCGGCCCTCGTCGGCAAGGTTGATGTCGGTGATGTCGTAGCTCATGGGTTCCTCCTCGGTAAATAGCTGTGGCACATACTATCACGCATAGCGAAGTCCCCAAATGAGACAAATACCCTGTGTATTTGTCTCATTTGTTAGCATCTGTTAACATTGAGACATGAATCTTGCTAGCTGGATCATACTCATCATCGTGGCCGTGTGGGCCATCGTCGCCATCAAGGTCGCGTTCTTCGGCGGCTTTGGGAAGAAGCGCTCCTGCCATGGCTCATGCGGCGATGACGTCAAGTTGCCGAGCGACGAGGAACTGAGGCTCCCGAGCGCCTGCATGGGTTGCAGCAAGGGCAGCTGCGCCGGTTGCGCGAGTGTCGCGGGCAGGCGCGACATCCCCACACCCACCATCCGAGAATCCCACGAACAGAAGTAATCTTCCCGACCTGCGTAATGAGACAAATACCCGAGACAAATACACAGGGTATTTGTCTCATTACGCAAGCACAAGAGAGAGGGGAGTGCCGTTCGGCATAGCCGTTTGCGGCTATATTATTCTACGTCATAATTATTCTTCTTGTAAAATATTCTTTTGTTGGTATATTTCACTTGTCAAATTCGCTTCACGAAGGAGGAGAATCCGATGGAGTGTGCCAAGAAGGGAATCTGGGGAAGTCTAGGAATCGCGCTTGTCGCCGTCATGGTCACGTTTGCCGGCATCATGCTGGCAGGCTGCGGTTCGTCAACCACGGAATCGCAGTCCCAGGCAGCTAATCTCGAAGGACAGCAACTCGATATCTATTGTGGTGCGGGCATGACCGACCCGTTCCAGGAGATCGCCGACCTCTTCACCGAGGAGACCGGCTGCACGATGAACGTGACCTATGCCAACGCGGCTCAAATCCAGACGCAAATCAACACGACCGGTGAGGGCGACTTCTTCATCGCCGGCTCGAAGGAGGAGCTCAAGCCCATCGAGGCAGCCGTCGCCTCGAGCGAGGACCTCGTGAAGCACATCCCCGTGCTCGCCGTACCGGCGTCAAATCCCGCCAACATCACGGGCGTCACCAGTCTCGCCGGCGCCCAGCGCGTGCTCGTGGGCGACCCGGACGCAACCCCCATCGGCAAGATCGCGAAGAAGGCGCTTTCCGACGCTGGCCTATGGGATGCGCTCATGACCGAAGGCGTCATCACCACCACGACGACCGCTCCGCAAATCGCCACGGCCCTGGGCAACGGCGAGGGCGACGCCGGCATCGTCTGGAAGGAGAACGTGAAGGGCGACAGCGTCACCATCGTCGACACGAACGACCTCGACGGCCTCGTCAAGGTGATTCCCGCAGCGCAGCTCACCAGCGCGCAGGGCGTCGCCGCGGTCAACGCCTTCAAGGAGTTCCTGCAGACCGACGCCGTGTGGGACATCTGGGCTTCCTACGGCTACGAGCGTGCCTAGCTTCGCGCATCGCGCAGACGAGACGCGCAAGCACAGCGGGCGCATCCGGGAGCTTTTCCCGACGCTCACCATCATCATCGCAACCGTGGCGCTCCTGTTCATCGGGAGCGCCGTCGCCGCCATCGTGGCGGGCGGCCTGACGCACTTCCACGAGGCCATCACCTCGGCCGAAGTGCTGTTCTCGCTGCGCATGAGCGTGGTCACGTCCGTCATTTCGACCGCCATCTGCCTCGTGCTCGCGCTGCCCACCGCCTACGCACTCTCGCACACGAACATGCCATGCAAGCGTGCGGCGGGCATTCTCATGGAACTCACCCTGTCCCTGCCCTACATCCTGCTCGGCTTCGCGCTGCTGCTCATCTTCTCGTCGCCCTTTGGCAAGGCGCTCAAGGACGTGGGGCTTGCCGTCGTCTTTCAACCAGCAGGCATCGTCTTCGCGCAGCTCATCGTCAATCTGCCCTTTGCCATACGCATGATGCGCACGGTTCTCGAGGAGATCAATCCCCGCATGGAATTCGTCGCCAAGACGCTCGGGGCGAGCTCATGGCAGGTGTTTCGCAGCATCATCTTGCCACAGGCGCGCAACTCCATCATCTCGTGCGCGGTGCTCACCTGGGCGCGTGCCATGGGAGAATTCGGCGCCACGCTCATGCTCGTGGGCGTCACGCGCATGAAGACCGAGACCCTGCCGGGAAGCATCTACCTCAGCATCTCGACGGGAAACAACGACGTCGCCATGGCCACGGCAATGATCATGCTCATCGTCTCGGCGCTGACGCTCGTGCTGGCAAGCGCCTTGAACCGCCCGATGGGGGCGTCGAGGGTGAGCGGCGGAACTCCGCACGGGCGTTTCAGACGCTGTGGGACCAAGCAATGCGACGGACCCGCCAATAGCCTCGACGATCTGGCCACGACCCCCTTCGAGGAGGAATCCTATGGCCGGTAGCATCGTGATCCGCGAACTCGAGGTCGAGCGGGGATCGTTCACCTTGCACGTGTCGTCCCTCGACGTGAGACCACGTGAAATCTTCGCCATCCTCGGCTCGACGGGGTCGGGAAAGACCGTGCTCATGGAGGCCATCGCCGGTGCGTGCCCGTGGAAATCCGGAACGATCCTGCTTGACGGCAAGCGCGCCGACAGCCTTCCCGTCCAACAACGCCACCTGGGCATCCTCTACCAGGACTACGCGCTGTTTCCGTCCATGACCGTGCGCGAGAATATCGGCTATGGCCTGAAGGTGCGCAAGGAGCCTCCCGACGTGATACGCCGGCGGACGGACGACCTGCTCGTGCGCTTTGGCATCTCGGGAATCGCGGAGCGTTACCCCGGCGTCATCAGCGGCGGGGAGGCGCAACGCACCGCCCTGGCACGGGCGCTCGTGCTCGAGCCGGAGATACTGCTCCTCGACGAGCCGTTTTCGGCGCTCGACCCGGCAACCAAGCGCAAGATGTACACAGTCATGCGTGAGGTACACGAGCGCTTCGACTGCACCATCGTGTTCGTCACCCACGACTTCCACGAGGCGCATGTGTTGGCCGACAGGGTCGGCATCGTGCTGGGCGGGGAGCTGCGCACCGTACGAGAGGCGGGCGACCTCTTCGACCCCACCGGTCTCGATGATGACGTTCTAGCGTTTCTCGACCTTGGGTACGATGGGGCCCAATGAGAACGCCCCGCATCGGGTTACGACAGAAGACCGGGATTTCTCCACTTCGGCGCTTCGCGCCTTCGGTCGAAATGACAGGGGGGCACTTCGTTCGCTTCGGTCGAAACGACAGGGAAAGCGAACACTCTGGCTCATTATCTATGAAAACAGATAAAGCACACGCAATCTTTATCTGAACGTAGTAGAATATGGGCATCCCATTCATCGACCGAGCGGAGCTCATCGTGGCAATTGGCGATCTCACCCCATCTTACGAGGACTACATCGAGGCAATCTACGACCTCGCCCTGCACGGCAGCGGTTCGGTGCGCTCCACCGACGTCGCCGACGCATTGGGCTTCTCCAAGGCCAGCGTCGCACGCGCGACCAAGAACCTGCGCGAGATGGGCTACATCGAACAGGAACGCTACGGCGAAATCACTCTCACGCAGGCCGGCCGGGAGTACGGCGAGCACATCCTCACCCGCCATCGCATGCTACGCGCCTTCCTCATCGACGCGCTCGGCGTGGACGAGGAAGCTGCGAACCACGAAGCGTGCATGATGGAACACACCATCAGCGAAGGCACGATGAACAAGTGGATTGCCTGGTACGAGAAGAACTACGGCCCCGTCTCGGCGACGCCCACGAGCAGGACGATGTAACTCCCCAAGCGCAGGAAACGCCCCCGAAAGGGCGCTTCCCGGAGAGAGGGAGGGCATTTTGCGGGCAGGTGGAGGGCTGCCCATGAGATGGCTTGTCCGGGGCCAGGGGAAATCTCGTTATGCCGTGGCCTTCACCGTCTTGCGCACTTGCTCGGGCGCGGCCGGCGTGCTCGCCGGACGGAAGAGCATCCACAGCAGGGCTGCCAGAAACGCCAGCGCGACGATGGTGCCAAGCGTAAACGCACCGGTCACTACCCACGCGCCCATCTGGAAGATGATGAGCGAAACGACGTAGGCGAATCCGCATTCCCAGCCGATGGCGGCCCAGAACCACTTGTTGAAGCCGCCCATCTCGCCCTTGATGGCGCCCATGGCCGCGAAGCACGGTGCGCAGAGCAGCTGGAAAGTCATGAAAGCGAAAGCTGCGACGGGAATGAGCGCAACCGAACCGGCACTCGCCGCAAGCGACGCCAGATAGGCGCTTTCCCAGGCAACATCGGGATTGCCGCCATAGACGATGGCGAGCGTCGAGATGACGTTCTCCTTCGCGATGAGGCCGGTCACGACGGTGGAAGCGCACTCCCAATTGCCAAAACCGAGCGGCGCGAATACCCACGCGAAGGCGTTACCGAAGTACGCGAGGAACGAGTGATCCATGAGCTCCTCGCCGACCCACATGAACTGGCCCTCGTAGATGCCGTAGCCCGAAAGAAACCACACGACAATCGTGGCGAGCAGGATGATGGTGCCGGCCTTCTTGATGAACGCCCAGGCGCGACTCCACATGCTACGCAGCAAGTCGACCAGGCGCGGCAGGCGATACTCGGGGAGCTCCATGACATAGGGCGTAACCTTGCCCATGAACGGCTTGGTCTTGCGCAGAATGATGCCCGACACGATGATGGCCGCGATGCCCATGAAGTACGCGAGCGGAGCGACCCACCACACGCCACCGAAGACCGCCGTCGCAATGAGTGCGATGATGGGGAGCTTGGCGGAACAGGGCATGAAAGTCGTGGTCATGACCGTGAGGCGTCGGGCGCTTTCGGACTCGATGGTGCGCGAGGCCATGATGCCCGGCACGCCGCAGCCCGTGCCCACGATCATCGGCACGAAGGTCTTGCCGGACAGGCCGAAGCGGCGGAAGAGGCGATCGAGGATGAAGGTGACGCGCGCCATGTAGCCGCACGCCTCGAGCAGGGCGAGCAGGAAGAACAGAATCATGATCTGCGGCACGAAGCCGAGCACGGCTCCCACACCGGCAACGATGCCGTCCATGATGAGGTCGTAGAGCCAGCCGACACAACCCACGGCCTCGAGTGCCGTGCCGATGATGGCAGGAATGCCGGGAATCCACAAGCCGCTTTCCTCGGCACCGAGCCACCAACCATCGCCGAAGACGCCGTCGTTGGCCCAGTCGGTCGCATAGGTGCCGACCGTCGAAATCGAGATGTAGTAGATGAGCGTGATGACCACGACGAAGATGGGCAGCGCCAGGATGCGATTGGTGAGAACGCTGTCGACCTTCTCGGAAGCGGTCGCGCCCGTGATGGTGCGCTTGTGCACGCGCTTGATGAAGCTCTCGATATAGCGATAGCGCTCATTGGTGATGATGGCGTCGGAGGAGTCGTCGAAGAGGCTCTCGGTCTCGAGGATGATGTCGTCGCAGTTGATTCTGGCACCCAGCTCCTCGGCAGCCTCTTCATCTCGCTCGAAAAGCTTGATGGCGTAGTAACGGCGCATTTCACCGGGCATGACGCTCGGCAGCTTGTCCTCGATCTTGGCAAGCGCGCTTTCGAGCTCGGATGTGAACTGGACAGGCTGCGGCATGATGCCATCGCGGGCCGCCTTCACCGTGGTGGCCACGAGGTCTTCAAGGCCGTCGCCCCTGAGTGCCGATATCTCGACGACGGGAACTTGCAGTTGCTCGGAGAGCTCCTTCGACTTGATGGTGTAGCCGCGCTTCTTCACGATATCCATGAGGTTGAGCGCGACCACGACGGGGATGCCGAACTCCATGAGCTGCGTGGTCAGGTAGAGGTTGCGCTCCAGATTGGACGCGTCCACGATATTGATGATGACGTCGGGATGGCCGTCGGTCAGGTAGTTGCGGGAGATGACCTCCTCGCTTGAATAGGGCGACAGCGAATAGATGCCCGGAAGGTCGACGAACCTGATGTTCTTGTCGCCCTTGAGGTGTCCGGTCTTGCGCTCGACGGTGACGCCGGGCCAATTGCCGACGTACTGATGATTGCCCGTGAGCTGGTTGAACAGCGTGGTCTTGCCGGAATTGGGGTTGCCCACCAGCGCGATGGTCGTTTCCATGTCGTGCTTCGTTCCTCTCCTTGTTGGTACCTGTTGCCAATGAGACAAATACACTGTGTATTTGTCTCATTTGTTAGCTGCTGCTAACTGCAAGGCAAAAGATAGTCTGGCGTGGGGAGACGTCGGCCTATCGCCTTGCTCGGTCGTGCTACACGGCTGCGACCTCGATCTTGCCGAGGTCTTCCTTGCGTAGTGACAGGTGATAGCCACGCACCGTCAGGTCGACGGGATCGCCCAGCGGAGCGACCTTGTCGACTGTGATCCGGGCACCCTTGGTGATGCCCATGTCCATGATGCGACGGCGCGTAGCGCCCGAGTCGCGAAGCTTGAGAACCGTATAGCTCTTGCCCGGTTTGACGTCCGAAAGAGTCATGTCTCCTCCAAAGTTAGCTACGTTTAACTGCATATTAGACATTGCTAACTTATTGTCAAGAAAGAGGGTTGGAATTTTTTCGCGAGCGGGGCTTACTCCTCCTCAGCCAGGCGCAGCACCATCTCGTATATGCCCTGGGCGCTGTTGAAATTGGCCGGGACGACCTCCTTGGCGGGCACGGCGATGTCGAACTCGTCATCGATGGCGTTGATGATCGCGAGGATGTCGAAGGAATCGAGGAAGCGCTCGTCCACCAACGCGGTGCAGTTCTCGTAGTCGACGTTTTCCTCAACGTCCTTGAGCAGGTCGATGATGGCCTCGAGCGTGATGTCGTCCATGGTGCTTCCTCTCCCTCAATGAGACAAATACCCTGTGTATTTGTCTCATTTTCGTGGTGTGTTGAGCGTGCTCGTCTCGATGAAATCGCGGGCAAGCTCGCTGCCGCCATCATAGCGCAAGACCACGCGCGGCATCGTGCGGCTCAGGAACAGGTGCACGCCCTCGGTCACGGAGTACGCGCCCGCGTTGGCAAACGCCAGCACGTCATCGAGCTGCAGACTGTCGAGCTCGACCTCGCGCACGAGCACGTCGTTGACGGTGCAGAGACTGCCGCAGAGCGTCCAGGCACGGGCGTCTTGCTCGCGCATCTGGTCGGCGAGCGCCGAGAGATTGACGAGCGCGGGCACCTTGAGGCCCATGACCTGCCCCGCGTAGGTGAGGTGGTTGATGCCGCCGTCGAGGATGCAATAGCTCGTGCCCTCGTTTTCCTTGAGGTCGGCAACGCGGGTGAGGTAGGTGCCGCAGGACGCGGCGAAGAAGCGGCCCATCTCGACCGTGAGCTCCACGTCCTTCGCAAGCTCGCGAAGATGCGGCGCCAGCTCGCGGGCCGGGGCAAGGTCGTCCGTGAAGTCATCGTCGGCGAAGTACGGCACGGCCAAGCCGGGGCCGTACTCGAGACGCTGCACCTTGAAGCCATGGACGAGCTCGATGTCGGCAATGAGGGTGCGGAGCTTCTCGAGCTCTCGTGTCTGGTGCTTGAGCTTCTTGCGCTGCGTGCCCACGAAGTAGTGCAGGCCTACGATGTCGAGGTGGGGGTATTGCGCGCGGCGGTCGATGATGGCGAGGAGATCGTCTTTCGACATGCCAAACTGACTGCCGGCGTTCAGGCGTAGCAGCACATCGACCTTCGTGTTCGCCCGTGCGGCGCACCGCTCGATAATCTCGACATGGCGCACGCTTTCGGCTGTGAGCACGCCGACGCGATAGGCAATGGCACGGCTCACGTCCTCGACCTGCTTGTTCACGCCCGAATACACGATCTGGTGCGCGGAGATGCCCACATCCTCGCAGATGGCGAGCTCGCCGGGGCTGCACACCTCGAGGCGAGTGCCGTGATCGGCCGCCGCGGCCGCGAGAAAGGGGTTGGCCTTCATGGCGAAGCACAGGCGCACGTCCTCGCTAAAGATGTCGGCAATCTTGTCGAGACGCCGCCAGAACGCCTCCACGTCGAAGACGAAGGCGGGAGTGCCATACTCCTTGGCTATCTCGAGCAGCTCACCCTGATTCATACTGGTACCTCCGCAAAATGAGACAAATGTGTCTGACCAAATTGTCTCATTCTACATGTCGAGGAGAGCCTGGCGGTCAATCTTGCCGTTCTTGTTGAGCGGCATGGCGTCGAGCTTGCGAATCTTGTTGGGGACCATGTACTGCGGCAGAAGCTCCTTGAGAGCATCGGCGAGCACGTCCTTCTCGCAGGGACCCGCGTAGAACAGGAGGATGCGCTTCTTGCGTGCGTCGTAGACCGTGCAGGCGCGCTTCACGCCGTCGACGCCATGGGCCGCCGCGTCAATCTCGCCGAGCTCGATGCGCTGTCCCAGGTGCTTGATCTGATGGTCCTTGCGACCGCGATACACGAGACGTCCCGCCTCGTCGAACGTGGCCATGTCACCCGTGCGATACATCGTCTCGGGAAACGCCATCGTGAGCGGGTTTTGCACGAAGGACTCGGCGGTCTTCTCGGCATCGTTGTAGTAGCCGAGGGCCAAACAGGTGCCGGTCACGCAAATCTCGCCCTCGGCACCGGGTATATCAACGAGCTGGTCGTTTTCGTCGAGTAGGAAGACGCGTTCGTTCGGAAAGGGACGTCCCATGGGTATGGTCTCGTCCTTGTCGTAATCGCGCACGATGATGTGGTAGGTGCAGTTGCACGTGACCTCGGTGGGGCCGTACACGTTGACGAACATGGCATCGGGCAGGGCAGCGCGCCAGACGGCGAGCTGCTTGGGCGGCATGACCTCGCCGCTGAAGATGACCGCGCGGATGGTCGTGGGCACGCGATAGTCGAAGCCACCCATCATCGAAACGAAGCACATGGCGCTCACGGCCCAGGTGCAGACCGTGACCTCGCGCTCCACGAGGAAGTCCATGAGGCTCACGGGGACGCTGAAGTACTCGCGCGGAATCATCTGCACGGTCGCGCCGGTGGCAAGACCGCCGTAGATGTCCTTGACCGACACGTCGAAGTCAAACGGAGCCTGGTTGGCGAGCACGTCCTCTTTCGTGATGTCGAAGATCGAGACGAAGGAGCCGATGAAGTCGATGACAGAGCGATGGCACACGGCGACGCCCTTGGGAACGCCCGTGGATCCCGACGTGAAGTTGATGTATAGCGGGTCTGTGTCGAGTGCGGCGGCGCGGCGGCGGGCAAGCAGGCCGCTATCAGCACGCGTGTCGACGATATCCTCGAGGCATATCACCAGATAGCCGTCGAAGGCCTCCCATGCGGCGTCGAAGTTCTTGGCGTCGGCTATCACGATCGGAGTGGCGAGCTTGTCGACGATGGCGCGAGCGCGCGACGCAGGTTGGCGCACGTCGATGATTGAGTAGCAGCAACGGGCATAGACGGCGCCGAACATGGCCGTGAGGGCGAGCGTGCTCTTCTCCATGTAGCAGGCTATGGGACTGCGCTCGTCGACGATGCCGGCGAGGTAGGATCCGACGGAGTGAGCGCGGCGCATGAGGTCGAGAAACCCGATTTCGCCGTTCTCGTCCGCGAACGCGACCTTATCCGGCAGCTCGCGCGCCCTGGCTTCGAGCCACTCGAGTACGTTAGTCATGCGATGCCTCCATCAGCGCCCGACCTGCGAAACCAGACAAAACGTGACTGGCACCTTTTGTCTGGTTTTGTCTCATTCTGCTTGCTGTTTGGTCTGCTCGGTAACCTTCTTCCCGACGGTCTTGCGCAGGACGATGAGCGCCACGACCACGAGAACGATGCCGATGGCAAGGCAAATCACCCAGTTCTGCACGAAACCGGCGACGATAAAGCAGATGAACGAAATCACCGCCACCGTGAGAACGTAGGGTAGCTGGGTCGAAACGTGCGTGATGTGGTTCACGTTCGCGCCGGCCGAGGCCATGATCGTCGTGTCCGAGATGGGCGAACAGTGGTCGCCGCAGACGGCGCCGGCCAGGCACGCCGAGATACCGATGGTGAGCAGTTCGGGCTGGGCGGCGAAAATCGGCACGACGATCGGGATGAGGATGCCGAAAGTACCCCAGCTTGTGCCCGTGGCAAAGGCGAGGCCCAGGGCGACGAGGAAGATGATGGCCGGAAGCATGCTGTACAGACCGGCGGCAGCGCCTTCCATGAGGCCGGCGACGAAGACGTCGGCTCCCAGCGCGCTCGTCGCGAGCTTGAGGGTGAGCGCGAAGGTGAGGATGAGCAGCGCCGGCACCATGGCCCTGAAGCCGTCGACGATGCAGACAGCGGCATCGCCAAAGCTGATGACACGGCGGCACAACAGGTAGATGAAGGTGAAGACGAGGGCGATGATCGAGCCCCAGGGCAGGCCGACCGACGCGTCGGTATTGCCAAACGCCAGGGCAAGGTCGCCGTAGCCTTCGGCTTCCGGATCCCAGAAACCACCCACAAACATCATGCCGATTATGCAGAACACGATGAGGACGATGATGGGGATGAGCATGTCGATGAGCTTGGCGCGCGGATTATCGAGCTTCTCCTCGTTACCCAGCGAACCGAGCATGCCGTCGCGGTACGCCTCGATTTCGGCGCGCGCCATGGGGCCGTAGTCGAAGCCCATGACGACGATGACGATGATGAAGACGATGGTGAGCAGTGAGTAGAAGTTATAGGGAATCGCCTGGATGAAGAGCTGGATGCCCGTGACACCGGAGTCCAAATCGGCGGCCGTGGCGGAAACCGCCGCAGCCCACGACGAGATGGGGGCGATCATGCAAATGGGAGCCGCCGTCGCGTCGATGATGTAGGACAGCTTTGCACGCGAAATCTTCTGCTCGTCGGTCACGGGACGCATGACCGCGCCCACGGTGAGGCAGTTGAAGTAGTCGTCGATGAAGATGAGCACGCCGAGGGCGAAGGTCGCGAGCTGCGCACCCACGCGGGTCTTGATGTGCTTGGCTGCCCAGGCGCCAAAGGCCGCGGAGCCGCCCGCCTTGTTGACGAGCGCGACCATGATGCCGAGCATCACGAGAAAGACGAAGATGCCCGCATTCCACGGATCGCTTATGGCATTGAGGAAGCCGACCGACATCTCCGCATCGCCTTCGCCGATGGTGCCGACGATGATGTAGTTGACGGTGTTGATCGGGTCGAAGCCCGCGAGCAACAGCGCGCCCACGACGATGCCGACGAACAGCGACGTATAGGTTTCCTTGGTGATGAGCGCCAGGACGATGGCGACGATGGGCGGCACGAGCGCCCAGAAGGTTCCGACAAACTCCATGATCTCCCCAATGCATGTCAATGTGACAATCGCGCATATTATAGGCATCTTTGCGAGACGATGGGGACGGACCCTCAAAGTTGCAGGTGAGAAGAAGGGGACAGACCCTTGTGTGGCAAGCGGTGGTAGAATGAGCATGTATTATTCTTTGCTACGAATCTTTTTCGAGGAGATGCCATGTTTGAACAGAATCACATCTGGGTTGGACAGGGCGAAGCTCCCTGCAACCTGCTTCTCAACCAGGCAAACCGTCATGGTCTCATCGCCGGCGCGTCCGGCACGGGCAAGACCGTCACCCTCAAGGTGCTCGCCGAGGGCTTTTCGAAGGCCGGCGTGCCCGTCTTCATGGCCGATGTGAAGGGCGACGTAACCGGCATCGCGCAGGCGGGTGACGATACCGAGAACATCGCCAAGCGCGTCGAGAAGTTCGGCATCGAGGGCTGGTCGCTCGAAGGCTGCCCCACGCGCCTGTGGGACATGCTCGGCGACCAGGGCATTCCCGTGCGCATCACCGTGTCCGACATGGGTCCCATCATGCTCTCGCGTCTGCTCGAGCTCACCGAGGTGCAAGAGGGCGTGCTCAACATCGTCTTTCGCGTCGCCGACGACCAGCAGATGCTGCTCATCGACCTCAGGGACCTGCGCGCTATGCTCAACTACGTCTCGGAGCACTCCAAGGAAATCGAAACGACCTACGGCAAGGTCTCGTCACAGTCGGTCGGCGCGATCCTGCGCGCCCTCATCGCCATCGAGGACCAGGGCGGCGACATCTTCTTCGGCGAGCCCAACCTCGACCTCGACGACTGGTTCGCCGTTGACGACAAGGGCCAGGGCTACGTCAACGTCCTCAACGCCGCCCGTCTCATCAACAGCCCGCAAATCTACGCGATGTTCCTGCTGTGGATGATGAGCGAGCTGTTCGAGACGCTGCCCGAGGTGGGCGATGCCGACAAACCGAAGTTCATCTTCTTCTTCGACGAGGCGCACCTGCTGTTCAACGGCATGCCGAAGGAACTGCTCGACAAGATCGTGCAGGTCGTGAAACTCATCCGTTCCAAGGGTGTGGGCGTCTACTTCATCACGCAATCGCCCTCCGACATCCCCGACGAGGTGCTTGCGCAGCTCTCGAACCGCATCCAACACGGTTTGCGCGCCTACACGCCGGCCGAGCAGAAGGCGGTGAAGGCCGCGGCGCAGTCGTTTCGCGAGAACCCCGCGTTCGATGCGAAGGAGAAGATTCTCGAGCTTGGCACGGGCGAGGCGCTCGTCTCGTTCCTCGACGAGGAAGGCAAGCCATGCGTCGTCGAGTACGCGAAGATACTGCCGCCGCAGTGTCGCATGGCCGCCGCCGATGCCGAGGTCGTCGAGCAGGTGCTTGCCTCGCAGGCACCGCTCATGGACAAGTACGGCGAGGCCATCGACCGCGAGTCGGCCTACGAGATCATCAACCAGCAGGCCACGGCGCTCAGCGAGGAAGCCGAGCAGGCTGCCGAGCAGGCACAGGCCGATATCGAGGCGGCCGAGGCCGAGAAGCAGAAAGCCAAGGAAGCCGCCAAGGCTGCAGCTGCCGAGGAGATGCGCGCGCAGAAGGCGCAGCAGGAGGCAGTGAAGCAGGTGGGCAGCGTGCTCGGGCAGATTGGCCGCGAGGCATCACGCCAGATCATCCGCGGCATCTTCGGCGCCCTGAAGAAGTAGCGGCGACGGCCCTCCGGGGGCCGTTGTTCCAACCACGTAGCAAAGGGGCGGCCTCGTTGGCCGCCCCTCGTCATCTCATCGTCGTTGTCCGTCCGCCTTAGGCTTCCTGCGAACGATGGGCCGTGCTGCGGCGCACGGGACGCCTACCCATGACCTCGGCCTCGAGCTCGTCGACGGTCTGGATGTCCTTCCTGCGATTGACGACGACGCCGATACCGTAGAAGAGGGTGACCACGATGCCGATGAGCATGAGCCAGTGCACCCAGCACTGCGGAGTCAGCTCGAACGAGGCAAGCGGATTGCCGTCGTCATCGATGGTCTCCTCGCCGGGGAAGGCGGCCAGTGGGTTGCCGTCATCGGTAATGGTCTCGGTTGCGGGGGCCGCGGGGGCTGCAGCTGCGCCGGGCGCGGGAGCGGCAGCGAGCGGCGTCGCGTCATCGACGATGGTCTCGCCGGCGGGAGCCGTCACGGTACCCGCATCAGTGTCCGTACCGGTTCCAGTTCCGGTACCGGTGCCCTCGTCGCCGGGAACCGGGCCCGGAGTCGGGTCGACGGGAGTGGGGTCATCCGGCGTGGGCGCGGGGTCGACGGGAGCCGGGTCGTCCGGAGTCGGCGTAGGATCAACCGGGGTCGGATCCACCGGCGTGGGGTCGACGGGAGTGGGATCCACGGGGGTAGGATCCACCGGAGTGGGGTCTACAGGCGTCGGGTCAACGGGCTTTGCCGTCGCGGTGTAAGTCGCCCTGTAGGCGATGGTGTCATCGGTGCGGGTCATGTTCTCCCAGCCGCTGAAGGCGTAGGTGTTGTCGGCATCCTCTGCCTTGGTGGGAACCTCGCCCGCGAAGCTCGGCTCGACGGTGCCCTGGATGTAGCGCATGGAGGCGAGCTCGGTGGTGCCATCCTCGTCATACCAGGTGATGGTGGTGGCGGGAATCGCGGCAATGGCCCTTTCCTCGACATGGTTCACGTCGTTGGCGCAGACGCGCTGCTCGAGGCCTTCGCCGTCGATCGTGGCGGGGGTCACGACGATCCACTCGCCATAGGCGTGGCCGATGGCGGGGATGGCCTCGGTGTAGGTGTGGTCTGCATCATGCGTGCAGGTGTATGTCCTTACGCCGTCGGACTTGCAGGTGGCCTCGGTGGTCACCGTGGCGACGTAGGCGTGGCCAGTGGCCTCGACGACTTCCTGGGCGACAAGGACGGTGCCGCAGGTGGCGCAGTGGGAGCCCTCAGTGAGACCCGTGGTCTCGCAGGTGGGAGCAACGGCAGCATCAGTGACAGCGGTATGGCCGGTAGCGGGAACGTCCCTACGCTGCTCGGTGGGGCACGTGGAACAGCTCTTGGTCTCCTTGCCGGGCTCGGTGCAGGTGGGGGCAACGGTCACGACCCACTCGCCCCAGCTATGGTCGAACTGCGGGATTTCCTCCTGGGCAACGAGGACCTCGCCGCAGACGGAGCACTTCTTGCCGTCGGTCAGGCCGGGATAATAGCAGGTAGTGGGTTTGCCGGGCACTACTTCTTCGGTGTGACCCTTGGCCGCGACATCCTCGGTCGTAGTTGCATTGCAACCCTCGCGCATGCAGGTGAAGGTCTTGACGCCCGTCTCGGTGCAGGTGGGGTCGGTGGTTACGATGCCCTCGTCCCAGTCGTGGCCAAGAACGGGCATGACTTCCTGGGTGACGAGCACGATGCCGCAGGTGGCGCAGTGGGAGCCCTCGGTGAGGCCCGTGGTCTCGCAAGTGGGGGCAACGGCCTCGTCGGTGACGACGGCATGACCGGTGGCGGGGATGACCTCCACGGTCGTCCTGTCGCAGGTCGTGCACTTCTGGCCGTCGGTGTTGCCGGGCTCGGTGCAGGTGGGGTCCTTGGCCTCGACGTCAACCCAGTTATGCTCGACGTTTATCGTGAATATTACGCGGTGGCGGCACACAAGGTTCTGGTCACCGATGCAATCATGGGTAATGGTTCCCGAATCCACGTTTGTCGCAATGACATTCGCGGTTGTGTCATCTGATTTCGTGATGGAGAAATCGGACGATTGCCACGTACCATACGTAGCCGCGGCGTGATTGACAAGCGGATCGCCAAATCTCGGACAATCCACGACCGTTTCCTCACCGCACTTAATCGTAAGGGTTACCTGCCTGGTCACAGTAGGCCTGAGTTCCTTAGCCTCCATCACACTCATCGGTGCGATGGCGTACGCCTCGCTCATGACGACCTCTTCGGCAACCACGAGCACCGAAGCACCGTTATCCTCCTCGACAGCCGGGGTCTCGTCCTCGGCGGCAAACCCCTCGTCCTCCTCGACCGCAGGCTCTTCCTCGTCCTCGTCCTCGTCATCAACAGCGATAGGGGTCTCTTCCTCAAAAGCGGGCTGCTCGTCGGTAGGCTCAATCTGATCCTGCGTTTCCTCGATAGCCGGTTCCTCGTCGTTTGCCCATGCATGGCTCGCAAAGAGCGAGACGTTGCACATCGTGAGCACGAGCGCGATGGACGTGAATGCGGCAATGAGCTTTGCCAGCGTGCTCCTCTTCACGTCGATCATGTTCTCCAGATGGTTCATGTGTACCCCTTGTCCGTTGCCACCACGGCAGCTTGCGTGCGTTGCCGTGCGCTGGACCCCTGTCGTGGGCTTTCTCCCCGCAGGGGATGACGTTTGATGCCCGTGACTATATAGATGCCCTCGATTTCAACTTGCATTCTGGCAGGGCATTGATAGGATATTGACATGATAATGACCGTCAAATGCCATTGAACGGTGCCTGATCAGAAACGAACGGCTGCATTGATTCTGTCGTTTTCGAGCTAAGGGGGGCATATGCCCGATTCCGCCGGCAAATTGCGCGTGCAACGAGATTCATGGGAGCAGGGACACCTCGCGCTCATATGCGGCATTGCCAACGCAGGCGGAGGGGTGTTGCTCGTCGACTCTGCAGGCAAGAACTACACGCGTGGCTTGACGCGCATGCGCAAGCCCTTCGAGCAGATACCCCGCATTACCCGCAAGGAACTTGGCGTCGCCTGCGTTACCGAGCCCGTGCTTGACGGTGCAAATTTCTGTCTCGAGGTCATTGTTCCCGCTGCCGATCCGGCCTTTCCCGTCGAATACCAGGGCAGGTACTGGTACTACGATGGTGCGAGGGGTGAAAACCGTTCCGTACGACCGGAGGAGGTCATTGACCTTCGTCATGCCGCACTGCCGGCACCGCTTATCGAGGAAACTGTCGAGAATTCCTCGGTAGATGGAGATGGCGATGTTATGCCGGCACCCGTAAGAACTGGCATTTCGATCTTCGAGGGGCTCGCCACCGGAGAGGACCTGCGTAGCGCCCCCTTCTCGCAGCGTTCCATAGCAGCGGCCAACGACCTCGACCTCACCTCAACCGATGAGTTCGTGTTGCGGGCGTTGCGCGCGAACGGCCGTGCGACGGCGCCTGGCATCGCCGAGCTGTTCGGCGTGAGCGAGAGCACCGTGCGGCGCTCATTCAGAAAGTTGCGCGAACTGGGGCTTATCGACCGCGTCGGGTCGAACAAGGCAGGATATTGGAGATTGCTCGGATAGGTTTCCGGCTTACAGGACACCGGCGTCGAAAATCTGCATGAGCTCGTTGACACTCGCGAAGGGCTTGTTATCCTGCGGATTTCTCACGTTGACGAGCTCGCCCGTCCACACGCGGCCGCCATCCGAGAACTTCTTCGAACGCACGATGTACCTGAAGTGCAGACGAGGTTGATTTTGGTTGAGCTTTGCCTCGGCTCCGTAATCAAGGCCGTTGAGCGCATGGCGGATCATCTTGACGTAATCCTTGGCATCACGCTCGTCACCAAGGCGGATGAGGCCCGTCTCGCAGTTGTAGAGCACACCATCCGCAACGAAAACGGACCTGATGCGCTCGCGGCGTCGCCTTTCGACCAACACGATCGCGACGGCCACCCCGATGATGACGAGCCACCAGACAATGGTGATGGCAAGGTCAGCCGGGTCGGTCAGGGAAAAGCCGAAGTGGTTCCAAAGCCAGAGAAACTCGAGGGAAAGCAGTACGAGAATCACGAGGACGATGATGTTGCTCTTGCGCAAGGGGGCCTCTTTTCATAGATCGCATGTGGCGAATATGCATGCGACATGACCGGTACCATTCTATTCGAAAAGGGAAAGAGACACGACGAGAAACCCCGGATTATATTCAGACGTAATAATTGGTCGTGGTCCTGTATGAGGCATAGGCGCATAAAAAACGGGGCCCTGATGGCCCCGGTGCTTGTGGTGGAGGTAAGGGGGCTCGAACCCCTGGCCTCAGGCTTGCAAAGCCCGCGCTCTCCCAGCTGAGCTATACCCCCGTCTGATGCGCTGTGCGGATTTACCCCCTGGTATCAATAAACGCCCCGGCGGCGACTCGGCCCACACC
>CATLBX010000016.1 GCA_949879855.1 uncultured Coriobacteriia bacterium
TGGCCGCCATCATCGAGAACTACCAGAACGCCGACGGGACCATCACGGTTCCCGAGGTGCTGCGCCCGTACATGGGCTGCGATGTGATCACCGCGCAGTAGACGAGAGGGGCGCGCCATGAACATCATCGTCGTGGGCTGCGGCCGCGTGGGAAGCCACCTGGCGACCCTGCTTTCCGAAGACGGGCACAACGTCTCGGTCATCGACCGCGCCGCCGACGCGTTCAAGAACCTCGGACGCGACTTCAACGGCCGCATCGTGCGCGGCATCGGCTTTGACGAAAGCGCGCTCATGGAGGCGGGCATCGACGAGGCCGACGTCATCGCCGCCGTCACGAGCAACGACAACGCCAACCTCATGATTGCGGAAGTCGCGCGGCGCATCTACGAGGTCCCCCACGTCATCACGAGGCTCTACGAGGCGCGCCGCGAGAAGACCTACGCCCAGCTCGGCATCGACTTCGCCTGCGGAACCACGCTCGTGGCCGAGGAGATCTTCTCGAAGATCCAGTCGGGCCATGGCCATCACATCGACACCTTCGGCAGCTACGAGCTGGCACGCTTCGCCTTCAACCTCGAGGACGACGTCACCATGTCATGCAGCGAGCTCGAGAGGGACTACGACGCGCGCGTCGTTGCCGTCGAGCACGACGACGAGACCATCCTGCCCTCGCAGGACACGATTCTGCACGACGGCGACGTGGCCATCGTCTGCGTCGCCCGCGAGGACTTCGGACGCCTCTCGCGCTTTATCAGGAGCTGATTCCATGTTCATCGTCATTAGCGGCGGGTCGACCACGGCCGAATACCTCATCTCGATGATGCTCGAGCAGAACCATCGCATCACCCTCATCGAGGAGGAACGCGAGACCATCGACCACCTCGCCGACACGCTTCCCCCCGAAGTCCTCATCATCGAGGGCGACGGCACGGATTCCGCCGTGCAGCTCGACGCCGGCGTCGATGACGCCGACCTGTTCGTCGCGCTCATGGGCCATGACGAGACGAATCTCGTGGCCTGTGAGATTGCCATGACCGCCTTCAACGTCCCGCGCTGCATCGCCAACGTCAACAACCCCAAGAACGGCCGCATCTTCCACGAGGTGGGCATCGAGCCCGTCTCGTCGACCGAGCTCATCGCGCGCATGGTCGAGGAGGAGGCCATCGTCGGCGACATGCGCATGGTGTTCTCGCTGCGCGAGGGCGATATCGTCATGGTCGAGACGAAGCTGCCCGCCAAGATGCGCCACAAGGACGGCGTGCGCGTGGCGGACATCCCGTTCTCGCACGACACGCAGCTCATCGCCGTCATCCGCGACGACGAGTTCGTGATGATCACGGGCGACACGGTGCTGTATCCGGGCGAGACCATCATCGCCGCCACCAAGAGCGACGCCGAGGAAGAGTTCCGCAACATCATTCGGCACCTATAGGGGGCGCCGGCCAGACCACCTCACCTCGATGGGGGCGATGGACACGCCCCTTCGCCTCGACGGTCGCTCCCCGACGGCCCACTTCGTGGGCCTTACGGCTCGCTCCCTTAACCTCGGCTCTGTGGCCTGTCCATCGCTAGGGTATTTGGTGGGGTCTGATTTCGCTCTGAACCTGGTCTGAATTTGTTCCGAATCTAGTCCGAAAACGTACAGGTTGTCGGGGTGGTTTGCTCGGTGCCATCCGTCGCATAGTCACATCTCCAGAACGAAGGTGTTGGAGGTGACATGACGAAGCAACGCAAACAGGCAATCATCGCGGCGGCATGCGGCATCGTGGCCGCGCTCTGCGTGTTCGCCTATACGGCGACGATACAGTCCGAGGCGGCGATGGCACGGGCATCCGCGATTCGCAACTACGGCGGCGAGCGCGTCGAAGTGCTCGTGGCGAGCAGGACGATCCCCATCGGCAGCGCCATAGACGAGTCGAACGCGAGCGTGCAGGAATGGCTCGTCGACTTCCTGCCCCAGGGGCAGGCGGCGCAAAGCTACGACGAGCTCGAGGGGCTTGTCGCGCAAACCGAGATTCGCGTGAACGAGCCGGTGCTGCTCGAGCGCGTGGGCGATGGCTCTTCGCGCATCACCGTGCCCGACGGCCTCGCAGCCGCAAGCGTCGCATCCGATGATGTGCTCGCGGTAGGCGGCGCCATAAGGGCCGGCTCGGTCGTGGATGTATACGTCGAGGCATCATCGGGCGAGATCACGATGCTCGGCGAGCATATCCTCGTGCTCGAGACGAGCACGCTGGACGACGGCAAGGACGGCCAGATTTCCTGGGTTACCCTTGCGGTCAAACCCTCGAGCGTGAGCGACCTCATTGCCGCCTCGGCCAAGGGGACCATCCACTTCGTCCTGCCCGGCAGCAGCGCGGCGAGTCAGGTGGAATAGCATGGACGCCACCCAGTCCACATACTCCGCGCAAGGCGCGCATCGCGCACCGCTCATCACGCTGGTGTCCGCGAGCGGGGGCGTCGGCAAGAGCACGATCGCGCTCATTGCCGCTCACCTGGCCGCAGCGCGGGGCACCAAGACGGCCATCGTCGAGGGCGACCTGCAGTTTGGCGACATGGGATTCTGGCTCGGACTCGACGTCAAGCTCTCGTCGCTTGCCCAGGGAGAGGCCTGCATCCCCGTGCCCATCTCGGCACAGCTCGACCTCTTCAAGGCCCCCGTCCTGCCCGAAGTCGCCGAGGAGATATCCGAGGCCACGGCCCGTCTCGTGGAGGGATCCCGCGCAAGCTACGACCTTGTCATCGCCGACACCGGACAGTTCTGGTCGGGACTCACGGGCGAGCTTCTGTGCAGCTCCGACCTCGTGCTGCTTGTCATGGACCAGCGGCGGTCATCGGTGTACGGAGCCATCAAGGCCCTCGAGCTCTGCCAGCGCCTCGGTATTCCCGGAGCGCGCATCGCCTTCGTGCTCAACCGCGCCTCGGGACTGTCCCGTGGCGAAATCGAGCGCATCGAGGATTCGCTCGGCTGTGAGGAGCTGCTCCGGCTCGCAGATGGCAAGGCGTCGGTCGAGGCGCTCGTCGGCACGGGCCGCATCGAGGAGCTTGTCGAGGAGGGGGCGTCGCCCACGCCCGATGTCGAGTCGCTTCTGGCCGCGCTCCTCCCCCGCATCGGAATCGAGTTTTCGGCCAGCGAACGCAAGAGGGCGAGGCGCTTCTTCCCATGAAGCTCAGCGATTACATACGTCAGGGCGCGCAGGTTACGGCAAACGAGGATACCGTCGCCGTTTCCGAGAAGGGGCATGCGCGGCTGCGAGAACTGCTCTACCGCGAGATTCCAAGCGAACGTATCGCCCAGCTACTCGGGCAAGGGCGCGAGCGGGCGCGACGCGAGCTTGCCGTCTGCATCGACCAGATTCTGAGCGCCCACGACTTCGCGCCCATGAACGACATCGAACGCTCGGCCCTCATCGAGCAGACGCTCGACATGGTGCTCGGCCTCGGACCCATCGAGAAGATGCTCAAGGATGACTCCATCACCGAAATCATGGTGAATGCCCCCGACTCCGTCTTCTTCGAACGGGACGGCGTCATATGCAGCAGCGCCGAACGCTACGACTCCGAGGAGCAGCTGCGCCTCGTCATCGACCGCATCGTCTCGCCACTCGGCAGACGCGTTGACGAGCAGTGCCCCATCGTGAACGCCCGCCTGCCAGAGGGACATCGCGTCAACGTCGTCATACCGCCCGTCGCCATCGGCGGAACCGCACTCACCATACGCAAGTTCCGTGCTCGCTCATTCACACTTGGCGAGCTCGTCGATATGGATGCGCTCTCGCCCGAGATGGCACAGCTGCTTGCCTGGGCGGTGCGGTCCCGCAGGAACATCGCCGTCTCGGGCGGTACGGGCGGTGGCAAGACGACGCTGCTCAACGCGCTGTCACGTCTCATTCCCCATGAGGAGCGCATCGTCACGATCGAAGACAGCGCCGAGCTCAGGTTCGACCAGCATCCGCACGTCGTTCGACTCGAGGCCCGCCTGGCAAACGCCGAGGGACGCGGGGAGATATCCATCCGCGAGCTCGTCACCAACGCGCTGCGCATGCGCCCCGACCGCATCATCGTGGGCGAATGCCGCGGCGCCGAGGCCCTCGACATGCTGCAGGCCATGAACACGGGACACGACGGATCGCTGACGACGCTGCACGCGAACTCGCCCTCCGAGGTCATTCCCCGCCTCGTGATGATGGTGCGCTACGGCATGGACCTGCCCACCGAAATCATCGAGGAGCAAATCGCGTCCGCGCTCGACCTCGTCGTGCAGCAGGACCGGCTTGCGGGCGGCAGGCGGCGCATCACGCAAATCGCCATGCGTCGCGATGACGACCGTCCAGCGCAGGGGCGTCGAAGCTTCATGCCGATCGTGAGCTGGAACAGGCGCATGCGACGCTACGAGTGGAACGAGCTTCCTCCATGGATCGATGACCTTCCGTTCATGGGCGTGGCGAGCAAGGAGGAGGTGGAGCAATGGGTGCAATCAGTGCGTTGCTGCTGCTTGGCAGCGTAATCGCGACCTTTTCCTGTGTTCGCAAGGCGATGCTCCTGCTCATGCGCGCGCGACCGGGCGCGAAGCTCGCGCATGTCGACAAGCGGCTCCTGCTCGAAGACGCGAAGGCCCGCATCGCCTCGACCAGGTTGCTTGCCCCCGTTTTTGGCAAAGCCCGTGAGAGGAGGTACGCCGAGGAGCTGGAAAAGGGCATGCCCGAGGTGCTGCGCCTGCTCTGCATCGCGCTCGAATCCGGCTCGTCGCTCGTCATGGCACTGCGTTACGCCGCCGACAACTGCGACGAGCCCCTTGCCGGAGAACTCAAGCGCACGATATGGGACCTGGAGGCCGGGCAGGGCTTTGACGAAGCGCTCGAGAAGCTGCGCGCCCGCACGGGCGGTTCCGAATTTGCGTACCTTGCCGTCGCGATGGAGATACAGCACCAATCCGGCGGCAGCCTCACGAGCATACTCGAAAGCGTCTCGGCGCTCCTCCAGCAGTCTGCCGAACTCAAGGAAGACCTTCGCACCAAGACCGCACAGGGGCGCCTCTCGAGTCGCATCGTCGCGCTCATGCCCTTCGCGCTGCTCGGCATCCTCTCGATCTTCTCGCCCGGCTATCTCGTGGAGTTTCTGGGCTCGCCGCTCGGTGTCTGCCTCTTCATCCTCGCGATTCTGCTCGAGGTGGCGGGCGTGTTCCTCGTGCGGCGCGCCCTTGCCATCGACTTCACGGTCGACCTCGAGGAGGCGGTGTAGATGCTCGCCTTCCCGCTGCGCCTGATTGCATGCGCGCTTGCCTGCGCGTGCGTCTGTCTCTGCGCGCGACTGGTCTGCACGCGCATCGGTCTTTTGGCACGCCCCCGCCAATCGTTTGACGTCGAGGACATGCTGCGCGACCCCACTTTGAGCTTTCTCGCGTTTTGCGGTGCCGGCGTCGTCGTATCCTATGCCATCACGCCATGGCTGCTCGTGCCTTGCATTGTCATAGCCTATGTGCTCTCGCGCCGTGCGCCCGCGATGCTCGACACGCGACACGCGCGTGAGCTGCGCAGCGCATGCGACGAGCAGGTGGACGTGATGGCCGACATCGTGGCCATGGGCGTGCGCTCGGGCCTGTCCTTTGACGCGGCGCTCGACCTGTATTGCACCAAATTCGACAACGCGCTTGCCCGTCACCTGCGCGAGACGCGACTCGAGTGGAAAAGCGGCCTTGCCTCGCGCAAGGAGGCCCTGGCGGCGCTTTCGGCACGCGTCAACTCCAAGGCGATCAGGCGTTTCTCGGAAACGTCCCTCCAGGCAATCCACCATGGCTCGCCCCTCGCCGACATGCTCGGCCGTTTCTCGGCCGATGTCCGCCAGCGCAGGCGCACCGCCATCGAGCGCCAGATTGCCAAGGCCCCGGTCAAGCTTCTCATCCCAACGGGAACATGCATCTTGCCCGCCATGCTCATCCTGATCATGGGGCCGGTGCTTCTCCAATTTGTCCAGACGGGTTTCTAAGCGAGAGTAAGGAGAAAGTCATGAGAAAAATCAACGATTGGGTGCTCGGTGCCTACACCAAGACAGTGACGAGGGTCAGGTGCCTGCACGAGAGGGGCCAGGGCACCACCGAATACGCGATTCTCGTCGGCGTACTCGCGGTCATCGCCATGATTGCCATCGCGGCGTTTCGCGGACGCATCGGCGAGCTCTGGGATGCCATCTCGAGCGGAATCAACGGCCTGTGATGCACATGCGGTTGCGGGAAAAGGGCCAGGCATCGGTCGAATACCTTGTCGTCGGGCTCGCGTTCATCGCGCTCATGGGCGCACTTGCGGCTCTCTGGCGATTCGTGGCGACAGGTGGCCTGAGTTCGCTCATGCAGGCAAGCGCCTCGCATGCGCTGGGAACCATGGGAGGGCTTTTCGATGCGCTTCTGTTCTGAATCGGGACAATCCACGGTCGAGGCAGCGGTGCTCCTGCCCGTCCTCCTCATCGTTTTCGGGTTACTCCTGCAACCGAGCGTGTTGCTCTACAACCGATGCATCATGAACGCCGCCGCTGCGGAAGGGTGCCGCCTCGTTGCAACGAACACGGGCGGTGATGCGACGATACGCGCCTATGTCGAACGGCGTCTCGAGGCGATACCGAAGATTCCCATCTTCCACATCGGCGATGATTGGGGCATCAACTGGTCGCGCTCGTCTGACGGCACGGCAAACGTGATCATCGAGAACCATGCCGACCCCCTGCCGCTTTTCGGGATACTCGCCGGGCTCACGAGCACCATCGGCGATGATGGTGGCATCGTGCAGCGCGTTGACGTCTCCTGCTCGTCCATCCCCGGTTGGATAGGCGGCCAGGGGTACGACCCGTCGCGTTGGATCGGGGCGTGGAAATGAGCGAGTCCCTGACCTTCACGCGTTCCGAAGGCGGCTTCACCACGCCCGCTGCCGCCGTCGCCCTCCTCGTCGTGTGCGCTCTCGTCTTCGTGTGCACGAGAGGCGTCAGCGTGGGCTCGCGCTCGGGCCAAATCCAATACGTCGCCGATGCGGGGGCTCTGGCGGCAGAAAACGTCGTCGCCGAGTTCGTGACCGCAGGCCAGGCCGTTGACGCCACCGCCCTCTCGCTTTCGCTGCTGGGACTCACCATATACGCCGTCTCCGCCGTCGCCGCGTTCATTCCCGGCGCCCAAGGTGCCGCGACCGAAATCGCGGCTCTCGGCTCGAAGGTGCTACAAGCTCGCGACACGTTCGTCGATTCGGCCATCAGGGGACTGCAGGCCGCGCAGAAGGCGCTGCCCGCCGTCTGCGCCATACGGGCGGCCCAGGTCGTAGGGGCGAACGCGGACGCGAGTGGCATTCCCTATGCGGGCATTGCCATTGCCTCGCCCTTGCAAGGCGTCGAGATATCGATTCCCGACAACACGAAGGTAGAGGAGACAACCAGGGAAATAGAGGCCAGGGAACCCGAAATCCAAGAGGCGAGCATGCGGCAGAAAGAAGCCCAGGAGCGTGAGGATGCCGCGAAGGAACGGGCCTGGCTGGCAGATTGCGGAAACGAGGGCATGAGCATGTTCGAGCGCGCAGGCAAGCTCTCGACCATATCCGAAGCGCGCAATCCGTATTTCTCGTCACCGGACCGATGGAGCTTCTCGGTTGCGCTGTCCCGTGCGCAAGCGTACTACGAGGCGCGCTACCATGCCGAACCGGGGGCCTTTGCGTCCGGGTCCCCGGAGAGAATCGCCGAATCGGTCGCCCGCAAGCAGTTCTACGCCTATGCGCGCAGCGAAGTGTCCCGTGGCCACGTCGAGACGAACGCCTCGGGTACGGAAATCCCGCATCTCGTGCAGCTCGCGCGCAACACGGAGCAGATCAAGGGCACGTCACTGTACACGAGCGCCATCTATCCCGTGTCGGATAACGGCGACGGGCGTTACCTGCATGCCTACGGCGGATGTCCCCAATACGTCGCGGGCAGTGCGGCCGGGAGCGCCGCCGTATGCGATATCGATTCGGGAGGCATCCAGCGCTGTCCCGTCTGCAAGTTCAACGCCACCACGCTCGGCCGCGTGCCAAGTGCATCGACCTCAATCGACAACGGGTTCGAATACCACTACCTCGCGGTCGTGGAGGCATCGCGCGACTACGCGCAAGCCGTCAATGACGGCGAGCAAGCCAAGCAGGCGCTGGATGAGGCGAGAGAGTCCATCGGGGGCATGCTCTCCGAAGCACTCGAGTCCCTGGCAGGCTCGCGCTACGACCCCCAACCACCGGGACGCTACGGCTGTATCTGCGTCGTGATTGCGCCCGGCACGGAGGCGGGCAGCATTCCCTTCGTCAACGATGACGCGCAGGTTCCCGCACGCATCGCCATCTCGGGCGCCACGCTCGCTCCTGACGAGGCGAGCGATCAGGGTAACATCATCTCGGGCATCGCCGAGGGGCTCGTGCCACAGGAAAGCCTCGCGTCCGGCCCGGCAAAAATCGTCTTTGGGGCCTGGGGCAGCATGCTCGCCGCGTATTCGAACGGAACGGAAGGCCTCAAGGCCAGCTTTCGAAAGGTGCTCGGGGCCATTCCCGTCATTGGCACGACGCTTTCTGACGGGGCGGTATCGACATTCGAAAACGCGCTTGGCACGGCAGGCCTCGAACCCGCGGACCTCGATACCTACAAACCCGTGCTCGTCAACACGGCCCACATACTCGACCGGGATTCGGGTGGCGCCGCACGGGCCCTCTCGTCGATGAAGCAGGCGGCACACACGTACGGTTCGATCGGCATGGGAGACATGGAGGGGCTCGTCAACGACATCAAGGCCGTCCCCGAAATTGCCGGATTCCTCGACGAACATGGGCTGGAGATTGCGGAGATTCCCCTCGCCGACATCGGGCTCGGCACCGGCAACGGCAAGCTGTACCTGCCCGTGCCCAAGGACCTTGACGCCCGTCTCGAAGAGGCCCTCGATGGCTTCCTCGGATCGCTGGGAGGATAATGCCATGAACCCGTCACGCACAGTTCCGTGTCGAGAGAGCGGCCAGATGGGCGGTCGAACTCGCCGTCATCATGCCGGTCATCCTCATCGTGCTCGTCATCGCAGTCGACATGCTCGTCTACGCAGGCGAATGCGCCCGCTTCGACCACATCGCGCCCCAGCGCATACTCGCGTTGGCCGTGAGTGCGCCGATGGACGGGTATGCCGATGACACCCGCGTCACCGCCGTGCAATCGGCACTCGAAGGCGACTTCGCCAAGAACGGCTCGTCGGTAGAGGTGAGCTGCGAAGACGCCGGTGCGGCATTTGCGAGCATGCAGGTCTACCGCTGCACGTTTCGCTTCGCGCCCTGGCCCCTTTCCATCGCAGGCGCCCCTGCCACGCTCGAACACGGCTGCAGCATCGCCGTGGATCCCTACACGCCAGGAGAACTGCTATGACGACGTGGGAAAACATGCGTTTCGTACTTGCCCTGAGCTTCGTCGCCCGTGCGCGTGGCCTGCTCGGCACCGATGCGAGTTGGGGCGAGGGCAATCGCGTGCTCGTGCTCGCACCTTGCAAAAGCGTGCACACCATCGGCATGGGCTATGCACTCGATATCGTCTTCGTAGACAGACGCGGCGTGGTGTTGCGCTCCGAGCAGGCGGTGTCGCCGGGGCGCGTGCTCAGCTGCCGCAAGGCGGCATACGTGCTCGAGCGCCCGCATCAAGACGACGAAAGGTGGCCGGAAGCCGGCAAGACCGTGAACTGCGAAATCGCCTGGTCTTTTACCAGAGCATCGTGAAGGCCGGGAAGCAGAACGAGATGATCAGGAGCACCGAGAGAATGGTGATGCCGATGGTCTTCAGAAGCTTCGTGCGACGTTCCTTCTTCTCGCGACGGTACTGAGCGGCCAGTTCCTGCTCGAGTTTCTGCTGCTTGTTCTTCTGGAACGTCTTGTTCTTGTTCGACATGATGGCCCTATCTGTTGTAACGGTCGCGCTCGTCCTGCGTCGCATGCTCGATGAGCGACCTGCGCAGGGCCTCGTCGCTGACCTCTTCGCGTATGCGCACGCGCAGGGCACGTGCCCGGTCGATGATCCCATCGCGATCGCACCCCGACACGTGCACGAAGTTGTCGTAGAGAATGCGTCCGGCGACCATGGTCATCTTGACGTTGTCCTGGTTGGCCGTGTAGATGACGGCGCCTTCCGGGTCCGTCGTGGGGTTCTGGTGCGAGTTGTGCAAGTCGATGGCGATGATGTCGGCCTGCTTGCCCGCCTCGAGCGAACCGACCTTGTCCTCGATGCCCAGGGCCTGGGCAGAACCGATGGTCGCCATGCGCAGGGCGTTCTTGGCGGATGCCTGCACGAAGCGCTCCGAACTCGTCGCGCGCGTGATCATGAGGCCGATGCGCATCTCGTCGATCATGTCGGTCGTGTCGACGGCGGCCGGGGAGTCGGTACCCAACCCGATGGCAAGGCCCGCGGCCCAGAACTTCTCGAGCGGCATCGAACCCATGCCGAGCTTGGCGTTGATGCGCGGGCAGTAGCCGATGCGCACCTGCTTGTCGCGGAGGATGCCAATGTCGTGGTCGTCGACGTGCACGCAGTGAATCGCGAGAATGCCGGGCACGTCGAGGATGCCCCAGTTGCTCACGTAGCTCACGGGCGAGGTGCCCGCCGGCAGCCAGGGCGGATAGGCGGCGGCGAGCTTGCCCTGCTCGTGCTCGCTCACGTGGACGCCAAAGGGCGACGAGCCGTACCGGATGAAGTCAGCTTCCTCCTGGCTTCCGGCCAGGTGCATGGCGACGGGGATGTTCTTCTCGATCGCGACGTCTGCAATGGCCTGGAAGACGCTGGGATGGCAGCCGTAGACGGGACCGGGCGCAAGGCCGAAGTCGAGCAGGTCGCTCCCGTACTCTTCCTTCCAGCGCTCGATCTTCTCCACGCCCTCGCGCACGACGTCTGCCGCATGTTCCTTCTGCGTGGTCAGGACCTCGTAGTACACGCGGGCGCGCAGCCCCATCTCTTTGGCGGGGACGAGCGTGACGCCCGATGCGGAAATGTCCGCGATGGTCGTGATGCCACTGGCGACGGCCTCGAGTGCGCCGACACGTGCCGAATCGATCCAGTCCTCCTCGGTGAAGAAGGGCTCGGTATGGAGCACGTGACGCTTCCAATCCGCATAGGGCAGGTCACCGAACATGCCGCGCAGGGCCGTATAGCCAAGGTGCGTGTGCACGTCGACGAAGCCGGGCATGAGCGCGGAGAGGCCGAAGTCGCGAACCTCCTCCATCGGGTACTTGTCCTTGAGGTGGCATGCGGTGCCCAGATCGAGGATCTGGTCATCGCGCACGAGGACGGCGCCGTCCTCGATGTAGGGGGACGTGACGGGAATGACGTATTTCGCGGTGAGCAGCATCGCGTCTCCTGTTTACTCGTCGGCCGAGGCATCTTCGGAAGCCGCCTGCGGCTTCTTCTTGCTCCAGGGCATCTTGCCCTTGCGTTCCGCGCGCCTGGCCTGGTCGCGTTCGATGGACGCGGCAATGGCCTTGTCGAGCTCCTGGCGTTCGGTCTTGGTCAGGTTGCGCGCCTTGGCCTCCTGGGCCTTCTGAATCTTGCGAATCTTGCGCAAGTCGATGTAGAAGGCGACTAACCGGGCGACTATGGCGAAGATGAACCCGATGGTCGAAATCCAGCTCGCCGTCTCCTGGAAGTCCTCGCCGAGCACGCCGGAGCTGATGAGCATGTTGGGGAGCCAGGTGAGGACGATGACGACGAAGGCAATGCCCATGGCGACCCACCAGATGCGACGCCAGAACTTGTACTCGGGCAGGTCGCGCATCATCGAGACCATGGCGCGCTCGCGGCGGCGCTGCTGCTCGACCGGGTCGTTCGCCTTTGCCTCGGCCGGCTGGGTCTTCCTCGCCTTGGCCGCTTCCTTGGCCCGCTTGGCCTTTACCTCCTTGGAGGGCGCGTACACCGAGGCGCCGGCCTTGCTCTTGAGCTTCGCCGAGCTAGCCGACTTCTTCGACTTGCCCTTGGGACCATCGCCCTGGTTGCGTGCGTTTTGGAAATTACGCTGCGTCATTCGTCAATCGCCTTTCGAATGCCTGTGATGTGTAAATGCCTATGATACAACGGATGGCACGCGAGCGCGGCCTGCGACCTAGAGATTCGCGGGAACGAAGCGCTCGCCCGTAATGAGCTCGTAAGCCTGGATGTACTTGTTCGAGGTCGCCTCGATGATGTCGGCCGGCAGCTGCGGCGGCTCGCCCGTGCGGTCCCAGTTGGCATCGAGCCAGTCGCGCACGAACTGCTTGTCGAAGCTCGCCTGGCCCTTGCCGGGCTCGTAAGCGTCCTGCGGCCAGAAGCGCGAGGAATCCGGCGTGAGCACCTCGTCCGCCAAGGTGAGCGTGCCGTCGATCATGCCAAACTCGAACTTGGTGTCGGCGATGATGATGCCGTGCTGGGCGGCATAGTCGGCAGCCGTCTTGTAGACGGAGAGCGACGCATCGCGCAGGGCGCTCGCGTCCTTCTCGCCAAGCATCTCGACCGTGCGCTCGTAGCTCACGTTCTCGTCGTGATCGCCGATTTCGGCCTTGGTCGAGGGCGTGTAGATGGGCTCGGGCAGCTTGCTCGCCTCGACGAGTCCCGCGGGCAGCTCGATACCGCAGACGGTGCCCTGGGCGCGATACTCCTTGAGGCCGCTACCGGCAAGATAGCCGCGCACGATGCACTCGACGGGAAACATCTGCGCCTTGCGCACGAGCATGAAGCGGCCGTTGAGCCACTCCGCGTAGGGCTTGAACCTCTCGGGAAGGTCGGCCACGTCCGCGGAGATCAGGTGGTTGGGAATGATATCCGCGAGCAGGTCGAACCAGAAGAGCGAAAGGCGCGTCAGGACCTCGCCCTTGTAGGGAATCTCGTCCTTGAGGATGTAGTCGAACGCCGAAATGCGATCGGTCGCGACGATAAGGAGCTTGTCGCCCAGGTCATAGAGGTCACGAACCTTGCCCTGCGAGTCGGGACGCATTGCCATTTCACTCATGGGTACCATCTTCCTTGCTTCTCGAATGTGAATCTTGCTGTCTTGTCGTGGGCAGCGAAACGCGCAGCCCGAAGAGCTTGAGCTCCTGCGTGGCGCTCATGCCGGCACCTGCCTCGCGCGCCTTGCGACGCGCCTTGACCTGCCGCTCCTCGATCTTGCGGGCCTTTTCCTGCTCCTTGCGCGCGGCGCGTTCCTGGCGTCGTCGCGAACTGCTCCTCCGCGTGGGAACCATGGGCCTGGCACGGTCTTCCGGCGCAAGCGGGATGCGCATCACGAAGGTGCTGCCCTCGCCCAACGTGGACGAGACGGAGATTTCGCCAAAGTGCTGGTCGACGACCTCCTTGACGAGCGCCAGGCCGATGCCCAGACCGCCATCGACGCTCTGGCGGGCAACGTCGGCGCGCCAGAAGCGGGAGAAGACCTTCTTCATGTCCTCTTCGGATATGCCGACGCCCGTGTCGCGCACGGAAATCTTGGCATAGCCGTTCTCGCGCGTGAGCTCGATGCTGACCATGCCGTTTTCGGGCGTGTAGCGCACGGCGTTGGAAAGCAGGTTTGCGACGGCCTGCGAGATGAGGTCCTGGTCGCCGATGATCATCACGTCGGGGGTGATGTCGGTGAAGAACATGATGCCCGAGTTCTCGAGCAACGCCTCGTGGGTCGTCGAGAGACCGCCGACCACACTGCTGAGGTTGACGAGGTTGCGCTTGACCTCGGCCGTGCCGTTCTCGAGGCGATTGAGGTGCAGGAGCGCCTCGACCAGGCGGCCCAGGCGCCGCGTCTCGAACGAGATGGTGTTGAGATGTTCCTCGTCGGCTTCGAAGACGCCGTCCTGGATGGCCTCGACCGTAGCCTGAATGGCCATGAGCGGCGTGCGCAGCTCGTGCGCCACGTCGCCGATGAGCTGGCGCTCGAGGTCGCGGTCGCGCTCGATGGCATCGGCCATCTCGTCAAAGCGCTGGCCGAGCTGACCGAGCTGGTCGTCGCCGCCGAGCCCCGTGCGTGCCGAGAGGTTGCCCTCCTTGATGGCCGAGGCGGTGTCGGCGATGCGCCCGACGGGGCGTGCGATGCCGAAAGCGAAGTAGAGTCCCAGGATGGTGGAGAGCACGAGGGCTATGGCTCCGGCGGCAAAAACCGCGAAGAAAAGCTCCTCGTCGCTCGGCTCGCCCGCGTAGCCCACGTTCCAGACGATCGCGATGGCCGCGGCCGTGATGAGCACGGTCATGGCCGACGTGAGCAGAAACGCCCCCATGACGTAGATCGCGAACGAGAGGGGCTTCTTCTCGCGGGTCTTGCGCTTGCTACTCATTGACGTCTAGGCCTCTTGACCAGCCGATTCGCCATCTCGGGGCACTTCGAAGCGATAGCCGACGCCGTGCACGGTGTAAATCCAGCGGGGATTGCGCGGATCATCGCCGATCTTGGCACGAAGGTTCTTCACGTGGCTGTCGATGGTGCGCTCGTAGCCCTCGAAGTCGTAACCGAGCACCTTCTCGACGAGCTCCATGCGCGAGTACACGCGGCCCGGATAGCGTGACAGGGTCGTGAGAAGCTTGAACTCGCTGGCGGTGAGGTCGACCTCCTCGTCGTTGACGAGGACCTTGTGGCCGTTGAGGTCGATGGTCAAGCCGCCGAAGTCGAGCACCTCGCGCTGCGGCTCGGAGTCGATGTGGGCGCGACGCAGCAGGGCACGGACGCGCGCGACGAGCTCGCGCGGCGAGAAGGGCTTGATGAGGTAGTCGTCAGCGCCGAGCTCGAGACCGACGATGCGGTCTTCGACCTCTCCCTTGGCGGTGAGCATGATGATGGGCACGTCGGAGGTATCGCGAATGATGCGGCAGACCTTCTCGCCCGGCAGCTTGGGAAGCATGAGATCGAGGATGACGAGGTCAAACTGATGCAGCGAGAACGCATCGACGGCCTCCTGGCCGTCTGCGGCCGGCGTCACCCAGTAACCGGCACGCTCGAGATAGGCGGCGACGGCATCGCGAATGGTCTTCTCGTCCTCGACGAGCAGGATGCGACGGGCTTCGGAACCGGTGTCCACGATGAGACTCCTTTCGGTTTTCTTCTATCCGTGCAGTGTACCATTGTGCACCGTCCGCGTCAGGCCCGGCAAGCGGAGCTCCTACTCCCCGATCGCATCGATGTCGTAGGGCGTCGTCTGGTACACGTAGTAGTTGAGCCAGTTGGTGTAGAGCAGCTGGGCGTGCGAACGCCATGCCGCAACGGGCTGACGCGTGGGATCGTCATCGGGGTAGTAATGCGCGGGAAGGGCGATGTCCAGGCCGCGGGCCAGGTCACGGTCGTATTCGGCCTTGAGGGTCCCCCGGTCGTACTCGGGGTGGCCGAACACGAAGAAGTTCGACGAGTCGGTCGACTTCGCGATGTACACGCCGGCCTCCCTCGACACGGCGATGAGCTCCAGGTCGGGATGGGCCTCGATGTCCTGGGCGCTCACCTCCGTGTAACGGGAATGCGGAGCCCAAAACGTGTCGTCGAAACCGCGGACGAGCGGTGAGGTGCGCTTCACCACGTCATGCTCGAACACGCCGAACATCTTGTGCGGGAGCTCGTACTTCCCCACGCCGTAGTGGTAGTAGATGCCCGCCTGCGCGCCCCAGCAAATGTGCAGGGTCGAATGCACGTTCGTCTTCGACCACTCCATGATGGCGCAGAGCTCGTCCCAGTAGTCCACGTCCTCGAAGTCGAGAAGTTCCACGGGCGCGCCCGTGATGATGAGCCCGTCGTAATGGCGCTCGCGCACCTCGTCAAAGGTGGTGTAGAACGTCTCCAGGTGCTCGGCGGCGACGTTCTTCGCGTCGTGACTGACGGTCTGCAGGAGCTCCACCTCGATTTGCAGCGGCGTGTTCGAGAGCTTGCGCAGGATCTGCGTCTCGGTGGTTATCTTGGTGGGCATGAGGTTCAGGAGCAGCAGCTTCAGGGGACGGATGTCCTGGTGCATGGCCCGGAACTCCGTCATGACGAAGATGTTCTCGCTCTCGAGTGCCGCGGTTGCGGGAAGCTGGTCGGGAATGCGGATGGGCATGACGGTCGTCCTTTCTTCGCACGGGCGCCTTCGCGCATCGCGGGTGCGACACGTGCGCCGTGGGCATACTATAGGGGAAGCGCGCGCGGACGTGCGCTGCTCTTCGGTGTTCGCGTCATAGGATTTCTGAAGAACGAGCCATCGAGAAAACGTATGTCGAACCCCCGCCCGCAAACCTATAATTGGCGAATCATCCCAGACGAAAGAGCGAGGTATCACCATGACCGACATCGCCACCACGTGCGTGCAAGGCGGCTACCATCCGGGCAATGCCGAGCCGCGCCAGATTCCCATCTACCAGAACACCACGTGGAAGTACGACACGAGCGAGGCTATGGGCAAGCTCTTCGACCTGGAGGAATCGGGATACTTCTACACGCGCCTGGCAAATCCCACCAACGATGCGGTGGCGGCCAAGATCGCCGAGCTCGAGGGTGGCACGGCGGCCATGCTGACCTCAAGCGGACAGGCGGCGAACTTCTTCGCGGTGTTCAACATCTGCGGCGCGGGTGACCATGTGGTGTCGTCGGCGTCCATCTACGGCGGCACCTATAACCTGCTGGCGCACACCATGGGCCGCATGGGGATAGAGTGCACGTTCGTCGATCCGAACTGCAGCGACGCCGAGCTCGAGACGGCCTTTCGCCCCAACACCAAGTGCGTGTTCGGCGAGACCATCGCCAACCCGGCGCTCACGGTGCTCGACATCGAGCGTTTCGCCGCGGCCGCCCACGCCCACGGCGTGCCGCTCATCGTGGACAACACCTTCCCCACGCCGGTGCTGTGCCGGCCCATCGAATGGGGCGCCGACATCGTGACGCACTCCACCACCAAGTACATGGATGGCCATGGCGCCAGCGTCGGCGGCGCCATCGTGGATTCGGGCACGTTCGACTGGACGGCCCACGGCAAGAGGTTCCCGGGGCTCACGCAGCCCGACGAGAGCTATCACGGCGTGGTGTACACCGAGCGCTTCGGGCTCGAGGACGCGTTCATCACGAAAGCGACCGCGCAGCTCATGCGCGACCTGGGCTCGATTCAATCGCCGCAAAACGCGTTCCTGATCAACCTGGGACTCGAGAGCCTGCACCTGCGCATGAAGCAGCATGCGGAAAACGGGCTCGCGGTGGCGCGTCACCTGGCGCAACACCCGAAGGTGGCGTGGGTGCGCTATCCCGGCCTGGAGGGCGACGCGGAATACGAGCGCGCGCAGAAGTATCTGCCCCAAGGCGCATGCGGTGTGGTGAGCTTTGGCGTCGCGGGCGGTCGTGCGGCGGCCGAGGCGTTCATGGCCCATCTGCGGCTGGCGCAGATCGCCACGCATGTGGCGGACGCGCGCACCTGCGTGCTGCATCCGGCCAACGCCACGCATCGGCAGATGAACGACGCCGAGCTGGAGGCGGCGGGCATATCGCCCGACCTGGTTCGGCTGTCATGCGGCATCGAGGCCGCCGCGGACATCATCGCCGACATCGACCAGGCGCTCGCGACGGTGTAACGTCCCCGGTGAGGAGATTTCTCCACTCCGGCGCTACGCGCCTCCGGTCGAAATGACAGGCAGGGGTCTGTCCCCCGATTGTCACCGGCGATACCAGCCAAGGGTCTGTCCCCCGATTGCCAAGGGTCTGTCCCTTCATTGCCACCGGGGGACAACGCGAGGGTCTGTCCCCCGCGTGTCACCTTCGGCGCATGGGGAGGGTCTGTCCCCTCACTGCATGGAGGGGTCTGTCCCCTCATTGTCACCGGGGTTATCGTTCGGTGGGTTCAGCGGGCTCCGTGGTGGTGGGTTCGGTGCCAGGCTGCGTGGGATTCGCGGGGTCTGGCTCGGGTTCCGGAATGACGGGCTCCGTGCCGGCGGGAATGGGCGTTATCGAGCGCAGCATAACCAGAGGCAGGGGTCTGTCCCCTTATTGTCACCGGCGATACCAGCCAAGGGTCTGTCCCCCGATTGCCAAGGGTCTGTCCCCTCATT
>CATLBX010000017.1 GCA_949879855.1 uncultured Coriobacteriia bacterium
ATCTCGAGCTTCGCGGTGATGCCTGCACCTACGTCCAGACACGCGCGGATAGCTACACCTGGCAAAGCGAAAGGCTCGAGAACACGACCCGCGAAATCGCTGCAGGCGATGATTGGCATGTCTTCGACATCCCCCTCCAGCTCAACGATGACGTCCTCGTGGGATTCATGCTCGAGACCGAGGGGGACGTGCAGATTCGCGGCAGCTACTACTACACGCAAGTCGACGAAGCGGACATACGTCCCGTCGAGCTTGCCCTGTGCACCACCACCTTCAAGAACGAGGACTATATACTCCCCAACGTCGAGCTCGTCAAAGAACGCATCATCGAAGCCGACGAGCCCGCCTCCGCCCACTTCTCCATGCACGTCGTCGACAACGGCCGCACCCTGGACGCCGCAGACGTCGAATCCGAGCGCATCTTCCTGCACCCCAACCCCAACGCCGGTGGTGCGGGTGGCTTTGCCCGTGGCATGATCGAGGCCATGGAGCAGACGCCGAAGGCAACCCACGTACTGCTCATGGACGATGACGTGAGCATCTCGTCCGAAAGCATCCTGCGAACCTTCAACCTGCTCTCCATCGTCAACGACGAATACGCCGAGGCGTTTCTGAGCGGGGCCATGATGGACATGGACCAGCCCAACCTGCGCTACGAGGACGTCGGGTTCGTCGCCTGCCGTGGCAAGTACTTCCCGGTCAAGGACAAGGCTCGCGTCGACGTGCTCCACGACTGCATCGAGAACGAGGCGTACCTGTGGCGTGACCCGCAAGAGGCGGGCTTCGACATCGACCGCATGGGACAGTCCTACGCAGCTTGGTGGTATTGCGTCATTCCCATGACGGTCATCGAACGCGAGGGGCTCCCGCTACCCATCTTCGTGCGCACCGATGACGTCGAGTACAGCCTGCGCGTCCGTCCCAAGCTCATGACCATGAACGGCATCTGCGTGTGGCATGCGCCCTTCCGCCAGCGCTACAGCGCCGCCGTCGAGCGCTACCAAATGCCCCGCAACGTCCTCATCGGGCAATTCACCACGGGCATGGCGCCACTCTCCGACTTCATCGGCGATCTGAAGATCTCCTTCGAGCTCGAGCTCAAGAAGTACAACTACACCAACGCCGAGCTCATCCTCGATGCCTTCGAGGACTTCCTCAAGGGCCCCGCGTTCATCATGGAACCCGGCGCGGCGGAAAGGAGCTATCTTGCCGCCCTGGGCAAGGCCGAGAAGCTCCTACCCCTTGACGAGGTGAAGGAACAGGCCCGTGCCATTGGCGTCGACCTCGACGAGATTCCCGCCATGGACTTCGATCACGAGGACCACGAGGGCGACGACCACCGCTCTTTTGCTGATCGTCTGCAGGACAACATGACCGTCAACGGCCACCGCATGACCAAGGGTCCGTACTACGAAGAGGGATCGGTCGCCATCATCGGCGCCGCCGGCTGGCTCTACCCCGTCGACAAGCTCCGCAAGAAGGAGTACATCATCGCCATCGACGCCCCCAACAAGAAGGGCATCATCCGCACCATGGACAAGGCGCGCTTCAAGCAGGTCTGGGACCGCTACCATCGCGACATGGTCGAGTTCCGCGCAAACAAGGACCGCCTGCGCAGCGAATACGAGGCGGCTCGCGCGACGATGACGTCGCTACCGTTCTGGAAGCATTACCTGGGAATCGACTAGGCGCGCACGTCCCAGTTGAGGGCATAGTACGCGTTCGCATGGGCGATGTTGGTGCCGTAGTACGGATCGCCCTGGGCGACGTAGCGCGGCCAGCGCTTCTGGAACATCGCAAGCTCCTCGGCGTTGCGCATCTTGCTCTCGACCGTCTCGTCAAAGCCCCGTGACACCGACTCGTAGTGATAGAGCTCGACGTTGGGGTCGATGATGACGTGACGTCCCCTCTCGACCAGCCGCAGGCAGAAGTCGACGTCGTTATAGGCGACGGCATAGCGCTCGTCGAAGCCCTCGACCGACTCGAAGTCCTCCCGGCTCACCATGAGGCACGCCCCGGTAACGGAAAGCACGTCACGGGCGTTGTGGATCATGCCGAAGTAGTACACGAGGCTCCTCGGCGCCATGCACGCCACGTGCTTGGGGTCGGAGCGCGGAATCACGACGCCATCGTGCTGGATCGTATCGTCTGGATACAGAAGGCGCGCGCCCACGACGGCGACCTCGTCGCGTTGCAGGGGACCCAGCAGCAACTCGATCCAGTTGGGCGTGATGACCTCCATGTCGTTGTTGAGGAAGAGGTAATGGTCGCCCACGGCGTGGGTCACGCCTAGATTGCAGATGGCGGAGTAGTTGAAGGGACCCGTGTAGGTCACGACCCTCACGTTGGCGTGGTCGGCTTGCAGGCGCTCGTAGAGTGCGAAGGTTTCGTCCTCCACGCTGTTGTTCTCGACGATGACGACCTCGAAGTTTTGATACGTCGTCTTCTCCCAGATGGAATCGAGGCAGCGCTCGAGCATGGGGGCATGGTCCTTGTTGGGAATGATGATGGAGACGAGCGCCTCGTCTTGCGGCAAGTGGTACACAATGCGATGCATGTTGCCGCAGAAGCCATCGAGCACGTCGACAGGAAGCCCGATGCGCTCGAAGTGGTTCTTGACCGCAATCTCGCCGGCCTTGTGCGTGTAGGGCTTCGCGTTGGCGTTGCTGGCAGCCGAATGCTCGTGCGAGCGCCAGTGATACAGCACCTTGCGCACGTGGAAGATGTTGCGCGCCTTCTCCGCGACCTTCATGGTCATGTCCCAGTCCTGGGCTCCCGTGACCTCGTCGCCGGAAAGCTCGACGGAGTCGACGATGGACTTGCGCACGGTGAGGAGGTGGCAGACGTAATTGCAGGTGGTCAGGAGTTCCCAGCTGAAGTCGGTCTTGAGGAAACCGTCGAAGAGATGGCCATCCCTGATCTTGTCCTCATCGCAGTAGAGCAGATCCGTCTCCGGATAGCGGTTGATCGCGTCGACATACTCGAAGAGTATGCCCGGCTCGAGGATGTCGTCATGGTCGAAGAAGCAGAGAAAGTCGCCTTGCGCGATGGCGATGCCCTCGTTCGTGTTGCCGGCAATGCCATGGTTCTTGTCGAGCGTGACCACGCGCACGCGTTCGTCCGCTGCTGCACGGGCCGCCACGGCGGCGCCGAGCTCCTTGTCCTCCGGTGTCGAGTTCACGAGGATGAGCTCGAACTTGCCATAGGTCTGCCCGAGTACCGAGTCTGCCATCTCCGCGAAGAAGTCCAGAGGTGTCTTGTACAGGGGCACGATAATCGAGAACAGCGGCTCGATTTCGAAGCGAGCCTTGCGTTGGCCGTCGAGCTCCATCGGGGACTTCTTCTGCGTGAGGTAGAACCAGTCCTCGTAGAAGGGACCCTGTCCCGAATCGTTGAACTTCTTCTGGAAACGATCGCGTATGTACTCCGTACGCCACTTGTCCATGCAGATGAACGCCGGCGGCAACGCATCGTCTTCGAAGCGCACCCAGATGAAGAACCAGTCGTTGCCATGTTCCTTGAGAAACGAGGTGTGGATAGTACGGCGCGTGAAATCCGAATGGGAGACGGGATGGTCGAGCTTGTCGCTCAGGACGGCACGGTTCCTGATGGGCATCTGCCTGCCCCGGCGGTCAAAGAGCACGACGTCGAATGGGGTCTCGTAGGTACTTGCGTCATCGCAGTGCGTCGTGATGACGATATGCACGAGCTCGGAGTTCTGGGGCTCGTAGCCAAAGTAGCAGATCCTGTCGGGCTCGATATGCGAGACATCGCCACGCGCGTAGCGGTCGAAGTTGCGGATGTCGTTGATTCCGGGCGTCTTGCTCAGGGTATTGTACTTTGCCGTGAAGGCGCTGGAGAGATGACCGACCTTCTGGGAGGTCTCGTCGAGCACCGTGCCATCGGCAGCAAGCACCTTCACCGTGACGGTCTGCTCGACGTAGAGCAACGGCAAGATGAGCACGTACTCGCCGTTCGCCGCGTCCTTGGTGGCGACGAGCGCGGGAACGACGTTTTCTCCCTGGCAGCGTGACTCGGCGACGATGGACCCTCCCTGCGGGCAATCCGCCGTCAGGAGCATGTAGATCTTCCTATCGCCGCGCGTTATCGTTCCCAGTTTCATGTATGTAACTCCCCCGTCGGTTCAATGACGAGAAGTATAATACACACGCCCTTTGTACGCCGAGACGGGAGCAACCGTGAGCACTTCACCCTATCCGCATGACTCGCTGCAACGCCTGCAGGCCATCGAGCGCGACATCGTCGCCGTCATCGACGAGCTCTGCCGGAAAAACGACATCGACTACTTCATCGACGGTGGCACCTGCCTGGGGGCGGTGCGTCATGGCGGCTTCATTCCCTGGGACGACGACGTCGACCTCGGCATGCCCAAGGCCGATTACGACCGCTTCTGCGCCTTGGCGCCCGAACAGCTACCCGAAGGCTACTCGCTCCACACATCGGCGAACACCAAGGGGTTTTCCGGCCTATGGGCCAAGGTGTTCAAGGACGGGACGCGTTTCATCGACGACAACTCGTTCGAGGCGGGATGCGAGCAAGGCGCCTTCGTCGACGTATTCCCCTATTGCCAGCTTGACGCGGACCCCAAGGTCGCGCAAGCCCAATGCAGCAAGGCCCGCATGGCGCAGCTTAAGTCATACCTCAAGCACTTCTCGCGCCCCAAGCTCTCTGCCTCGACCCCTCTCAAGCCATTCGTCGAGCTCGGCTGTAAGTTCGTGCATGCGACCATCGCGCGCACCTGGAAGCAGGAGGACCTGCAAGCGGCATTCGACCATGCCTTCGATACGGACAACCCCGCGCAACTCTGGACCGACGCCGCCTATCCCCATTGGGGATCATTCGAGACCGACGTGCTCTTCCCCACGGTCGACATCGACTTTGACGGCTTGAAGCTCCGCGCACCACGCGATTGCGAGAGCTACCTCACGACGCTCTATGGTGACTACATGCAACTCCCACCGGAAAACGAGCGCTATACCCATGCCCCGGTCATTCTCGATCTAGGTGATGGCGTCGACGTAATGGAGCAGCGAAGCTAAATTGCCTGGTCGGCTGCCGCATTGGAAGCATCTCGAACAAATCCGGCTGTAGCGAAGCGCGGGTTTAGCGAAAGGTGTTTGAGCGTGCGGTCTGTGCACGCGAGTTCTTTCGCGGCGTTTCGCAGAAGCCGGATTGGGTGTGAGAGCCAGCTTCCAATGCGGCAGCCGACCTGCATTTACCTTATTCCTTCGAATGCCGCATCGAGGGCAGCGACCGTGTTGTCCCAGGAGCAATTGCGCGCAACGTAATCGCTCAACTCGTCGGCAGTCGCCGATTGAGATGCCGCCTCGCGTATGGCGCGGGCCACGGTCTCGGGGTCATTGCCCTCGAGCGCGACGCCAAAGCGGACAGGGTCCCAGCCCATGACCTCGTCTGTGCCCCCCACATGGGGCATGACGGGAAGGACATCCTGAGCGGCAGCTTCCAGAAGCGAAGTGCAAAAGCCCTCCGAGCGCGTGGGCAGGCAGAAGATGTCCGCATCACGCAGAAGGGCGGAAAGATCGGACTGGTCGAGACGCCCGAGCAAGATGACGTTGCCCGCGTCGAGGTTCGCGATCTGGACTCGCTGACTACCATCGCCTGCCAGGGCGAGTACAAAGCCGTCGCCCAGCAAAGGGGCGGACCGTGCGAAGGCAAACGCCCCCTTCTCTGGTTCGAGGCGGCCGACAAAGGCGACAAGCGTCTTGCCATGCGCATTCAATTCCGAGCGAAAGTCACGCGCGGAGGCAGCTTGCCTGAACTGCCCGACGTCGACGGCATTGGGAATGACCGTCGAGGTGTTGATGCCAAAGTGCGCAAGCCAGTCGACGCTTGCCCGGGAGATGCCTGCAAACGCGGGGTCGAGCTTCATCATGCGATGCGTGATGGCGTGTTCGTAACGCTCGACGAACCAATCGGCCATCACGTTGCCAAAGGTCAGGTGGGCAGATCCATGATCGAGCACGATAACGGGCGCGCCGACGCGCTTTGCGAAGCGCACGCCCTCGAGGGAATGACGGTAGAAGCGCGTGTTGACGAGCACCCGGTCGACACCACGGTCAGCCAGCTCCTCGAACATGCGGTTGTAATCGGCGGTCTTGCGCGAGATGGGAAGGCGTCCGCTCAGAAGCGGCCTGCACGCAAGACGGTACACCTCGACGCCGTCATCCTGCACTTCGTGCGAAGGCGCGGCCTCGTCCAGTTGCGACGTGACGACGATGACCCGGTTGCCCTGTTCGACGAGCTGATGCGCCAGGCGCTGCGTGAACGACTCGACGCCGCCCGTATGCGGCGCGTACCGAGCCGAAAAGATTGCATATACGTGGTTTTGGGACATGCTAGGAACGCTCGTCCTCGTCACGCTCGCCAAGATGCCTGCGCTCGTAGTGGTCGAGCCGGTCGATAGCAATCTGCTGCGTCAGTTCCTTGACGCGGTTCTCGAGCTGCGAGATGCGCCTGTTCGAGAAGAAGTCCCGCACGATCAATATGAAGATGAAGAACAGGAAGACGAAATTGACCGGCGATTGGAACCCGATAGCATCCGAAAGCAGCGAGGGAATCTCGGGAAAGATGCTCATCAGAAGAATGAGCAGGGAGAATGCCACCCAGAACATCGCGTCCTCGATGCGCATCTTGGACTTCTTGATGCTGTGCAGCAAAAAGGCCATGAGGCCTATGGCGGCGACGATCAGTATGATTCGCAGCGCAAGGGACAACATCACATCACCCTATCTGAAGAACTGGATGAGCAGGACGGACAATGCCATGCGCGTCATGTACGAGGTCGAAGTCCTGAAATTCAGGTAGCTCTCCCCCGCGATGCGCTCGTCCATCGAGACCTGGACCTCGGCAACGCGCGCATCCTTCTTCCTGATGAGATATGCGAGCGTATCCGGTTCGGGACCCAGATTGGGGCCGTAGGCGAGCTCCTTAATCATGCGACGGTTATAGGCACGCATGCCCGAGGTCGGGTCGTTGATCTTCTTGCCGGTCGTAACCTTGATCATCGCCTCGATGAGGTTGTTGCCGAACATGCGCATGGACTTGGGCTTGGGTTCATCCACGAAGCGCGAACCTATGACGATGTCATTGTCCGCAAGAGCCGCGACCATGGGCGCAATGTATTCCGGCCGGTGCTGGCCATCAGCATCAAACTGAATAGCGCAATCGTAGCCGTGCTTGTCAGCGTATTTGAGACCAGCCTGGAAGGCCCCGGCAAGGCCAAGGTTCACGGGCAGGTCGAGAAAGCGGAAGCCCCGTCTGCGACAGATGCTTGCCGTGTTGTCTTTGGAACCGTCGTTGACGACGACGTAATCGTACTGGGGATAGTCGGACTCGAGCATGCCGACGACACGCTCGATGTTCTCCTCCTCGTTGTACGCGGGGATTATGAGCAGAACTTTCGAATGCACGCGAAACCCGTTCTCCGTCTTGTTGTGCCCGTCAGTCGCAAAGGCACGACATCGCAAAGTACCTGCTAGCAAATTACCCTGTCAGCGCCCTAAAAGCAATATATGCCAGATACATGAAGCTGCCCGACCCAAGTGTCATCACGAGCGGCATGGCCATGCGGGCCTTGACCTGAACGCACCTCGAGCGCAGCGCGAGCAACAGCAAGATGATGACGGGAATAAAGTAGCGTCCCTGTACACCTTGTATCATCGTGTCGGTGCTCAAGGTCCAATCAATGGCCAGCGCGAGCATGGTCGCCAAGAGCGTGGCGACGAACAGGACCGCGCAGACGATGCGCTGCGATACCGGCAGGCACTCGTCATCGTCGGCAGCACGAACACTCGAGACGAGCAACACGAAGACGAGAAAATACGATGCCCACGTCGGCAACGCGACACGCCCCTCGAGCCATCCCGGCACACCACCCACGAGTTCGGGTAGGTAGTTGCTCGTGTTGACGAGAAGGGTGTTGGCAAAGAGCAGGTACGTCGCCTTGGGATCACCCAGAAGATCGCCGAGCGTATAGCATTGCGCTCCCTCGTATTCGGGGGATTTGCCCCCCGTGCTCCCACCAGATAGATACGGGAGCAGGGCCGCGAATCGAGAGGCGACCATGAGGAGTATCGGAAGGCCAATCACGCAGAGCTTGAACATGACGCAGGAGACGCGCGAGCCAAAGCGTCGCGCAGGTACGAAGAGCACGATGAAGTTGATGGTCATGTACACGACCTTGCAGGGAGCCAGGACCGATGCCACGACCACGGTCCCCACGCACAACCCCTTCGATATCCTGCCCTTGCCCCGTATGGCCCTGAGAAGCAGGGCGGTGAGGAGAAACGCCATGCCGATGATGGGCGCGTCATAGGAATATGACCCGAGAATATGCAAGGTCATGGGCATGAGCGATGCGGCCATGAACATGTTCTTGCCGATGGGCGTTAGCCTGACGGCGAATATGATGAGGATGGCCGCGTAGAGCATGTTGAACAAGCGTCCCAAGAAGAACATGGGAATGGCGCCAAGCCCTATGAGCTTGGCGAGCATGATGCCAAGCGCGGCGGGAACCTTGAGCTGAGGAAGCGGCAAGTTCGTCGGAACGCCAACGGGGTCCTCGTCATACATCTTGCTATGGGTGAGCCAGTACTCGTGAACGGGCACGATGTTGGAACTGAAGACCTCGAACTCCTCGTTCGTGACTTCCCAATGTTCACCCGTGATGAGCTTGTTCACGACCTTCTCGTCGTGAATCAACTCTGCATCGCTTGCACGCATGAGATCTGCATCCTGAAAGCTCAGGATGTTCGAATACGCATATGTCGTGCGAAAATGGTAGATGCCATCGGGAACCGATCCGGGCGGAAAGAAGAGCGAGAACGCCACCCCGCAGACGATGAGTACGACGGGAAAGACCTTGCGGCATACGGCATCGACGGTTTGGGGAAGGACCCGTCGCCATGCCCACAGGCCAATGACAACGAGAGCGGCGAGAAGCGTGCAGACGATAATTCGCATGGAATGCACGAAGAGGTAGAACGTACATCCCTGGAGGATGAATGCGATGAGCAGGAAGAGGGCGAGCGCATCGAACTTGCCGAAGCCCCTCTCCTGCACGAACCGCTTGATTTCGTGTGCACCCCGCATGTTAGCCGCGAGTTCCTATTCCGTTTCGTCCAATGCGGTTATCTCGTAGAGCCGCATGTCACCTTCGCTCAAGACCGGCCTGAAGCCGGGCGTGTCGTCCATTATAGCCGTCAATCCCGTCCAGAGCGTCCCGTCATAGGAGGGTGGCTTGGGCTGCTTGCGAAAGGCCTTTCCCCGGTCGAGCTGAAGGACGTAACGTGCACCAACTTTCTCGAAGGCATCGCGCACCCGTTTGTTCGTCGAGGCCCACGCCCCGTACTTGCGAATGAGCTTGCTGGCACGCGTCTCGTAGGGACGTGGCCCGTTTCGCGTGGTCCAGCTTCCATCGTAGAAGCGGTAGTCACGGTAGTACGTGCGTATGCCATCCGTCGCGTAGGCAAAAACCGACCCGTCATCGGGCATGTTGAGCACGAGTTCGCCTTCGGGGACGACGCGCGCGACCTCGTCGAGGAACGCCTGCTCCTCCGCATCGAGCTTGATGTGATGGCTCGGGACCTCGTTATGGTTTGCCCCGTAGTACTCTTCCTGGATCTTTCCCAAGGCGGTGTCAATCTTCATGTCCCCAAGGTGCACGGTCGGCAGGTAGAGCAGGACGCAGCACAGCACCAGGAAAACGCCGACGCAGGCGCGCCTCGGCCCATCGCCGCCACGGATGTGGGCACGCAGGAACCGCACGATGACCCCAAGGCCGAGGGTGGCCAGCGGAATGCCCACCAGGGCGAGGCAGGAGACGATGCGGTAGGAATCCGCGTACCAAAAACCCGCCAGAAAATGCCGCGCAAAGCCATCGCAGGAGACACACACGACGTAGATCACGCAGAACACGAGGTAGACAACGGTAATCCAGAGATATTCCCGATGACGCAGCGTGTAGACGATGCCGATAAGCACGAGAACGGCGAGGGGATATTGCGGCGCGAACCACCCGAACGCCAGCGTGACGACACCCCAGATGCCCTGCCCCGCCGAGAGCGTCGCGCTCCATTCGCCGTTGAAGACGAGCGAGTGCATGAAGGGGGCGAACACGAGCCCCGTCCACACGAGCACCACGAAGAGCGCGAAGAACACGGCGCAGGGCCTGTTGGGAAGAGGATGGCGGCCCAGGTGGACGGGGCCCTCATGGGTCCAGAGGCGATAAACGCAGTAAGGGGCGAGGAAGATGACGCAGAAGAAGACGGAACTCGTCTGGGCGACGACGAGCACGAGCGTGCCCAGGAGAAAGGCGAAGACGTCAACCGCCTTGGTGGTGTGGGTGACGAGAGAGTCGACCAGACCCACGAACAAGGCGGCAACCATGGGCACGAGGGCAAAACCAAACGCATTCGCATACAGGGGACCCCAATAGAGGATGAGCCAGGGAAACCCGAGGAAGGCCAGGGCGCAGACCGCTCCCAGCCGCACGATAGGGCGGTTCCCGAAGACAGTCGCGAGCAGGAGCATGACCCCTACCGGGAACAGCACGCTTGCGACCACGTAGTTCACGGCATTGAGAGCGACCGCGACCGGACAGGCGAGCACGTTCACGACGAGCGCGCCCATGAGATGCCACAGCGCCGGATAGAACGCGGCACCCGGCAACGGGGCAATGGCCTGATCGGCGGGCGTCATGTACTTGGAGACTTCGAGAACCGACCATATGCCGGAATCGGCGAAGGCGCGAATGGTCTCCATGTGGAAGGCGTTGTCGTATTCCTGCGAGAACGCATCGGGCGAACCGAGGGGCATGATGTAGAGATACGCGCCCACGACAAGACCGAAGAGGACATAGATGCCGAGCGTCTTCCAATCAAGCGCCTTTGAGCGACCGACGAACCATCCGTCCTTGTCGCCACGGGCCAGGCGAAGGACGAACGGAATGGCGTAGAGCACGAAAACGGGAATCACGACGCTCGTCCACGAGCAGAAGACCCCGAGCTTGGGCAAGACGATGCCGAGCACGCAATAGCCCGCCACACTCGCGAGCGGCGCGATGAGCAACGAGCGCAGACGGCTCATGCCCAGGCCCGCGAAGAACAAGAACCCGGGCAGGTAGAACGACAGCACACAGACGATGACGGCCATGCAGAAGACGAGCCCCATGCGATGTCTCTCCTAGCGTCCCAACTTGAAGTACGGATTGGCCTGGTCGCAAGCCGGATTGTAGAGCGGGTCACCACAGGCGAAGTAATGCGGCCAGCGCTGTCGCATGATGCCCGCCTCGAGTTCCGTCTGGATGGCGCGCCGTTCGTTCACGCGGTCGCGTCCACGCGAGGCAAACTCAAGATGGTAGAGCTCGGCGTAGGGTGTGAAGACGCAGGGCAAGCCGCGTTCGCGCAGCTTCCAACAGAAGTCGACGTCGTTGTACGTCACGGCCAGCTCCTCGGTAAGACCCCCCACCGCGTCAAAGTCTGCGCGACGCATCATGAAGCACGCCCCGAGGACGGCCGAGTACTCCCGGGGATGGGCGAGGCTGTCCAAATAGCCCCGATTGCATTCGGGTGCGCGGTTCTGGTTCATGAAACCCAGGCACCCGCTTGTCATGAGCGCGATGCCCGCATTCTGTACGAGACCATCCGGATAGCGCAGCAGCGGTCCCACGACGCCAACCTCCGGACGTTCGAGATAGCCCGCCATGATGCGCACAAAGCCATCGGTAATCGCCTTGGTGTCGTTGTTGAGCACAAGCACGAGCTCACCCTTGGACTGGACAACGCCGTAGTTGACGATCTTCGAGAAGTTAAAGTCGTCTTCGTAGGTGACGACCTTCACGCGCTCCTCCCGATTGGTAATGTCCTCGTAGAACGCAAAAGTTTCCGGTTCGACACTATTGTTCTCGACAAGCACGATCTCGAAGGCATCGTAGCCCGCCTTGTCGAGAATCGACTCGATGCAATCGGCGAGCATGGAAGCATGGTCCTTGGTAGGAATGACGATGCTCACGAGCCTTTGGGGGTCGGGAACTTCGTAGATGACCTTGTTGCACGCGCCGTCACGCACGATATGCGCGCTCACATCCCGCGCATGCAGATGATCGGCCAGCACCTGCGGGTCGCTCGTGGGCACCTGCGCGACATGCTTGTGGTCACGCCTGTGGCACAGCACGCGTGGCACGTGGGCAACCGCGCCCTGCTTCATGCTCGATCTGAGCGCAGCACCGTAGACCCATTGTTCCGCGGTCTCTGCATCTAGCGCAGCAAGGCCGTCCAAGGCGCTCGCACGCACCAATGCGCATGACCCGATGTAGTTGCCCGCATAGAGCGCGTCGATATCGAGGTCGGACTTGAGGCGGGGAAGACGGTAGGCCGCGAGCGTCTTGTCCACCTGGTCATCATCCGGATATGCCAGTAGCGCCGCATCATCGTCACGAAGGCGACGGGCAAGCTCATAGAGCGTATTTGGCTCGAGGATGTCATGCTGGTCCATGACGAGCAGATAGTCCGCACCAAGCGCCTCGCGTGCGTGGATGACGTCGTTGACCACCTCGAAGACGCCGCGAGAGCCCATCTCGGATCGCATCTGCGCGTGTGCTCGTCTTGCCCCCGATCCCATGAGGCAGACGCCGCGTAACGGCACGCTCTGGTCCCGCAGGGCGGCCATGCATTGCCTCAGTGCGACCGCATCGATCCTATCGACGATGACGAGTGCGCCGACGGACCATTCGCGCCCCTCCTCGCGTTGTGCATGCAGCTCAAACCCCTGGGCGCGATGCCTGATGAGCCAATGCGGATACGTGGGATCGTCGCACGCACTCGCCATCTTCTCCCGTGTCTCGCGCGCCTTGTCCGCGCGCATGGGCGCATCGATGACCAGAAGACCCGGTTGGCAACCGGCATCGTTCGAATCCTGTGCAAGAACGAGGGTCTGCGCACCATCGCGCAAGACGCGCATGGACAGGTAGACGTGTCGCTTGCCATCGTCGCCCAGACAGTCCTCCATGACGATGGCCTGCGAGCATGAGCCAAAGGCGAGCACGCGTGCAGGGTCAACCGTTGCCTCGCCGAAGCCTTGGGGAAACATGATGTCGAATCGCATGACGTCCTCGTCGTCTGACGCGCTCATGATGTCCGTGAGCTCGATGAGGATGCCCGTGCTCCAATAGACCTGCTCGATATCGCGCATGCGCGTGGCAAGCGACTTCTTGAGACGATAGGCCAGGCGGGATTGCCATTTCATGTCCGCGTAATCGAACCCATGGACGAGAAGGGGTTGCCCCGTGACCTTGTCGACCACGGTGAGCTCCTGCCCGTCTTTTTGCATGTGGGGAAAGACGGCCACCCACTGTCTGGGCGCGATGCCCAAAGTCTGCTCGAGGGGATAGACGGGAACGGGGATCTCAAGACCGTCGCATGCGAAAGTCGCGCCGGGTGCGGTATGGGGCTCGAGCTCGTCTAGCTCTAGTGCGACATAGCAGTACAGAATTCCGCGGCACATCGCGAGCACCTTGTTCGCCAATGAAAGCCCCCTTAATTGCCCTGCGCCAAACATGTGAATGATACCAGTTAAGAGATGTAATGAGACGAAGCGCCCCACTTCGTATGGCGTACATACCGCTCATCTGCAGGACTTGTGAATTTCTAGTTGGATTTCCCATGCGTCCAAAAACGCGGCGTTACACTTGCCTTCACTCTGAAAACTATCTACGAACGGCACATTTCAGGGGTGAAGCTATGAAGAGGCATTCCACGAAACCTTTTGCGCGCATCGCCATCGTCGCGTTTTTCTGCACGTTGCTCATGGGAGCAGGAACCGCATTCGCCGACGAGCAGCCCGAGTCACTCGAAGCGAGTGTTCCCGCAGCGGTGGCAAGCGAGCATGGCGCCCAAGACGCAGACGACGCGACGACATCTGAAAAAGACGCGCCCATCATCACCGTCGAGCGCTACGCAAAGAGCCAGGATGCGGATATGACATCCGATGCTGGCGCCATGGACGGAGTCGTATCCGATCCCACCCTCACGCAAGGCGAGCCCGTCGAAGAGCCACTCGAGGCCATGGGCACGCTCGAGACCGTCGACATGTACCGCCTGTACAACCCCAACTCAGGCGAGCACTTCTACACGGGCAACTGGGAGGAACGCGCGAGCCTTGTCGAGATAGGCTGGCAATACGAGGGCATCGGTTGGGTTGCCCCCGACTTCTCGCGCTCACCCGTCTACCGCCTCTATAACCCCAACGCAGGCGACCATCACTACACGCTATCGTCCTTCGAACGCGACGAGCTCGTCGATGCCGGGTGGAACGACGAGGGCATCGGCTGGTATTCGGATGACACCCAGCGCGTCGCCGTGCTGCGTCAGTACAACCCCAACGCCAAGACGGGCTCGCACAACTTCACCACGTCGGAGGAGGAAGACGAGGCCCTGGCCGATGCGGGCTGGCAGAGCGAGGGCGTGGGCTGGTATGCCGTGTCCCTGGGCAACACCGCGGTGGCCACCAGCTACATCTACCTCGATGCCGGCCATGGCAAGGGAAGCTCGACGAAGGGCGTCTATGACTCCGGCGCCGTCGGCAACGGCTACGAGGAGGCCAAGCTCACCGCCGAGCTCGTCACCCTCACGGCCAAGTACGCCCGCGAGCTCTACGGCCTCAAGGTCTATTCCAACGTGAACACGAACGTCGAGTACTGGAACCGCCAGGAAGACGCGCTCGAGCGCGGCTGCACCTCGCTCGTCTCCATTCACTTCAACGCTAGCGACAGCGGCGGCACGGGCTGCGAGAGCTACATCCACAGCAGGAACGCGGCACCGGGCGCGACCAAGCTGCAGTCCATCATGCACGAGTATCTCCTGAACGGCACGGGACTGCGCGACCGCGGCAAGAAGAGCGCGGCACTCGCCGTGTGCAGTGGTGTGGACACCGACCTTCCCGGCACCCTGCTCGAGGTGTGCTTCATCGACAACTCCTACGACATGAAGAAGTACAAGGAGCGCAAGGACACCATCGCACGCGAGCTTGCCGCGGGTCTGTACGAGGCGGCAAAGGACGGCTTCTAGACCCACCTGGCAGCCCTTACGACATTGGGAGTGATCTGACATGAAACGCTTTCGCACGACGCTCGTCATCACGGTCTGTTGCCTGGGCCTCTTCGCGCTCGCGCTCACGGTATGCGGTTGCATGCAGGGCGGCACTCCCGAGAAGGGCGCCTCGACGAGCAGTGCCGCGACATCCTCGGCCACTCCCTCGAGCTCGACCGCTTCCGTTTCCACCGTTCCCGTCATCGGTGCGGGTGACATCACCGTGCAGGTGAGAAACGAGACGGGGAGCGACATCATCGGCGTGCGCATCAAGCCGGCAGGCGATGCGAGCTACACGGCGGAGAACACCTTCGACGGCTTCGTCTTCGAAAACGGCACCAGCGTCGACCTCTCGTTCACGCGGCAACCCGAAACGCAAAGCTACGACGTGCTGCTCCTCACCGCCGAGGACAGCAAGATCGCCGTGCGTGACATCGACCTCGTGGATACCAAGGACATCGTGTTCCACTTCGACGAGGGCATCGGATACATCACCTACACCGACGCCTCGACGGGCCAGGAACTCGACAACCGCGCCGAGGCCATCGACGCCGAGGAAGACGCCCCCACCATCTCACGCGACCTCGAAACCCAGAGAGGCTAGTGCCGCTCCCGAACGGCTGCGTGCTACTCGCTCGATGGTTACCTAACGCCTTTCGGCACGTTGCGGACAGCGCGTTAGAATGGCAACCCCATCCTATTGAAACGCGAGGTTCTTCATGCGCTTGAAGCTGTTCTCGGCGGCGTTTGCCGCCGCTTTTGTTCTCGTCACCGCCCCCGCCGATGCCGATACCCTCGGTACCGGGCAGGATGCGCTCGTGCCAGACGACGAGCCGGCACTCGTGGCATACGACGAATCGACAGGCGAGCCGGCAGGTGACGATGCGGTGACAGATGACACGGATAACAAGGACGAGGGTACGGACACGAAGCCCGATGGCACGCAACCCGACGACGACATCAGTACGAATCCCGTCGACCCCGTGAAGGACGCGCCGGAGACCGTCGAAGGCAACCAGGCCGCGACCAGCACGACCGAGACCGTGACCGAGACCATCGCAATCGACAAGCAGGATATGCACCGCCTCTACAATCCCAATTCCGGCGAGCACTTCTACACCGCGAGCACGGTCGAGCGCGACCACCTCATCAGCGTTGGCTGGAACTACGAGGGCATCGGCTGGATGGCGCCTGTCACGAGCGACGAGCCCGTCTATCGACTGTACAACCCCTACGCGGGAGACCATCACTACACGCTTTCCGCCTACGAGCGCGACCATCTCATCAGCGTGGGCTGGAACGACGAGGGCATCGGCTGGTATTCGGCGCTTGCGTCCGAGGGCATCCCCGTCCATCGCCAGTACAACCCCAACGCCATCGCCGGAGCCCACAACTTCACGACGAGCGATTACGAGAACGCCTCGCTCATCAATGCGGGATGGAGCGGCGAGGGTATCGCCTGGTACGCCCTGGCCTCGGACACCAAGACCATCGAGACGACGAAACACAACGTGATCGAGAGGGCGCCGTACATCACCGCGACCTTCACGACCGCCAAGGGCTCCGTTCCCGAAACGATCGTCTCCTATGCCAAGGATGACCAGACCTACCTCTTCCTCCCCTCCTACGCACCCCTCGACAACCTCTACCTGAGCGCTCATGTCAGCAAGACGCAGCAGATCAACCTCTACCTCGGCAACGACGAGTTCTCCATCATCAACCCCGAGCATGGGATCAACCTGCTCAACCTGGGGCCGGTCAAGAACGCCGATGGATCCCTCTCGTTCAAGTTCAAGACCTCCAACGCCGCGACGCCCTTCGCGCTGACCGTCATGCGCTCGGCGAACGTCCCGGCAATCTACATCAACAGCAGCAACGTCTCCTCCCAGGGTCGTGACTTTGTCGAGGCCAGCCCCGATCACTCCGCGAAGGCCAACGTCGTCGTGTACATGGTCGATGCCGATGGAAGCGTCATCTACGACAAGGACGTCTTCGACAACAAGAAGAAGCTCTCCTCCATCAAGGGGCGCGGCAACTCGACCTGGGGCAACGGCATCAAGAAGCCGTACCAGATCTCGCTCGGCTCCAAAGCCGACCTCATCGGCGACAACGGTCCCGCGAAGAAGTGGATTCTGCTCGCCAACAGCGCCGATGCGAGCCTGCTGCACAGCAGCGTCGCCTTCGACCTTGCCGCGGAACTCGGCCTGGCAACCGTCAGCGTGCGCCCCGTCGACCTGTACTACGATGGCGAGTACCGCGGTAGCTACCTGCTCACCGAGAAGATACAGATCAACGAGAACCGCATCGACATCTTCAACCTGGAGGATGCGGTCGAGGACGCCAATCCCGGCACCGACCTTGAGGTGCTGCCCACCAAGACCTCCACGAACAAGTACGGGAACACCTTCCAGTACGTCGTGGGCGTCAAGGACCCGAGCAACATCGAGGGCGGCTACCTGCTCGAGCTCGACAACGGATACTATGCCGCGGAGAAGAGCTGGTTCACCGTCACCTGGCCCGGCGACAAGGCTCGCGCCTACTTCGTGATCAAGAGCCCGGAATTCGCCTCGAAGAACATGGTCGCCTTCATCAGCGAGGCCATGCAGGAGGCCCTCAACAACCTGGGTGCCGACAAGCTCGCCGACGGATCGGCGCTCTCCGACGGCACGTTCGCCTTCGACCTGGATTCCTTTGCCAAGATGTACCTACTCGAGGAATTCCTCAAGAACAACGACACCTATACGAGCTCGACCTATTTCTACCTGCAAAAGGGCAGCAAGATCTTCCGGTCGGGCCCGGTCTGGGACTTCGATGCCGGCATGGGCACGCGCATCGACGCCCACGACTCCATCCAGAGCACCTACTGG
>CATLBX010000018.1 GCA_949879855.1 uncultured Coriobacteriia bacterium
AGCTCGTGGTCGTCAACGCCAGGGGCGTCCAGGCGGCCGGCTTCGCCGATGTCGAGGCGGCCTACGCCGAGCTGTACGGCGATCCCGAGGCCACCTTCGTGACCGACGTCACGGTCAACGACCCGTCCATCGCCGCTCAGGAGACCTACGAGATCGTGCGCGTCGAGCCCGTGTCGGTTGCATCAACCTCCACCGCAAAGATCGACTCCCAGGTCACCTTCTCCGACGTCGAGCTCGCCGAGGACGCGAGCTACGCCGTCATCGAGCAGGGAGGCGACGTCGCGGACCCCATCGTGGAGTTCACCGCCGACGAGGACATGAAGGCAGAAGCCCAGGAGGGCGGAGTCGTCCTGGAGAAGCAGACCTTTGCCGTCTACAGCGCCGACGACGACAGCTTGGACTTCTACAACAGGGCGCAGGTGCCGGCGGCAGGCGACGCGTTCGAGGGGAAGACGGCGACGGAAGTATACACTGGGGTAGGGGGTTATTATGACTCATCAAGCAAAGTTCCTTGGCTTGCAATTAAATCCTCTGTTGCCAGTGTTTCTGTTGTTGATTATGGGATAAATCCGAAATATACAGCAAACTGGTTCTGTAATATGTCCAGTTGTTCCTCCATGGATTTAGCCAAACTTGACACCTCTCAGACAATATATACACTCGGCATGTTTTCTGACTGTTCATCGCTAACCGATCTAAATGTTTCCAGCTTTGACACATCCCAGGTCACGAATATGAACAGCATGTTTTCTAACTGTTCATCGCTAACCGATCTAAACGTTTCCAGCTTTGACACATCCCAGGTCACGGATATGAGCGGCATGTTCTACAACTGCTCATCGCTGCCTTCCTTGGATGTATCCAGCTTCAACACTTCCAGGGTTACGAACATGTTGAGCATGTTCAACGGTTGTGCAGCCCTCACTAACCTGGATGTGGGCAATTTCAACACATCAAGTGTCACAAGTATGAATTCCATGTTCTCCGGCTGTAAAGCCCTCAACTCTCTAAACCTCATCAATTTCGATACTTCACGGGTCACGACAATGTGCTGGATGTTCACTGGTTGCCGTGCTCTTACCTCCTTGGATGTTTCCAGCTTTGACACATCCCAGGTTACGAATATGAGCAGCATGTTCTACAACTGCTCATCGCTACCCTCCTTGGATGTATCCAGCTTCAACACTTCCAGGGTTACGAACATGGAATCTATGTTTCAGAACTGCTCCTCTCTTACTACTATCTATGTAAGTGACTCTTGGTCAACTTCTAAAGTTACATCAAGCAATCGTATGTTCAATGCTTGCTCCAGCCTTGTTGGTGCTAATGGGTTTACTTATAACGCCAGCAAGATTGATGCCACCTACGCGACCACGGATTACTATCTGACCCTCAAGGAAGCGGCTGCCGGCGCAAGCGTCTTATCCATCAACAGGATGGTGAAGGATGCCATGATGCAGGCACTTGCCGCATAGGTGGCCATGAAGCCTGCATGTCTGCAAGCATTTGGGGTGAATGTCCGCGAATCGGACATTCACCCCTCTCTTTTGAGATATAGCTTGCTTGGGATGACCCTTCTTGTTGGAAAACGAGGGACATGAAGCGAGAGATCAGACCTCCCACTCGTTCAATCTATCAAGATACGCCGACTCGTCATTTGGCTTCAGCATGTAGGTTCGCAGGAACGGCACGTTGAAGCGCACCACGCCATGCCCCGCTGAGACAATTATGCCCTTGTCGAGCAGGCGTCTCCTCGATGCAGAGGTCTGCTGAGGCGATTTCCCCAGCTCCTCGGATATTGCCTTGGAACTCGAGAGTAGGGCCGCATCCGAGGTCCTTGCCATCGCCCGCAGGTACGCCACTTCGCTGCCGCTCAGCTCGTTCAGGAGCGGTTGGAGGGAGCGACGCTCGTAGGCGTCTTTCGCCACGGGCTCGACGGCGTTCACGTCCGCATCGTCGATGATGACGTCACGATCGCTTCTGCCGTTCATGTACTCTATCAACTGGTATCCGAGAAGCTGAATCATGTACGGATGCCCGCTGCTTGATTTGACGAGGCGCTCGAGTGCGCCATCGGTTAGCTCGATTCCCCTGACCAACGCGAATGCCTCGTGAAATGCCATGCGGACCTCGGATGGGCTTAGCAGCCCGAGTTCTTCATGCGGCGCCCGCCGCATGAAGGTACACCCATCCTGGTGAATGATCTTGTCGTGGGAAGCGGGTAGTCCCGCCAGCACGAGGATGACGTCCTTGCCTTTCCTGGATGCCATCTGGAACGCCTCGCAGATGCAAGCGATGTCATCGGGCGAGATCTTCTGCACCTCGTCGATCGAGACGAAGACGCCTTTGCGGGCCTCCCCGCAGGCATCGAGCAGCAACTGGTCAAGATGCTCGGCGCTGTAGCTGGTCGTCTTCGTCTTGCCGACGCCCGATACGGAGATTCCCGAACCGAGGATGTTCACACCGAGCGCGGGCGCAGTCGTCTCGGCCACCTCGTCGGATCCGGCCAGGTGCCATATGATAGACGCAAGCGCGTTCTCCGCGCCCACGTCTATGGTCCTCCACCCCTTCTCTCGCACGCGGATGGAAAGCTGCTCGAGCAGGGCGGTCTTTCCGCTTCCCCTGACTCCCGTCACGAAGAGGGAGCGGTAGTCGCTTCCGCGAATCACGATTGCGCGGTCGAATTGTCCGATTAGCTCCTCGCGCCCGAAGAAGAAGTCCGGCTTTCCGCCGAAGACGGGCGTGAACGGATTGCTGAGCATTGTCATGTCCTTTCTCGAAAACGCGAGATATGTGGCGACGTTTCATGTATGGCAAATATACGAACCAATATCATATATACAAAATATATCAAATTAACAACTTTAAGCGATGTATATCTTTTTAACGACTCAAGATGGCATATGCCGAACGCCCGGGAGGTCTTTCGTGCTATCATTGACAAGTACCAAAAAGCGCGTGTGCGCTTTCAACGCCCCGATGCACCTGCTGCGTCAGGGCGTTTTTTCCCGCTAGACACGGTCTTTCGGTGGACATATCCCACCTCTGTCTGCTATGCTCCGAAATCGAACATGCGTTCGCTCAAGATACCTGCAAAGGGGAAGCTCGCTTTGGGAAATCCCACGGCATATGACGAGGTAGTTGCCTACGAGTACCTGTTCTCGCACCCTCGTGCCACGCTCGACTCGATTGCTCACGAGACCGTGCTTTCCGGTCGCACCCCGCACGAGGCGCTCGTGGAGCGTTTCGGGTTCGTGGCACCGGACGGTGTCGAGACGGTACGCAGGTGGCTGGACGGGAACGTGCGCGGTCTTGAGCTCACGGTCTGGGGAGGCCGGGAATGGCCCGGGAGGCTCATGTCCTCGAGGCGCCCGGCGCCGGTCCTGTACCACCTCGGAAACGCCGGATTGCTCGCCTCTCGCAACGTCGCCGTCATCGGGTCCAGGAGGGCCACCGAGAAGGGGCGGCTCAGAGCGGCTCGGATAGCGCGCGAGCTCACGCGGGCGGGAGTGTCCGTCACGACCGGGCTGGCAGAGGGAATCGACACAGCGGCGACCGAAGCCGCGCTGCAGTGCGGCGGCCACCCGATGGCCGTCATAGGCACCCCCATCGACTCGTGCTACCCGAAGGACAACTGGCATCTGCAACAAAACGTCGCCGACCTGGGTCTCGTGGTGAGCCAGGTGCCGCTATACCGGTACTCGCACGAGCACTTCGAGGCCCGCAGGGCATATTTCCCGGAGAGAAACGAGCTGATGTCGGCGCTGTGCGACGCCACGGTGATCGTCGAGGCGGCCGACAGGAGCGGCATCCTAATTCAGGCGAGGTTCTGCCTGGACCAGGGTAGGCCGCTGTTCATCATGCGCTCTGCCGCCGAGAACCTGTCGGTGAGCTGGCCTGCCGACTTCCTGGGCAAGGACGGCGTGCACATCCTTGACTCGACGGAAGAGCTGCTCTCCATCGTGTACGGCCGACATTAGCGCGTCGCGGCGATCAGGGGGCATCGCCCCATTCTTGTCCTCTCCTCTCAGATGACCCTTAGCGCGGGTTCTTGTCAAGTAGGAGTATTAGTTCAAACTATGGATAATCTCAAACCATAGTTTGCTTCGTGCATATCACCGAAATTTTCGTGCAAGTGTTGACCGTTGCGTTCTGGTGAAACAATCCGCCCGATTGCCTGTAGAATCTGAGGCCGGGAACAGACGGTGCCCCGTGGGAGTAGTGACCCCGCGAGGTACCGATTAAAGTCGAAAAGAACGGATTACATCATGTACGCATACGCCTTCGTGACCCTCGATACTTCATGCGCCCAAGCAGGCCATGGGCATGCGTCCACCACGCCACCGAGTCCCTCTCTTCCCGATTAGCCATCTCGCACGACACCCCATGCCGCGACGATTTGGCATCGGGCCTTCCTGCCGGGATTAGAAGGGACTTCCTGCGATGCGCGGACAACACGAAATCAAGAGACAAGGATGCTCGAGGTTCCTGACCTCGATCATGGCCCTTCTCTGCATCTTGCTGATCGGCTGCGCCGGACTGGCGACGGCAACAATGCTGTCCACCGACACGGCCACGAACAGGTTCGGCCTCGACTCCGGAAAGCAGGTGAAGGTCGAATGGCGCGAGGTGCCGCCATCGAGCAACGGCAACGCCGATGTCAACGCCACCTTCGACGTAAACCGCATATCCTGGAATAATACGACTGCGGTCCTCACGGCAAAGGGCAAGACCACGACGCTCAACGCCTACTCCGTCGGAAACGACGGCACCATGAACAACATGGACACCTACATCTTCCTGTCAGAGGAGCGAAAGGAGCAGGACTACAAGGACCTGCTCATCGGCGCCTCCATGAAGGTCAAGGGCTCGACGGTGCTGCCGAACGACGTCGGCATCATCTACAACATCGCCCTGGACCAGGCATCGACGGAACGTCCGACCAAGACGGTGAACGGCAAGACGCACACCTACAGGAAGTACCGCGTCACGATCAAGCAGCCCATCACGACGACGGTCTACGAAAGCCAGCTGTCGGACCTGGGGTCCGTGCAGCCGACCATACCCTTCTACCGCGGATACACGTTCACCGGCTGGACCGAACCCATCGCCACGGGACCCGACAGCTACTTCGTGAGGAGCACTTGGGAGTACAGGGGCGAGATAGAACCAGACGAGAGCACCTCGTTCGCCGCGGTCTACGGGGGCGGCACCCTCGTGTTCGGCCGCGGCGTGGCACCGGAGACCCACGACGGCGCCAACCTTTCCCAGCTGGATGGCATGGACCTCGTCTGGTACGGAATCGAGGACGAGGCATACACGCGCGACGCGGTCCCTTGGGCCTCAATGGCGTCCAAGATAGCCCGCGTCGAGTTCAGGGACACCCTCTCCCCCATCTCGACGGCGTTCTGGTTCTCCGGGTTCTCGCGGCTTGCGGAGATATCGTTCGGGAAGCTCGACGGCTCCAGGATCACCGACATGCAGTCGATGTTCTCGGACTGCACGAGGCTCGAGAGCGCCGACATGACCGGACTTTCCCTGGGCAAGGTCACCTGCATCAACAACCTGTTCTACGGGTGCGACGCGTTGCAGGGCGTGGGCTTTCCCGCGACGTTCTCGACGGAGCTCAGGGAGTGCGCCCAGGTCTTCCTCAGCTGCGACAACCTCCCAAAGGTCGACATGTCCATGGTGGAGACCTCGAAGGTCACCAGCTTCCACCGCCTCTTCTGGGGCTGCAACAACCTGAGGAGCGTCGATGCCCCGTGCGTGACCTCGAGCGCGGAGGATATGGCCGGAATGTTCGAGAACTGCTGGTCGCTACCCTCGATCGACGTGTCCGGCTGGGATCTCTCCGGGGTCACGGACGCGTCTGCCCTCTTCAGGACATGCTCTGCGCTCGAGACGATTTACGCCGACGACCCAAAGACGAACTGGCTGGATAGCATCACCGCGAACAAGGCCGATGACGCAGACATGTTCTCCGGCTGCGCCAAGCTGGTCGGAGGCGCGGGCACGAAGTACGACTCGGGATCGACCGGCGCGGCGCGGGCCCGAGTCGACAAGCTCTCGGGTGGAATCGGCTACTTCACCTACCGATCCTGGAACGGCACGTTCGGCATCACCGGAGACACGCGCGTGGGCTCCACGCTTTCGGTGCAGCTCGGCGACGTCCCGGCTGGCGCCATCCTCAGGTACCAATGGCTCCGCGGAGGCTCCCCGATAGCCGGCGAGACCGCGAAGAACTACACGACCACGGGCGAGGATGTGGGCAGGTACATAAGCTGCCGGCTGACCATATCGACCGAGCAGGGATCCCGTCAATCCAACGCGCTCCTGATCAGCGGGCCGAGGGCATTCGCCGTGTACTCCGCAGACGACGGCAGCCTCAGCCTCTACAAACGGGACACCGTCCCGAGCGCCGGGGGCACGTTCGAGGGAAAGGCCGCCACAGCGGTCTACACGGGATTCGAGTACGCCCGGTACCAACTTCCCACCGCCGTTCCATGGTATGACGCCCGTGGGGACGTCAAGAGCGTCTCCGTGATCGACGAGGGCATATCCCCCGTCTCCACGGCGTACCTGTTCTGGGGAATGGAGAACTGCTCCGCCATGGACCTCGACAAGCTCGACACCTCGATGGTCGAGGACATGAGCCTGATGTTCTACAAGTGCTCCGACATCGCCTCCCTTGACGTCTCCGGCTTCGACACGTCGAAGGTGTCCAACATGGGTAAGATGTTCTCCGGCTGCAGCTCGCTCACGACAATATACGCCTCGGACAAATGGTCGACGAGCAGCGCCGCGAGCACCGGCGACATGTTCGCGGACTGCAGCCTGCTCGTCGGCGGTTGCGGGACGACCTACGACCCTGCCATCGTCGACGGCACGCGCGCCCTCATCGACGGCACCGGCGGCCAGTCGGGCTACTTCACGCGAAGGGAGCTCCCCGCCTTGTCCGGCGCGCTTTCCGTCTCGGGAACGACCCACGTGGGCGACAAGCTGACCGCGAGCGCGGAGGGCACGCCAGAAGCCGCGCGCCTCGCCTTCTCGTGGCAGCGTGACTCCACGCCCATCGACGGGGCGAATGCCGCCACCTACACCCTCACCCAGGAAGACGTCGGGCACAAGGTCCGCTGCACCGCGCGGGCCGCCGGCTATTCGGGCGAGCTCGCCTCCGCCGAGCTCGGCCCCGTCCAGGCGGCGCAAGGCGACGTGGAGGGGCAGCTGGCGTCGATGACGCTGCACGAGAAGGTCTGCCAGATGTTCTGCGTCTACCCGGAGGACCTGGGCGGGTCCGGGTACCTCACGGTCGCCGGCGAGACGCAGAGGCAGACGCTTGAGAGGTATCCCTATGGCGGCGTGTGCTACTTCCTCAGCAACATCAAGGGCGAGGAGCAGGCCCGCACGCTCATCTCGACCATCGAGTCGTACTCCAAGATCCCGATGTTCCACTCGGTCGACGAGGAGGGCGGACGCGTGCAGCGAATCGGCGGCACGACCTACTCAGGCGCTGTGCGCGGTGCCGGAATAGGCAACCAGCTGAACGCCATGAACACCTACAAGGACCAGGGCGACGACGTCGCCTACCGCAACGCCCAGCTTCTCGCGTCCAACCTGACGCGCCTGGGCATGAACTGGGACTTTGCGCCGGTCGCCGACGTGAACTCCAACCCGGCCAACCCCGTCATCGGCGACCGCGCATACGGGGACGACTTCGATGCGACGGGCAAGCTCGTCGCATCCGCCGTCAGGGGATTCGCCGATTCGGGGGTCGGCTCGTGCCTCAAGCACTTCCCCGGGCACGGCGACACGTCAACCGACTCGCATAACGGCGCCGCCGCCGTCTCCAAGACGCTCGACCAGCTGAGAGCCGAGGAGTTCAAGAGCTTCGAGGCGGGCATCGCGGCAGGCGTCGACAGCGTGATGATGGGGCACCTCATGATCGAGGGCGCCACGGAAAGCCTGCCCGCCTCGTGCTCGCGCGAGTTCGTCACCGACGTCTTGCGCAACGAGCTCGGCTTCGACGGCGTCATCGTTACCGACGGCATGGGCATGGGCGCCATCACCAAGGTCTTCGGGACGACCAGGCAGGGGCATATCGATGCCGTCATGGCGTGCCTGAACGCCGGCATCGACGTCTTCTTGCTTCCGGGCGACCCGCAGGCATGTGTCGACGAGATCGAGGCCGCGGTCGCCCGCGGCGAGGTCTCCGAGAGCCGGATCGACGATTCCGTGAGGAGGATCCTCACCATGAAGAGCAAGATCGCGAGCAAGGAGTAGCGCAATGAACAGCGAAGAGACCTATGAAGAAGACGCAATCGACGAGTACGAGTACGCCGCCGAGGAGTACTACGAGCCGGGCTTTCTCAAGAATAACTGGCCGATCTTCGCGATAGTCGCGCTCGCGATAGTCGCGCTCGCCCTGGGCATCGGGCTCTCCATGTCAGGGATGCTCTCACAGGGCAAGGCGGTGGAAGAGACGTTCGTCCTCGAGAAGTCCGACCATGCGAGAAGCGTCACCGCGAAGGCCACGGCGAGCGTCCCCGTCGCGGGAGAGGTCACGGCATCTGCAAACGGCACGGTCTCCGAGGTGCTCGTCACGGTCGGGCAGACCGTCGTGGCAGGCGACGTCATCGCGCTTCTCGACGGAGCCGACGTGGGCCTGAACGCGCAGGCGGCGCAGCAGGCGCGTGACGAGGCACTCGCACAACGCGACGCCGCCCAGCAGGCGGCCAATGCCGCCACGGAGGCGAGCAAGCAGGCCCAGGCCGCATACGAGTCGGCCAAGACGGGTTACGCGCAGGTCGTGGCCAATGCGGGCAAGCAGGCGGCCAAGCTGCCGCAGAACCCCAAGTTCCTGTCCGATTGCGCCGCCAGCGTGCAATCGGCAAAGCAGAGCGCCGATGCCGCCACGGCTGCCCTGCAGGTCGCGCAGGCAAGGCTCGACGCCGCCCAGAAGGCCGCCGACGATTCGACAGCTGCGAGCGAGGCGCTCGTGCTGAAGAGTCCCGCCGCAGGCGTCGTCACTTCGCTTTCCGTCGAGCCGGGCGCGACCGTCGACACGCAGTCGGGTACGGCACTTGCCATGATCGGCAACTACGAGTCGGCGACGCTTGTCGCGGCACTCGAGGTGCCAGCCGAGGAAGTCGGCGTCGGCAGCCTCGTCACGACCAAGATCGACGATACCACCCACACGCTGCAGGTCTCCGAGGTGAAGCCGACCGTGCGTGGTTGCGAGATCGTCATCTCGCTTTCCCAGAATCCCGGTCTCGTCGCCGACGGTGACAAGGTGGACATCGAAGTCGAGCTCGCAAGCCACGGTGACACCTACGTCATTCCGGCCTCCTCACTGCGCGTCGAGGGCGACACCGACACCGGCTACGTGCAGGTGATCGCAGATGACGGAACCAAGCATGTGGCCGTCGTCGAGATCATCGAGGCAGGCGACGGGCAGACCGCCGTCATCTCCTCTTCCGAGCTCTACGAGGGATGCGTCCTCGGCACCTCGTATGCCAACTAGGAGGTAGTGGCCCATGGAAAACAGGAACAAGGACCAGATCGCAGCAGCGCTCGACGAGATCATTTCCGAGATGAGCGAAGCCCGCAAAGGCGGACTTCCAAGCGCGACACAGGTAAACGGTTGGATGGGCAGGATGTCAACGCTCTACAGGTCTCTTTCGGAAGTCGAGATGGACGACCTGATGAGCTGACCTTTTGTGCGCGGGCGTGCATCTAAGTTGGTGCATTGTCGCAAGCCACGTTCCCGAAGTGTTCGACACAGGGCGTGCGCTGGTATAATCATGATTGCGGTACTAAGGGTCTCAACTCGTGTGAATGACGAAAAGGTGATCGTGAACGAACGCGAATACATAAGCGCTGCAGATGTCGCCTCCATGCCCGGAGAGGACTATACCTTGCTATATGGGCAGTTTCTCGATGATTTCAGGCATAGGGATCAGCCTGGAAAGGCGATGTTGATCGCAGAGCCTCCCCGCAGCCTTCCTGATAGACCGGCATATTATGATGCGATGCTCGCCGCCTCCTGCGAGAGTCTTGCAAAGGATTTCTCGCTTTCCGTTCCGTCTTGGGTCTACGATCCACATTACTACCTCCCGTCTCCCGTTTATGCCTTCGACACGAATATACCGGAATACAGAAAGCTGCTCGAAGACACGACGCCTGCCGAATTCTCATCGAGAAACGTATTCTTCGGCGACACTGTCATGACAAGGTGTTAAACATGCTGAGCAAATCGCAGATCATAGACTTGTTCTACCAGCTAAATTCGGAGCTCTCAAAACGGGGTATCAAAGGTGAGGTCCTCATGGCAGGCGGAGCCTCCCTCTCGCTTGTTTACGATGTGCGCGATTCGACAAAGGATATTGATGCGCTGTTCGAGCCGGCCGCAGAGATACGTGACATCGTCGCAAGTCTGGCCCGCACTAACGAACTCGAAGAGGATTGGCTTAATGACGGCGTAAAGGGTTTCATCGACACCTCTAAGCAGGAGACGGAAATTTTCCTGAGCCTCAGCAATCTCGTGGTGCGAACAATTGACGCAGAAGGCCTTCTCGCATTAAAACTCGCCTCTTCCAGAAGCGAGAGCAAAGATTTTGCCGATGCCCTCGTTCTAACTCACTATCTGGAAATCTCATCCCTCGATCAACTATACGAACTTGTCGAGAGGAAGATTCCCTCTAACCAGAGGACTCCTCGATCCAACTTCTTCATCCAGATGGTCTGGAGCGAATATGAGACGAGCTTACAGAAGCCTGAGGTGAAAGAGACCCCCGCTGATGAAATCAGGGATCTCAAGGCGACAAAGAATGGCCAAGTTCATACGTCTCGGGGCGCGAAAGCCAAAGACGGTCGAAACGCGCGTTGACGTCCAGACATTAGTTTGAACAGAAAAGCTGTTCGAACTAGCAGTGCCGACGCCATATCCGCCCGCATTTCGGCCGTTTCGTATGCGAAATCGCCCCGAAGCGCCCCCTGCTTCAATCCAAGCTCCTTGGACCAATCTTGCGCAAGTGTTGACCGCCTCGATGTCGAGGGTTTCCCGCCTTGTCTCGATGTAGAATCTATCGCATGGAAACCGGCGCCTCGTGGAAGTAGTGACCCCACGAGGTGCCGGGCAAAGTCGAAAAGAACGGAAAAGCAAGATGCCAACGAACAGCACCGCACTGCGCCTGCCGACCGCCTACAGGAAGGCCGGCAAGGTTCACCCCCTCGTCAAGTTCCTGGAAAACAAGTCCGATAGAAGCCTCTTCGCGCGCCTGACGCTGCCGATCGGCACGGAGCTCGTGGAGGACGATGGCACCCGCACCGACCTCACGTGGTTCGAGTTCACCGTGCCGGCCGAGTGGGTCTTCATTCCCTTTGACGCCACCAGGGCAGACCTCGCCGACAAGCCGCGCGCCGCGGTCGTCCTCATGCCCGAGAAGGACCGCGACGGCAGCCCCCGCATGGTCAGGCTCAAGCGCGAGATGGGTGACTACGACGACAACGGCACGTTCGTGCCGTGCCCCATCGAGAAGCTCGTCGCGGCCTCTGCCCTCGCATCCGCGCTGGACAGCCAGCGCGAGACCTACGTCGCCGAGTGCCGGCGTCGCCGCGAGGGAAAGGCAGATAGTCCCGTTGACGAGATCGTGGCGGCAGCCGCCCAGGCGGATGCCCTCGGATCGAGCAGGAACACCAACCGATAAGGAGAGAATCGAGATGACGGAGATGGACAGGGCAAGCACCGAGATCATGGTCGACAACGACATGGACGCACTGCAGATGGCGGTACTGAACTTCATCACACGAAGCGGTGTCGCCGCCGTCGAGATGGGCATCGAAGAGCTCCTGGAGGGGCATCCCCTCCAGGAAGTGTGGACGAGGCTTCTCGCGACGCGTGACATCACGTGCGTCGCCGACCTGTACGGGCTCGTCGTTACCGACCTCACCGCAATCCGCGGCTTCGGCCCCGCCTCAGTCGGCGACCTCATCAGCGCCGTGAACGACAAGCAGCCCTGGAAGTACAGGCTCGCCGCAAGCTGCCTGGACATCGACGCAGAGCAGGCGCAAGACGATCCCGAGCACGAGCGCGACGAGGAGATACCGACCGGAGGCAAGCCCGCCCTGGCCGACGTCATAGACGATCCCGACCTCTTAGCCGCCTTGCGCGATGCCGGCATCAACGAGATCGACGACCTCGTGATCTTCACCATCGGCGAGCTCTCCGCCTTAGAGGGCGTGGGCGAGGAGGGCGCCAACCTCATCATGGACAAGTTCGACGACCTCGATCTTGACCTCGAGATGGAGCTCGACACTGGCGACAAGGACCAGCTAGTCTCCGAGCTTGCTGCCAAACGCGCCGAGGCAGACGCACTTGCTGCGGAGATCGAGGAGAAGAAGCGCCAGCTCGACGAGCTGACCGTGCGCTTCTGCGACGAGGATGCCGAAGGCGACGATGACGAGGTGACCCTGGACTCGATCGCCGAAAAGCTCTGCGCCGTCGCCGACGAGGGTCCCGATGCTGGCGAAGAGGTCATCGAAAAAGATGCCTTCCCGGCGGAAACCGAGCCGGTCGCCGAGGAGAAGGAAGGGGAGCCGGCAGCGCAGGAGGACATCTCCCCGGATTCCCTGACCTGCATCCTATCTTCGATACGCCATGGCCAGCTGCTCGCTGACCTCCTCGCCGACGAGGGCATGAACTGCGCCGACGACCTCATGGGCATGTCCATGAGCGACCTTTCCTCCATCAGCGGCATCGGCAAGTCGACTGCCGCCGAGATCGTCGCGGCACTCGAGGAGAAGGGCTACGCCGGCTACGTCAGCAAGAATTCGGCAATCTCCGACCCCCTCCCCACCGCGGTTGCCGGCGAAGTTGCCGAGGCATCGCTGATGCCAAGCGTATCGAGCGCTTGCGCAAGCGAGCCCTCCTTCCTCTCCCCGGCCTTCACGCAGCCAACGGACCAGGGCGCATACCCGCAGGATACCGCCCCGCACGAGACTGCCGCAGTCGAGCAGACAAGGACGTTCGATCCGCTCTATCCGCAGCAATCTCCCGCGCCTGCCGAGGACCGCTCCCAGCTCAACGACCTCTTCCCTCCCGCAAACCGGCAAGCCGGCACCCCGGGCTTCACGAGTCCGATGCCGAGCGTCGAGGACCCAGCCGACAAGACCACGCTGCTCGACTACCTCATGCCCAAGAGCGGCACCTGGACTCCCGACGGCTTCGTGCCCGATGCCGGCGAGACGGATTCCGACGAGGGCGAGGACGAGGAGGATGACGAGGAGGAGCACGCCATCACGACGGTTCGCAGGAGTCCCGGCAAGGGCAAGATCGCCCTTTTCGCCGGCGTGGGCATGGTCGTCGTGGCGCTTGCGCTCGGATGCGGGCTGATGCTTGGCGGAAACATCGCCCACGCCGATGACACGGCACAGCCCATCGAGGTCGAGGCGACCGTTGCCGACGCTTCCTGATCCCGGGGCCGTATCACGAGGAGATTTCGATCGCGGGGTGCGCCGGCTTGCCCGGCGCACCCCGTTTGCATCTTCGGAAGCGAGAAGGTGATTTGAGATGCCAACCCGAAGCGAGCTCATGGACGATGCCATCTTCCTCGACCCGGTCGCGGGAGAGGTGAGGCAGGTCGGCGCCGTCTGCCTGCAGGCGCGAAGGACCATCGCGAAGGGAGACCCGAGACGAAGGTACAGGTACTTCATCTTCGACCCCGCGCTTCCCGAAAACGCGCGCCCTCACAGGGTCTTCTCGCGCATCGCGCAAAAGGCCTTCGACCTCGGGCTGCGCTCATATGCCATGCGAGACATCGACGTTCCCGACGACGAGGTCCCGGACTTCTTCAGCGACGGCAGCGGACATGCCATCTTCATCCGCAACTACTCGAGCGCATCGTATGGCGACATCGAGTGGCTCTGCGGCATGCTGGGACTCGACGAGGAGAGCATCAGGCGCATGTCGCGCGGCGAGCTGAGCAAACCCGACGAGGCGGGCTCCGTCGCCTCCTCCAAGGCAAAGAAACGTCCCGAGAAGCCCGGGGACAAGCCACAGAGGGGCAATCCCCACCCAAGGCGCAAGAAGCGCTCACGAGGCATGTCCGATCGCCTGAAGGGCATCGCGCAGGAGATCAGAGCCTCTGCCGCAGCTGGCGCAGACGAGCTCTCGTCGCGTGCCGATCGCACTCGCGACAAGAAGGAAAAGCGGCGCGTGACTCCCCTGCTCGACCCGCTTCCAACCATCGCCGAACGCGAGAGAAGGATGGCGGCCGAAGCAGAACTGGTCGCCGTGAAGGAGACGAAGTGCGCATCCGCAGACATCACCGTCGGCGAGGTCCATGCGCCCATGCCGACGGTCCTTAACTACGAATCCGAGATCTACGTCACGTCGGCCGAACACCAGGCTTACCACCTAAATCTCAGGGCCTACTCGTGCATAGCAGACGGAAAGGGAGACACCCGTCTTTCCAAGGTCAAGTCAGTTGCCGATCGCAAGGCGGAGATCGCGTGCATCAACAAGCTCCTCAAGTTGGCAGGATGCACGGTGAGGAAGGGCAAGGACGTCATCAGATGCGTCGAGGTCGAATTCGGCCGCGGACACGAGACAGACGGCGTTCACTGGCTTGCGCAGGTCATCGGCGACTGGTCTGCTGCTACCGGAATGCCGTGCGCCTTCGTGACGCATTTCAGGCAGATTGGCTCCGACGGGAAGAAGATGCCGCCCCATGCCCACCTCATCTGGTACATGCCCAACGACGGGATCGCGTGTCTTCGCGAGAAGATGCTCGAGCGCCTCGCCGACGAGAAGGGGGATGCGCGATGAGGGCCCGCATCCTCGCGATAATCGCCGTGTTCGCGGTGCTGTCGGCCCTTTCGGTGTGGGCCGTATCGTCAGTCCGCGCCCCCGCCGGGCAGCTCTCCCCTCCCCTACAGGAGGATTGCGCCACCATCGACTGGGACGCGCTCATGCAAGTGAATCCTGACATCGTCGGATGGATCGAGATCGAGGGCACGAACGTCTCCCAGCCCATCGTGAGGGCGAGCGCGGACGAACCCGAGTTCTACCTCAAGCATGCGCTCGACGGGTCCTGGCACTATGCCGGAACACCATACCTGGATGCCTCCTGCACCGCGGGGCTGCTCGACTCGCAGCTGTCGCTCGTCTACGGACATCACCTGAACGACGGATCGGTGTTCTCCGACCTCGCGCTCTACGCCGACGAGGGCTTCCTCAAGAGGCACCAGGAGATCGCGCTGCACACCCCCGAGCACGACGTGACCTACCGCGTCATCGCGGCGCGAAAGGTCGATGCCTCGGCGGAGAACTCGGTCGTCGAGTTTCCCTCGACGGCATCCCTTCGCGAGTGGCTCGCCGGCCAGCTCGAGATCGCCGATGCCAGGCTTGCAGGCGACTTCGCCACCAACCGCGTCCTCGCGCTCGTGACGTGCTCGTACGGAACCTTCAAGAACGAGCGCACGATCGTCTACGCGATTCCCATATCCTGTGACGGCGAGACAATCAGGTACCCGTCCGACATGAACAGGCTGCTCGGCAAGAGCGGGGCGTGATGATGCTCGATTATGCAGCTTGTGCGTGTGGTCGACGGGATGCGTATAATCTGATACGCAAGACGGGCCGTCTTGTAGGTTTAGCAACATGATAGCCGTCACTCTGCCCAGTGGCGGCTATCGGCATATCTGGACCAACACGATCATCAGCAGAACCAATAACACGAATGTCTTGTCCATGGCCATAACCTCCTAACCACTAGGAGGCTACCGCCTTGCGCAAGGGGCATTCTAGCTTGCCTACGTGACACTTCCACAGGCAAAGGCGAAGGGCGCCTCGGACAATGGCCTCCCAAGTTTCCTATTCCGACTTTAGCCGCCAACCTGTCAAGGGGCGTACGATGGTCATGTGAGTCGAGAGGAAAATAGGAGAGGTGATCGGAATGATCGACGCGCTTTTGAGGTTCGCAGTTCGCATACTCGCCAAGTTCGTGACGCTCATCGTTCTGGGTGGCGGGCTCTTCCTCGCGCTGAACACCATCGGATAGGGACAGTGTTCTCCTCAGGAGGTCCCGCGGCGTTGACAGGTTAGTCTTTGGCGATGGGGATTGTGTTCCGTGCTATAATCTAGGCAATTGCGGTGGAAAGCTTCGGCCGACACCTGCGCGGGCCCGACGAGTCGGGCCCGTTCGCTTTTCAGGTGCGGACGAGACGACGTACGCTCATGTCGAAGGGCTCATCTCCCATCACGTCCAGGAGCGCCTCGAGGATTCCGGGTACGCTTGCGATCGGAGCCACCAACCTCAGGTTAACGGTCTCTTCGATGCACTCATCGACCTTCCCGTCGCGTTCGACCTCCACCGGAATTCCGTCGCCGGCACTCTCGTCCCTTTTCCGGTGCAGGTGGGTAAACCACGTCCTTCTCGTCTCTCCCAAGAGGAACTTGAGAAAGCGAGTGTTTGCCCTGGCGACCGACATGCCGCAGTCGATCGCCATCGCGTAGTCGATGGCGAGCCTGTCCATGTCGGGCTGGTTATCCGCCTCTACCTCTCGAATAATCGAGGCGGGAAAGCACTTGTCGGCGATTTCGCGGCAGGCGTCGGCGTATCCTTTCTCGGTGGCCCACCTAAGGCCGAGCATCGTGAGCTCGCAGTTCTCGTCGATGAGGCCCAGCCTCCTGAGGGAGAGGATCGCGCTACGCGTCCTTTGGGGCGTGAGATTCTCGCCCGTTTGGGAAACCGCCTCGGCGTCTATGCGGCTGATACCGTCGTAGGTGCACGACTGGCGCAGGCCCTCCCATGTCTTCTGCGTTATGCTGATGGTCTTCAAATTCTTCTGGTCGATCTGAATCACTTCGCTCGCCGCTCCCTCGACTTCGACTACATGATTGATCACCGCGATTATATACCGTCTTGCCGGCTCCCCATTCGCATGCCGAGGACGCGTCCGCATAATCGCATAGGTGGGTAGCGTGGTCGCCAGGAGCCCCATGGGATCCTTCGCCTCCATTTACGGAAATCCATGCGTCACAATGGCGTTTCTCCTCTTTCGTGTAAATTGGTGTAAATTGGTGTAAATTGGTGTAAATCACAACCAAACCGAATCATGCATCAATTAATTAGCCGCCTGCGCTGGCTATACGCATGCCCTCTGCCTGCTGCCCAAAAATGCGATTTGTTGTGTCTGAAAAACGGAATAGCGGTGACAAGGAACGTATCCTTGCCACCGCTTATATCGACTAAGGCATGTTGTGTGACGCACCTGCGACAGATTGGTGGAGGAGTTGCCGTTGATGCGTCACGATACGCGATTTTATACCAGATGACACGTGGCAGACAAGAAGGGGCTACTTGCGCTCTTCACCACACTTCGTGCATTTAAGCCCAACGAACACGTTTCTCTCGCCCATGACTGCGGGCACATGGACGGTCTCGTACTCGTAGACGGGAACCACGCGCGAGCGTCCATGGCCCTTTTCATTGAGCACCCCGATGTAGTAACTCTGATGATCGCTGAGCTTTTCCGGGGAATCGAAGGTTTCGAGACAAGAACATTGCCATGAGTCGGCAACGTATACCTCGTTCTGGTAGTCGTAGGCCTCGGAGACGACGTAGGGCTCGGTCTTGAAGACATTCTCCCACTGGTGCTTGCATGCCGTCTGCTCGGGCTTCGTCGTCTGCGAGCCCTGGTTCGCGTCACCGAATCCGGATGGCTTCTGCGCGTCGCCGGGCTGCGTCGTCGTGCCCTGCTGGGAGTCGCCCGGGGACGCGTTCGGGTCGATCCCGTACCAGCCGATGCCCTCGGCCCTCCAGCCCACCGACACGAGCATGTCGTTCTCGGCGACGTCGGCGGTGTAGTTGTGCGAGCCCGCGACCGCGTTGGGGTTGTACTGGCGGTAAAGCGGCAC
>CATLBX010000019.1 GCA_949879855.1 uncultured Coriobacteriia bacterium
CAATGCCCTGAGTTACGGCGTGCCGAAATCGGATGCGGAGGTCACCCTTGACCGGTCAGGTCGTGCAGCCCGGCTGCGCGTGTCCAATGCCGTGAGTCCCGACGACATCGAGCATCTGGACACGGCAGCGCTCTTCGATCGGTTCACGCGCGTGGACAAGGCACGCACGGGCAACGACGAAGATAACGCGGAGACGCATTATGGTCTTGGCCTTGCCATCGCCCGTGCCATCACGGAAGCGCATGGCGGTAGCATAGCCAGCACGCTCGACAAGCAGGCAGCCCGCATCACCTTCACGGCAACTTTGCCTCTTGCGCGCTAACGCCTCCCCTGTCATTTCGAGCGAAGCGAACGAGGTGGCGCCCTATTGTCATTTCGAGCGAAGCGGCCGCAGGCCGCGCAGTCGAGAAATCTCGACCCTAACCTGCGACGGAAGAGCGAGATTTCTCCACTCCGGCGCTACGCGCCTCCGGTCGAAATGACAGAGGTGACGGGCTTTGCGCCTCCGGTCGAAATGACAATGGGCCAATTCAATCTTTGTTCAAGTTACGCCTCCTATCATGCCCCGCATGGAACATGAAAGGAGCGTGATAACGCCATGAGGAAAATCATCACCGCGATACTAGGAGCAGCGCTCGTCGCCGGACTTGCCGGTTGCTCTGCGCAAAGCACCCAGCAGGCAGACTCGAAGTACGCCAACATCGAGTCCGAGCTCAACTTCACCGAGCGCGACATGGACGCGAGCTATGACGAGTCGACGGCTACGGTCATCGACCTTTCCGGCAACACGGTAGCAGTCACGGGCGAGGGTGCCCATGCAGATGGCAGCAAGGTCAGCATCACCGCAGAGGGAACCTACATCATCCGCGGTGCACTCGGCAACGGCACCGTCGACGTAAACCTGCCGAACGACGATTCGAGCGCCCAGCTCGTGCTGGACGGCGCGAACATCCACAACGATGCCGGCCCAGCGCTACAGGTGAACAAGGGCGATGCGGTTTACCTCACGCTAGCCGACGGCTCGGAAAACGCACTGAGCGACGGCACCGGCTATGCGCTCGAAGCCGGCGAGGACGAAGCCCAGGCCGCGCTTTACACGGCATCTGACCTGACCATCAACGGCTCGGGCTCTCTCAACGTAAACGGAGCCTATTACCATGCGATCAGCTCGCAAGGAGCAGTCGTCATCACTGGCGGCAACATCGATATCGCCTCTGCCGAAGATGGCGCGTTCGCCAACGGAGCCATCAAGATTGGCGGCGGTGATATCACCATCAACGCCGGCGATGACGGCCTGCATTCGGAGTACCTGCTCTATGTTGCCGACGGCACCGTTGACGTGCAGCAAAGCGAAGAGGGCTTCGAGGCCGAGAGGATCTACATCTATGGTGGCAACAGCTCCATCGTCTCCAGCGACGACGGTGTGAACGCATCGCAAGCGGAAGCCGAAAAGGAGACGAGCGAATCGGACGCCGCAAGTGAGGCTCCGACCGCGCCCGAAGGCAACATGGGCGAACCGCCCGCCATGCCCGAAGGCGAGGCGAAACAAGCGCCAGAGGGCCCGAGGCCGGAGCGTCCCGAAGGAGACGGGGGCAAATCGCCCGTCGAGGGACAGGGCATGCAGCAGCCTGGCGGGCCAGACAGCAGACAGGAAAACGCGCCCGATATCGACGACGCCTACCTCATCCGAATCAACGGCGGCACCCTCACCGTGGATGCCGGCGGCGACGGCCTCGACTCCAACGGTTACATCGAGATCAACGGCGGCACCGTGCTCGTAAGCGGAGCATCGAGCGCCGACGACAGTGGTCTGGACTACGAATACGGCGCCACGGTCAACGGCGGTGACGTCATCCTCATCGGCGCTGCGGGCATGGCCGAGGACTTCACCGGCGGCACACAAGCACATCTGATGGAACGCGTGAGCGGCAACGCCGGAAGCGTCATCGAGGTAAAGGATAGTGGCGGCAACGTGCTCGTCTCCTACGTCGCGCCCAAGGCGTTTCAGGCAGTGACCGCCTCGGCTCCGGGAGCGTCGAGTATCAGCGTGCGATAAGCCAAGTGCTAATGCGGGAGAAACCCCGATTACAGACTGGCTCTCGCACCCAGTTCGGTATTTCCGCAACACCGCGAAAGAACTCGCGTGCAAAGGACGCACGCTCAGACACCTTTCGCAAACCCGTGTTGCGGAAATACCGAACCTGCTCGAGATGTCTGTAATCGGGGTTTCCCCCGCTACTGCACCTTGCGGATGACGAGCATGTCATCATCGATGCTCACGCGCAGGCCGCCCGATACCTCCGTCGTGAACCCCGCGCTATCGAGGCTGTCCAGAACGCGATCAATCTGGATGGCCTCAAGGCGCGCGTCGGGATTGACGACGAGCAGGCAGCTGCGCAGGATGCGTCGCGCGAGGGGGCGACCTGTGCCCTCGAACGCGCTGCGCGGGATGCGGGCCTCGCTCCCGTCCCAGACGAGCGTGCGGTAGACGAGCGAATCGACCTGCTGGCGGCACTCCTCGTCCTCGTCGGCGATGAGGTCCATGGTCTGCGCGAGCGAGCGCTCGAAGCCCGGTCGCAACTGCCGCAGGACCGGCATGAGCTCGCGGCGCACCTGGCTGCGGAAGTTGCTGCCCGTGAGGTTCGTCTCGTCCTCGCGCCATAACTCGTCATCGGGCACGCCGGGATGGTGCTGCCGCAGCCACTCGCGCAACTGCTCGCGCGTCGCATCGAGCAGGGGGCGCCGCAGGTTGCCCCGCTCACGCGGAATGGACGCCAGGCCACCGGGCCCCGTTCCCACGAGCGCACGCATGAAGAAGGTCTCGACGCGATCATCAATCGTGTGCGCCGTGCAGATGAGGCCACCCTCGGCGTGCGTTTGGGCACACGCACGCCCAAGCGCGGCACCTGCAAGACGATAGCGCTCCTCGCGGGCGATCGCCTCCATGCCGCCCTTGCGCGAGCGCGCCAGCGCATCGATGTCGACACATTGCACCTCGCATGGCACCTCGAGCCGGTTGCAGAGCTCGCGCACGAAACGCTCGTCGGCATCGGAATCCTCGCCACGCAGCAAGTGGTTCACGTGCAACACGTAAGGGACAATGCGATCTGGCGCAGGGAGCTGGCGTGCCAGCATCGCGAGAAGATCATCGTCGACTTCGCCCGCTCTATAGGCGCAGACAAGCTCGAGCAGGGCCGTGGAGTCCGATCCGCCCGACACCATGAGCAAGATGGGGGTCTTCGCCTGCGCACTCGCCATGCCCTACCCCCAGAACCGGCTCGACGGACCCTCGAGCCTCTTGGTTCGCCTGCGCGTGCGCACGCTGATGTTCGCGAACTGCAACACGATCAGGACGAGCAACAGGCACATCTCGGCCAGGTAGGTGATGACCGCGCCCATGAGCCCGATGGAGTTGATGAGCGCGAAAGAGGCGATGAGCGAGAAGGCGAAGGTGATGAGGTAGAGCTTCACCACGCTGTTCTGACGGCGCTGCACGGTGATGAGCTGGTAGATGAAGTCGATGGCCGCCGTCACGCCACCCGCGATGATCATGAGGTACATGAGCATGCGGAACTGCTCGAAGTCGGTGCTGTACAGCCAACTCATGATGGGGATGCCAATCCAGCCCATGATGATGAGGTTGGCGACGGTGATCACGATGATGGCACCGAAGACAGCGGCCATGATGATGTTGAAGGTGCGATGGTCGTCCGGATTGTCCCAGGCGGCGGCCAGGCGTAGCAGGAGCGGCTTGTAGAGCAGGCTTGCCGTGAGCAGGATGCCCTGGGCGGGGAAGTAGAGCACGTTGAAGTAGAGCTGGTTGTCGTAGGACAGCGGTCCTTCCATCATGAACTTGGGCATGTTGTCGATGAGACAGTAGAGAAAGAGCGCCACGAAGACCGGGAAGCAACGCTTGAATAGGTTGACGATGCTCTTCGTCTCCCAGCGTCGCGACTTGGGCGTTTCCATGTAGGCAAGCGGAATCGTGAGCACGATGAGGCTCGCGGCCGCGACGATGGCCATGACGATACACGAAAAGCCCAGGTTGCGCGTGATGAAAAGCACGATGCTGAACACGATGAGCACGATGGCGCTTCGGAACGCCTGCGAAATGCCCGCGAGGTACATCTTGTCGACCTGCTGCAGACGACCCTCGTACACATCGGCGAGAGCATCGACCATGCGGTACAGGTACACGCCCATGGAGATGACGAACATGTCGGATTCGTAGCCGCGGATGCAGCAGTAGACGTAGCCGGCCACGACCATGAGGATGCAGGTGAGGATGCGGTTAATCTGGTAATCGGCAAAGGAGTGGTCCTCGTCGATGTCGGAGACCTGGTAGGTGCGCACGCCATAGTTGCCGATAATCATGAGCAGGGTGCCGGTCACGAAGGCAAGGGAGAAGATGCCCGCCTGGTCGACGCCCACGCATTGCGTGACGACGATGGTGAGCAGCGGAAACACGACACCCCAGACGCCGATGCCGACGCTGTTGAAGATGAAGTCACGCGTGGTCTGGTGGGAGGAGTATTGCTCCTCCTGATCGGTGAGGGAGCGCCGCGACACGGCACCGATGAGACGGTCGATCCAGTGATTCACCAGTCGTGCGATTGCGCCTTGTCTGCGCGCTTTGTGAGGTCTTCGGTCCATAGCGCGATTATAATATTGCACACGTCGAACGTCATCTGGGAGGCATCATGGCCCATACCATCACGCAGGAACCCATCTCGTTTCCGAGTACCGACGCCGCGACGACCATACGCGGCTACATCTGGCGCGATCGTGAGTACGCCGCACCGCGCGGCGTCGTGCAAATCGCCCACGGCATGGCCGAGCACATCGAGCGCTACGACGACTTCGCGCGCTTCCTGGTCGGCAAGGGCTTCATCGTCGGAGGCTACGACCATCTCGCCCATGGCGACAGCGTCTCCGAAAACGTGCTCTGGGGAGGCCTCGACCCCCATGAGGGCGCAAACCACCTCATCGAGGACGTGCACCGCATGCGCTCGCTCATGCTCGCCCGCACGCCGGCGGGTCTTCCCTACTTCGTCTTCGGCCATTCCATGGGCAGCTACATCATGCGCGACTACATCGCTCGCCACGGAGAGGGCCTTGCAGGCGCCGTGCTTTGCGGCACGGGCTACATCCCGCCCATCGCCTCGAAGGCAGGCGGCATGCTCGCTCGCACCATCGCGGCACTCCGTGGCAAGGATTACAAGAGCAAGCTCCTGGACTACCTGGTCGTGGATAGCTTCAACAAGGCCGTCAAGGACGCGGGGACGAAGGCGGACTGGATTTCCACGAACAAGGACAACGTCGCCGCCTACCTTGCCGACGAGAAGTCCGGATTCTCGTTTGGTGCAGGTGGCTATGCGACGCTCACGGCACTCACCAAGGAAGCGTGCGCCCCTGCGACCTTCCGGGCCATTCCGCACAGCCTGCCGCTCCTCTTTATCGCCGGCGCCGAAGATCCCGTGGGATCCATGGGCGAAGGCGTCAGGAAAGTCGCCAGCATGGCACGTGAAGCAGGCGTGAAAGATGTCGAGGTAAAGATATACGACGGTATGCGTCACGAGATTCTGAACGAGGTCGACCATATGCGCGTCTACGATGACGTCATGGCATGGCTCGACCAGCATCTGGACGGAGGTGCCTGATGACCGGCAAATACGTCATAGCGCTCGACCAGGGCACGACCTCGTCGCGCTCGGTCCTCATCGACCACGAAGGCCGCTCGGTAGACTCCGTCCAGCGCAGCTTCGAGCAGATATACCCCCAGCCCGGCTGGGTCGAGCACAACCCCCAGGAAATCATCTTCTCGCAGCTCGGGTCCTTGACGGACCTGCTCACTTCCCATGCCCTGGACGCTCATTCCATCGACAGCATCGGCATCACCAACCAGCGCGAGACGACCATCGTGTGGGACCGCGAGACGGGGCGTCCCATCGCAAACGCCATCGTATGGCAATGCAGGCGCACGGCTCCCATCATCACGGAGCTCTGCTCGGACTTTGCCGTATGCGACAGGATCGAGCTCACCACCGGCCTGCATCCGGACGCGTACTTCTCGGCAAGCAAGATCAAATGGCTCCTCGACAACGTGGATGGCGCACGCAAGCTGGCCGAAGAGGGACACCTGCTCTTCGGCACCGTCGATTGCTGGCTCATCTGGAACCTCACGGGCCGCAAGGTGCACGCGACCGATGTCACCAACGCGAGCCGCACCATGCTCTACGACATACGCAAGGGCTGCTGGGATGCCGAACTCCTCGAGCTCTTCGACATTCCCGCGCAGATGATGCCCGAGGTGCGCCCGAGCGCGAGCTGCTTCGGCGTGACCGACTATCCCAACATTCCTGCCGGCATCCCCATCTGCGGCGTGGCGGGCGACCAGCAGTCGGCCCTCTTCGGCCAATGCTGCTTCGAGGCCGGGCAGGCAAAGAACACCTACGGCACGGGCTGCTTCCTGCTGCTCCATACGGGAGACACGCCGGTCACGTCGAGAAACGGACTCGTCACGACCATCGCGGCATCGGCACCGGGCACGGCCCATACCGAATACGCCCTCGAGGGCAGCGTCTTCATGGCAGGTGCGCTCATCCAATGGCTCGTCGACGAGCTCGGCATCGCGCAGACCGCCGCCGAAACCCAGCAGCTCGCCGAGAGCATCCCGGACACGAGCGGCGTCTACATCGTGCCCGCGTTCACCGGGTTGGGCGCCCCACACTGGGAACCCGACGCCCGCGGCGCCATATACGGGCTCACCCGCGGAGCCGGCCGTGCGCATATCGCCCGCGCGGCGCTCGAGGCGCTCGCGTACCAGGTATACGACCTGGCGGTGGCCATGCAGGCGGATGCCGGCCTCAAGATCCGGCAGCTCAACGTGGACGGCGGCGCCTCGGCAAACGACTTCCTCATGCAGTTCCAGAGCGACATCCTGCAGACGCAGATTCACCGGCCGGTCAACATCGAGTCCACCGCGATGGGCGCGGCCTACCTGGCGGGGCTTACCAACGGATTCTGGAGCGGCACCGAGGAACTGCGCGCCATGCGCACAACGGACAGCGTCTTCGATCCGCAGATGCGGCCGGCATACGCCAACGAGTTGCTGCGCGGTTGGCGCGAGGCAGTACGCAGGACGTGCTAGAGAACTAAGCCTTGCGCGCGTGGTAGTCGCAGGTCTTGCAGTGCGTCGGGGCCTCGTCGGTGACCTCGCGCGTAAACAGGCCCGCCCACTGGCAGATGTTCTGCAAGATGGGGACAACGGAGACGCCCTTCTCCGTCAGCGAATACTCCACGCGCGGCGGAATCTCGTCATAGCTCTTGCGCGCCACCATGCCCGATGCGATGAGCTCCTTCACCTCGTTCGAGAGCACCGCATCCGATATGTTCGAGAGCTCGTTTCTGAGCTCGCTGTAGCGCAACGTCCCCTTCGCGGCGAGCACGCAGATAATGCGCGACTTCCACCGGCCGCCGAACACGTCCAGGCCGTATTCGAGCGGGCAGCGTATGTCCTTCTCGAGTTTGCGTTTATGTGCCATCGTCGCTCCTCGCATCCATATCGTTTCGCAGCCTCGTCATTCATAACGAAGCCTCGGCCGCATTTTGTAGTTTGCCGTGCTACCCGCTAAATTGCCAGTCACTAAGAAAAATATAAGTGACTCATTATTTGCCCCATATCTCGAATTCCATAAGCGACCTTTCTAAAGTGTGCGGTACCGGAAACCCATGAAGAAAGGCTGGGAATCGTTATGGAAGTAAAGGCGTATTTGGAAGCGATCATGACCATCGATCCCGAAAACAGGGCTGCTGCCGCAGAGGTGTATCACACGTACAGACAGCCGTTCTTGGACGAGATCGAGGGCGCGCTTACGAAGGAACTGCTCGTCCGCGACAAGGACGTTCAGGTCATCCATGGTTTTGACAGCATGGAGCATGCCAAGGCCTACCTCGAAAGCGAGCTCTTCACACAGAAGGTGGCCCCCGCCCTCACGCCCACATGGGCAGCAGATCCCGACCTACGTTTCTACGACGTTGCCTAACGGGCAAGACCATTTCGATTGAAGGGAAGCAATCATGAAGACAACGGCAATGGCAAGCACCGTCAAGGATGCGACGGGACTCAAGACCACCACGAGCGTGCGCCAGTTCAAGGTCGTGTGCGATGAGCCCGTGGAGTCGGGCGGTACCGACGAGGGCATGAATCCCGTGGAGCTCTTGCTCGCGAGCCTCGGTAGCTGCATGACAATCGCGGCGTTCTACCTGGCCCCGTCCCAGGGCATCGAGGTCCAGGAATTCGGCGTCGAGCTCGAGGGAGACGTCGATCCCGACGGCTTCATGGGCATGAACCCCGACGTGCGCAACGGCTTCAGCGAGATTCGCATCACGCCGCACATCAAGTGCTCCGGCACGCCCGAGCAGGCGCGCGAGTTCGTCAAGCTCGTCGAGAGCCGCTGTCCCGTGCATGACACGATCGAGCGCGGAACGCCGATTGTCTGCACGGATATCGTCGTCGACTAGCCCTCGTCACTTCGAGGGCTGGCAAACACGTCCGGGTGTGCATCAACCCCCTTTTTAGCGCGCACCCGGACGCACTTTGTCACGCAAGCAAAGGAGAATCGTCATGACGAAGATGCCCCGTGATTGCATGGACATGATCAACAACGTCTATGCTGCCGCCGTCGCCACGTGCACGCCCGATGGAGAGCCAAACGTCTCGTGTTCGTCCATGAAGCAGGCCTGCGACGAGGAAACGGTCATGATTTCCGACCAGTACATGCTCAAGACCCTCGCGAACATCCAGGCCAACCCCCGCATGGCCGTATCCGTATGGGATGAAACGCACGGATACCAGGTGAAGGGCACCGTGACCTACGAGAACGAGGGCGAGCGCTATGAGGCCATCGCGGCGCAGGTGCACGAGATCCTGAGTTCCATGGGCTATGACTTCTACTCCAAGGGCGTGTGCTGGCTGCACGTCGAGGAGGTCTACTCGCTCACGCCCGGTAACGAGGCCGGCAAGAGGATTGCGTAGGGGCTAGAACAAGCGCTCCTGCTCCGGCGCGAGCGCATCCGGCTCTTCGGGCTGCGCGGTGAGCGCGATTGCGCTCCTGTCAGCGAGCACCGCATAGTCCGGCCCGAACCACAGGGGCAGCTCGCGTTGCGTGAGCACGAGCGGCATGCGGTCGTGGATGGGCACAACCGATGCATTGGGCGTGGTCGTCACGATGGAGAAGCAGCCGTCGGCTTCGACAGCCGCAAGAAGCAGCGGCGTAACATCCGGACTCTCGAAGAGGTACTGCGCCTTGACCTGGCGGCCCGATTGCCCACGCTGCGTCTTCTCGCGATGGGGCTCGAAGAAGGCGGGTGTCGTGACGATGCAACGTCCCTGCGCCATGGGCCGCTCCCATATGCCAGGGTTGGGACCGAGCGCCGTCTCGATGCGCGTGTTGAAGACGCGACCCTTGCGCCAGTCCGCCTCGAAGCCCCATCGCAGGTCTTGCAGCCCCAAGTGGCCGCCCTGCGGCGTGATGACAGGCACGATGGAGCCCGGATATGCCATGGGCATATCTCCGAGCCGGTCGATATCACGTGCGAGCGGCAGACCTTGCTCGAGGCATTCAATCACGAGCTGCAGCTGGTCGCGATCCAACATCTTGAATCTTCCGCACATGCCGCAATCCCTTCGTCGCCAAGCCTCGCTTCGCATGATAGCCGATGGCCAGGACCCTTCCCCACGTTTCTGCCAAACGCAAAGGGGGCCGCGGCGGTAAGCCACGGCCCCCTCGCTTGGGGAGGAAGACGGCAACTGGCGCTTACTTGTTCGCTGCCACGATACCGTCCATGAACTCGTCGATGATCTTGTTCACGCGATCGGTGTTGAACTGCCAACCGCCATGAGCAGCACCCTCGATCGAGTAACGCTCGGATGCCGCGCCCAGTTCCTTGGAGCGCTTGTACAACTCCATGGTGGAGACGGGCGACACGGACATGTCCGCGGTGCCATGGAAGCACAGGAACGCCGGATCGTCCTCGTCCAGGTAGGTAAAGGGGCTGAACTTGGCCGTCTTGTCCAGGTTGCTGTAGACCGAGCCGCCCGGATTCTGGCCAAAGGCCGTGCCGTTGATCAGGAGAGCCTCGGTGTTGGACTCCGAGTCATGCACGCCGTAGTTGGACAGGCCCGCACCGATGATGGTGAGGTCAGAAACGCCGTACAAGTCGATGACGCCCTGGACCGCGGAGCTCTGGTCAAGATTGTCGCCCACATCGAACTTGATGTTGTCATCAAACTGGGTAGTGTTGCCCAGGACGCCCATCATGACCGCCATGTAACCGCCCGCAGAGGAACCGCTCGCGATGATGCAGTTGGGGTCGATGTTGAAGGTGCCCGCATGGGCGCGCAGCCACCTCACGCCGGCCTTGGCATCCTGCAGGGGACCAGGATTGGTCGTGTTGGGGATGACGCGAATCTCGGCAACCACCACGACATAGCCACGCTCGGCATAGCGCAGGTACGACATGGCATCCGGATTGGACTTGTTGAAGCCACCGCAGGCGGCGACGTAGAGCACCGGACGCGGACCATCATCCCTGCCCTTGGAAGGCGTGATGATGTTCATCTTCAGGGTCTTGTTGGTGCCCTTCTCGTTAATCGTCTTGTAGGAGATATCGCGCGTCTGGCTCAGGGTCCAGTGGTTGGGATCGGTGGCAACCTGCTCGGCTCCAGCCGTGGCCTCGGCGAGCGTGGGCAGGTCCTCGGCCGCATAGGCCTTGGTGCCCTTGCTCAGGTCGACGGTGGGCGCAACGTCGGAAACCGGCGTATTCGCGTAAGTGTTCAGGAACTTGAGGGCGCGCTCCATGGAAACACCTTGCTCGAACTGCTTGCCACCATGGCCGGCACCCTCGATGACGTAGCGCTCGGTGTGCACGCCAGCGGCATCCAGGCGCTTCTGAAGCATCTTGGACGCGACGGGAGACACGAGCGTGTCAGCCGTGCCGTGGAACATGAGGAACGGTACCGTGTTGCCGTCGATGTAGCTCAGCGGGCTTGCCGCGGAGACCTTGGCGATCATGGAGTCATCGAACACGCCGACACCCTTCTGGGCGGCAGCAGCGCCGTTGAGCAGGAGCGCCTCGGTGGTGGCAGCCGACTTGTGGCTGTCCTGGAGCTCCTGGGACAGGCCCGCGCCGATGATGGTGAGGTCGGAGACGCCGTAGAAGTCAATGACCGCGTTGACGGCGGAGGACTGATCGAGATTCGCTCCCACGTCGAGCTTGGTCGGAACAACGTCACCCTGCTTGTTGGGATAGGAAATCTCTTTCACGTTGCTCGTGACACCAATCATAGTCGCGTAATAGCCACCGGAGGAGTTACCGGCAGCAGCGACCTTGTTCGGGTCAAACTTGTACTTGGTCGCCTCGTTCTTCGCACCAGCCTTGAGGAAGCGAATGGCCGCCTTGATGTCCTGGAGCGGGGCCGGGAAGTTCGACACCGCGCTCGTGCGATGCTGCACGGAGGCAACGACGTAACCGCCCTTGGCCAGCGCAAGGCGCGTCTCGAGGTTGCTGGCGGCATCGGAGTTGGTGAAGCCGCCTCCGTTAATCCAGACGACGAGCGGCGTCTCGCCGTTCTTCGCCGTGGACGGCGTCAGCAGCTCGATCTGCAGGTCGACGGGCTTGCCGTAGTCGCTGGTGTGGAGATACGGGATGGTCTCCTGGCTCACGGTGACGGCGGTCGACTTGTCGGCATCGGTGAGTTTGATCACGTTATAGGCAGTCGCCTCGTCGAGCGTGGCAAGGCCCGGCGTGTCCTGGCCGATGCACGCCTTGCTCACGTCAACCGTACCCGTGTTGAACGGGTCGGCCGGCGCGGGAGCGTCGCTGGCGCCACGTACGGCGTACCAACCGATGCCCTCGTCGTTCCAGCCAATGCTCACGAGCCTGCTATGCTCATCGAGGCTGGTGGTGTAGTTGTGGGAACCGGCGTTGTTCGTCGCTGCGTTGGGGTCCACGTTGGGGTTGAACTGCCTGTAGAGGGGCACACGCTCCTGGTCGTCGGAATAGAAGCTGATGCCCTCGTCGGTCCAGCCGGCCTGCACGAGGCTGTCGCGCTCGAACTCGGACATCGTGTAGTGATGGTCCGTGCCCGAATACACGCGATACACGGGAGTCTCGGACGTGACCGGGGCATGCCAGCCGATGCCCTCGTAGTTCCAGCCGGCGGCGACGGTAGCGTCCTTCTCGACATCGCTTGCCGTGTAGAAGTGCTCGCCGGAATTGGGGTTGTACAGACGATGCATCGCCTGCGTCTCCTCTGCGGCGTTATCAGCAAACGCCAGTCCCGACGGCACCATGAACACCGCGCACAAGGACGTTGCCATGAAGCAGGCCAACGCCTTTCGCGCATACTCATGTGCTTTAGGTTTACCCATTAGGTCTCCCTTCCTTGTAACGATTTGCCTTACGCACCGTCTTCTCCCTCCCCCGGGTTTGATACGCAGGGCCCGTGCCGCGACGTCGCGAATATGCGCCCAGTCGCATTCGTGGCGCGCGTGGCTTTCATGCACGGTATGAGGTGGGCAGATAATTGTCTCCCCACGAAAGGTGGGTAATGTGGCAAAAGGGCCGGGCAGGCGGCTTATGTCAGCTTTTTCGCCTCGTTGACCATGGCGATCAGCTCGTCTTTGCGATGGATGCCCATCTTGCGGTAGATGCTCTTACCATAGCCCTTGACGGTGCTCTCGGCCACGACCAGTTCCTCGGCCACGCGCTTGACCGTGTAGCCCCGCGCCATGAGCGAGGCGGTCTCCTGCTCGCGCCCGGTCAGGTCATATCGTTCGGCCAGCATGTCCATGGCAAGGTCATGTCGCTCGGCTAGAGAAGGTACCTGTTTCAAGTCGTCAGGCTTTCTCTCGGCGCCCTGTTCCAATTTGCCAAGGAACGCCCGCCGATGGACGATAACCATGATGAAAAGCACGGCACACATGCCCAGGGAGACGGCGATGCCCGCGGCGATACTCACGGGAAACAGAAAGTCAGCGGGAGTCAAATTGAGATGGGCGAGCACGGCCGGGATAATCGAGGACGTGATGCCGGACGCAAGACCGTACACCACAAGGAAGAACGCCGAGCACGAGAGTGGGGAATGCCCGTTATCCAACCCCCCATAGGCTTATCAGCGCCATCGCATAGACGAGCAGGGCAGAGTACAGGCCCGTCACGAATGGCGAGAGCACGACGGGGGACACGAAGGCGAACAGCACCGTCGAGACCATGAAGCCGACGAGTCCGATACTCCCTATGGCCAAGGTGCACTCCGCCGTTGACTTCGAGCGTAGGGCAATCAGCAGGAAAAGCACTCCGATTCCGGCGGAGACCAGGTAGGCATAGATCGTCCTGGGATGGGGCACGTAGTTGACCCCGCCATGGGCCCATCTGCTGCGCAGGAAGGCACCGCAGAAGATCTCGGCAAACACCAATGCCATGGCGCATATCTGCACCTTGCGAAGATAGGAATCCTGGAAAGACGGCTCCGGCTCGCCCGTTGCGGAGGTGACCCAATCCTTGCGAAGCAGGCAGAGCGCAACGAGCGCAAGAAGCGGATAGAGCACGCTGAGCGTCGACGCCCATTCGCGAGGCAGGGCGTCGAGCAGTCCGAAGACATGGCTTGCCACGAAAGCGCCCATCACCACCGTTGCGATCCTATCGCGGGCGATGCCGGCAAGCACGCGAAACCATCCGGTGACAAGGGCGGCAAAGCCCATGCAGAGGATAACGATGCTCATCACGTAGAAGGCGTCGGCCGTCACGCCAAGGGCCCTTCCCGCACTGTTGGCAAGCACGCCCGCCATGGCGAACACGCCTCCAATAACGTACGGAGCAAGCCGCCCCTCTACTCCCAAGACCCTGCGGGGTTTTCTGCCACGGCACAACGAGAGAACCGCCATCGCGCACCCAAGGAGAATGAGGGCGGCATCGTACACGACGCGCAACTCGGAGAAATTCGACGTGATTCCGACGGTGAGGGACCCGAAAAACGGCGCCCGGAACATGGCGCAAAGCGCCCCCAGGCCCACAAGGCACAGAATCGCTTTTCTTGTTTCCCCCGACAAACGTCGACTCCTCATGATACGCAGCACGCGAAGGCAGCTGGAAACGCATCCGCGCGCATGTGATGAGAAAGACCCCCTCGACCCATATTACTCCAAGTATCACCTCGTGCCGTCGCATCTTCATGTCCGAAAACGGCTACTTTGCATCATGGAATGGTCTATGCTGAGCCCAGACCATCAAGGAGCCAAGCCATGGAACCGGAAAACACCTCACGGATCGATCTCAACGACGAAGAAACAGAGCGAAGGCCTGCCGACGAGGGCATCGTCTTTCGTCTGGGTTATCGTCCGCCCTATCGCTTCGATGACCTGCTCTCGTTCTTTCGGATGCGCCAGATCGAGGGCGTGGAACGGGTGGGCGCGAACTCCTACGAGCGCGTCGTGCGCCTGGAAGACGAGGGAACCGAACACGTCGGATGGCTACGCGTCGAGAACGACGAGAAAAAGAACGCGCTTGTCGTCACCATGAGCGAATCGCTTCTGCCCGTCACGTCCCAGGTGCTCGAGCGCGTGCGCCACATGTTCGACACTAACAGCGACCCGAGCGCAATCCACGAGGCCATAGCCTCGCTCGACGAGGTGGTGCCCGGTGCCGCCAAGAAGGGCACACGCGTTCCCGGATGCTTCGATCCCTTCGAGACGGCCGTGCGCGCCATCCTCGGCCAGCAGGTCACCGTCGCCTTCGCCAACACGCTCGCCGCTCGCATCGCTCGCACTTTCGGTTCGCCGGTCGAGCTCGGCAAGGAAGGGTTGAGCCATGCCTTCCCCTCGCGCCGCGACATCCTGGCCATTCCCTCCATCGAGGACGGTCTTGGCGAACTCGGCGTCATCAAGACCCGCTCGCGCGTCATAGCCGAAATCGCCCGCGCCCTCGATGAAGGAGAACTCGACTTCGGCCATGGTGCCGTAATCGCCGAGCAGCGCGAGAGGCTGCTCGCCCTCAAGGGCATCGGTCCGTGGACCGCCGACTACATCTCCTTGCGCGTCTTCAACGACCCCGACGTCTTCCTTGAGGGCGACGCGGGCATCAAGCACGCGCTGCCGGACACGACGCCGAAGGAGCGTCTGGCGCTGGCCGAGCAATGGCGCCCCTGGCGCAGCTACGCGAATCTGTGTCTCTGGAACTCTCTCAGCCCATCGAAGGAAGAGGACTAGCCATGAAAAGCACCGGACCAATCTACTCCACCACCTACGAAAGCGAGGCCTTCGGGCCCATCACGCTTGCCAGCGACGGGAGAAGTCTCGTGGGACTCTGGCTCAAGGGGCAGAAATACTACGCCGCTACCGTCGTTGACGAAATGGTTCCCAACGACGATGTAGAGCCTTTCGCGCAGGTGAGGTCATGGCTCGATCGCTACTTCGCCGGGCAACGCCCCGACCCCGCCGAGCTCCCGCTCGCGCCCTTGGGCAGCACGTTTCGCCAGCGCGTCTGGGACAAGCTGCTCGCAATTCCCTACGGCTCGACGTGCACCTATGGCGACATCGCCACGACCCTTGCCCACGAAGACGGCAAGGAGAGGATGTCGGCCCAGGCCGTCGGTGGCGCCGTGGGGCACAACCCCATCTCCATCATCATCCCCTGCCATCGCGTCGTGGGAAGCAATGGGAGCCTCACCGGCTATGCGGGCGGCATCGACAAGAAGGTACGCCTGCTCGAACACGAAGGCGCGTTACGCGATGATTTTTTCGTTCCCACAAAGGGAACAGCACTTTAAACGAAAAAAGCCCGCCGGAGCGGGCTAAAGGTCTGTGGTGGAGATGAAGGGATTCGAACCCTCGGCCCCCACCTGATTTGCAGCGGCAATGACCGCCGCTGCAAATCGAACGTGGGCTTACGAAAAAAGCCCGCCGGAGCGGGCTAAAGGTCTGTGGTGGAGATGAAGGGATTCGAACCCTCGGCCCCCACGTTGCGAACGTGATGCTCTCCCAGCTGAGCTACATCCCCACAAAACGCGGCGCGCCATGGCGCGCGGGTAAGGATTATAGCGCATTTCCCGCGAGCGGGAAGGGGTATTGCCCTGCCTTTATGCGATAATAGCCCCCATGCAAACGAGCAATAACATATTCCGCATACTCATCATCGCCTGTGTCGTTCTCTTCATCGGAGCAATCGCCCAGCAGTTCTACATCTCGCATGTCGAGTCGAGCTATGCCAAATCGGGCGACGAGCTCAAGCAGGCCGAAGCCGACGTTGCCGCGGCGACCGAGCAAAACGAATCGCTCGAGCAACAGCGGACCGACACTTACATCGCCTGGCGAAACGCGCAGGGCCGCCTCTCGCTCTTTGGCGACAAGGGCGGCAAGGTGGCCTACCTCACCTTCGACGATGGCCCCTGCGATGCGCTCACGCCCAAGAACCTCGAAATCCTCAAGCAGAAGGGCGCCGTGGCGACGTGGTTCTGCCTGGCAAACGACGAGCTCTACACCTACCTCAACCTCGATCTTTGCAAGGACATCGAGAAGCAGGGTTCGGTAGTCGGCATTCACGACTGGGACCAGGACGACTCGTACAGCTACTACAAGGGCGGCGTCGACAACTACTTCACGAGCGACTTCGACAAGGCCAAGGAGAAGCTCGAAGCCGCCGTGGGTCACGAGATCAAGATCACGCGCTTTGCGGGCGGAAGCCTCACGATCGGCTACTACGATCCTGCCATCGGCAAGGCGCTGCCCCGTGCCATGCTCGAGCGCGGCTACCAGTACTTCGACTGGAACGTGCTTGCCGGCGACAGCGAGCCCTCACAGTTCGTGAACGGGTCGACCCCCAAGGACCGCATCGTAAGCAACGTGCTGAGCGAGGCGGAGTTCTTCGCGAAGACGGATTCTCCTATCTGCGTGCTCATGCACGACAACCCCGGCAAGAACACGACGACCGAGGCGCTTCCCGAAATCATCGACGGCCTGCGCGCCCTGGGATACGAGTTCAAAACGCTCGATTTCGATTCCCCTGGTTTCTATCAGGTGGTGATCACCGAATGACGTACGAGCGCGGACAATATGACGATGGGTTCGATCGCGAGAAGCGCCCCCGCCGTGATGCCCCCGAACGGAGCGAACGCCGTGCCGGCAGCGGGTCGAGTCGTTACTCCCGCTCGTCGGAGCGCTACGCTCGCCACGCTTCGGCGCAACGCGATGAGAGGCGCTCCGGCAGGTCAGAAGGCCGTCCGAATCGTCAGCGCCGCGACGACGCGCCCCGCGCCCGCCAACGCGACGAGCAGGGCTCTCGTCATGATTCCCCACGTCCCGGCCAACGTCCGAGTTCACGTACCCGGCAGCGTGATGACATGCGCAATGAGAGACGTGAGCATGATGCCATGCGCCCGCGTGACACACGCTCGAGCCGACGGGACTACGATGACGCACGGGACGAGCGTCATCGCGACAGGCGCCCAAATCGACAACG
>CATLBX010000020.1 GCA_949879855.1 uncultured Coriobacteriia bacterium
TATCGAAGCCCCATAAAAAGAGGGCCCGCGGATTTCCGCGGGCCCTCCAGGCATCGTATGGCGAGAGGAAACTAGTCCTTCTCAAGGACCACCTTGTCCTCCATGACGATGATCTCCTCGTCCATCGGGTCGTAGCCGGAGATGTTGTGGGTCTCCAGGCTGTAGGTCAGACCACCATGCGGCTTGGTGCCAAGCAGCATGACCTTGGTCGGATCGATGCCCTCGATGTTGGCGAGGTAGATGTGGATGAGCGTGAAGCAGATGAAGAAGAACATCATGAAGTAGTGAATGACGCGCACCTTCATCAGACCACCGACGAGGGTGGTGAAGCCGGCGAAGAACGGGATGTTCATCGTCGGTGCCCACAGGCAGAAGCCCGTGTAGCCCATGAAGAGGATGGCCACTGCGATGAGCAGGTAGGACAGCTTCTGCGGAACGCCGTACTTGCCACCCAGAGGGTGCTCCTTCTTGAAGAAGAGGTAGTACTTGATCCACGGCCAGAGCTGGTGACGGTTGTCCTTCTGCGGGAAGAACGTGTACATGTCCAGCTTGGTCTCACGGGTGCCGTAGGCCGGGGCGGACTTGATGAAGCCAGCGGCGACGATACGGAAGATGAGGTTGATGAGGATCACGAACGCGCAGAACATGTGCACGCCGCGGGCCACACCCATCAGGTAGGGAACAACCGGATAGTGAATCTCGATACCCGAGAGGATAAGGAGAAGCATGCAGATGAGGTTGACCCAGTGGGTGAAACGGAAGACGAACGGATGCGCCTCAGGATAGTGTACGAGATGTGCCATGATTATCGACCTCCCCAAGGACTCGTGTGCATCTTAAACTCACGGCCCGTCTTGGGCTCGACGATGTGCACCGCGCAGGCGACGCAGGGATCGTAGCCGTGGACGATGCGCAGGGCGTTGATGGGAGCCTCGATGTTGGCGACGGGCGTACCGATGAGGCCCTGCTCGATGGTGCCGGGCACGCCATGCTCGTCACGCGGGGAGATGTTCCACGTGGTGGGGACGACCTCCTGGTAGTGCGTGATGGTGTTGCCGGCGAGCGTCTCGGTGTGGTAGAGGGCGCCACGCGGTGCCTCCCAGAAGCCCTCGCCCAGGCCCGTGTCGCGGACACGCTCGGCGAACCAGGGGTTACCCTCGACGGCACCGGCCTCGATGAGGCCGAGGAGCTCGACGAGTTCGCCGCACCAGTCGATCATGTAGCCGGCGACGGCGGAAGCCTCGATGGGGCGGGCGGCCAGACGGCCGAGCGCGGAGTTGAGGGCCATGACGCTGCTTGCGTCGACGGGAAGCTTGAGGCCCGTGAGGACGGCATTGACGCCGGCGACGATCTCGGGGTTACCGCTCATGTAAGAGACGAGCACGCGGGCAAGCGGGCCGACCTCCATGGGCTCGCCGTCGTAGCGCGGAGCCTTGGACCAGGTGTACTTGTCGTTGACGATCTCGGCGGCGGCATCCTTGTAGTAGCCGGGGAACTTCTCGGGACGCTCGGTCACGCCGACCGTGGGATGCAGCGGCTCGCCGCTGTCCTTGTAGTAGGCGTGGGTCGTGCCCTCGGTGATGTAGGCGCCATCGAACTGCTCGAGGACGGGTGCGCCGCTGCCCATGCGGACGATGCCCGCGGGGAAGAAGCGGTCGTCGAGCTCGCGCGAGGGACGGTCGAAGACACCGTAGGCCATGAAGTTGCCGTGCTTGTTGTTGCCGATGGTGGCAACGTCGTTGAGGTAGACGCTCGCGATGGCGATGGCGTCGGGAATCATGACGTTGTCGACCCATTCCTTGAGCTTCGTGGCGCGGAACAGGATGTCATCGAGCTTCTCGACGCTCGGATACCAGGCGGTGCCGCCGGGGATCGAGGTCTGAACGTGCGGCATCTTGCCACCGATGATCGCGGAGATCTCGTCGGCCGTGGCCTGCATGTCGATGGCCTCGATGTAGTGAGCCGTGGCGATGAGGTCGACCTCGGCCGGAAGCTTGTAGGCCTCGGGGGCCAGGCCGTCCATGAACCAGCCGCCGGACAGCCAGGAGTACTGGCCGTTCTGGGCGAACTTGGCAAGACGGTCTTTGAGCGCGGCGAAGTCGGTCTGGGCAAGGCCCAGGGTCTCGCACAGGGCGTAGGTCTTGTTGATGTCAGCCTCGAGCGCGTGCAGGGGGTTGACATAGTCGAGTGCGCTCAGCTGGTAGAACCACAGGATGTGGCTGTGCATGAACTGCGCGCCCTCGATGAGGTTGCGGACCAGGCGACCGCCCTCGGGAATCTGGATGCCATAGGCTTCCTCGGCCGCGAAGACGGAGGTATGGCAGTGCGAGACGGGGCAGACGCCGCAGACGCGCTGGGCGAGCATGGCCGCGTCATAGGGATCGCGACCCTCGGCGATGAGCTCGAGGCCGCGGAACAGACCGCCGGAGACCCATGCGTCGGTCACGACGCCGTTCTCGACCTCCATCTCGACGCGCAGATGGCCCTCGATGCGGTCAACCGGATCGATAATAGAATGCTTAGCCATGTTTACTTACCCTCCTCGAAATCAACGACGACCTGCTCTTCGACGACAGGTACGGTGGAGGGCTCCTTCTTGCCGTGCTTGGCATCCCACTCGCGCTCCTTCTCGAACGGAGCACCGCCCTTGGTACGGCCCGTGGCCTTCATGCCAATGCCGTGGACGACGAGTGCGGCGGTCAGAAGACCGGTGACGCCGAGCGCGACGGGGGTCGGCTGGAACGCGATGTCGCCGAGCCTGAGGGTCTTGAGACGGCCCAGGAACGGGGAGTCGACGTCGATCCAGTTGCGGACCGTGGTGCGCGGGTCGCCGTTGCAGCAGCCGATGCAGGGAGCGCCAGAGGCGACGCACCAGCTCACGCGGCGGTTCCAGCGGACCTGCGGGCAGTTGGCCTTGGTCTGCGGACCCTTGCAACCCAGGGCGTACAGGCAGTAGCCCTTGGCCTCTTCCTCGCTGCCGAACTCGTAGACGAACTCGCCGTTCTCGAAGTGGCCGCGACGCTCGCAGTTGTCATGGATGGTCTCGCCGTACATGGCGGCCGGCATGTTGAACTCGTTGAGGCCGGCGACGACGGACTCGGGGCCCAGCAGCAGGTACTGGACGATGACCGCGACGAGGTTGGCGGGGTTGACGGGACAAGAGGGAAGGTTGACGACGGGAGTCGACACGCCATTGTCCTTGAGGTACTTCTGGATACCCTCGGCATCACCCGGGTTGGGGTATGCCGCGCAGAATCCACCGTCGACGGCGCAGGAGCCTGCGGCGATGACGACGGCTGCGTCCTTGCAGGTGTGGAGCAGGTGGCTCTCGTGCGGAGCGCAGGTGGGGGCACCCGCGATGCGCAGGATCTCGCCATCGTAGCGGGTCATGACGGCGCCCTCGATGACGACGACGTACTTGCCCTTGGCGGCCTCGATGGTCTCCTCGCGGGCCTCCTCGAGGGAGTAGCCGGCGGCGGCGGAGAGGGTCTCGGCGTAGTTGAGCGCGAGATACTCGAGGATCAGCGTAGCCGGATCGGGATTGTCAGCCTGCGCAAAGGACTCGGTGCAACCGGTGCAGGAGCCAAGCTCCATCCAGATGACCGGTGCGAGAGCGCCTTCGCCCAAACCTCCATTCGTACCGATGAGGGAGTTGCTCTCGATGGCTTCAGCAACGTCAGCAGCCGTCACGCCTTCAATGCCGATTGCAGCTGCAATCGTGCCACAGAAGCCGAGAAAGGCGCGACGTGTCAAACCACGCGACTCAAGCGACTCGATAAACGAATCTTGCATAGATACCTCCATCTTCCAATCAACTCGCCACGCGTGCCCCTCACACGAAATCGCAGCGAAGCTATGACACCGAACCTACTATAGAGAAACCTCATTCTGTTACAAAGACAAAACGTTCCACAAACAATTTACGGGCGGATTTGGGCCGTAAACGGGGAACAAGTGCACTAGAATGGTTTATTGGACTGCCGATAATTATTGGGCTGTAAATTATCGGACTACCGATAAAGCCGACGAGCGGAAAGCCACGTGAAGAAGGAACGCACATACATCGCCAAGAACCGCAAGGCACTACACGACTACTTCGTCGAGGACCGCGTCGAGGCGGGCATCGTGCTCACGGGCACCGAGGTGCGCTCGCTGCGCGAGAACTCGGCACAGCTACGCGATTGCTTCATCACCATCCGCAAGGGCGAGGCATGGCTCAACGGCGTGCACATCGCCCCGTACAGCAACGGCTCCATCTTCAACGTCGAGCCCGAACGCCGTCGCAAGCTGCTCCTGCACAAGAAGGAGATACTCAAGCTCGAACAGGAGGCCGCCCAACAGGGCTACTCGCTCATCCCGCTCTCCATGTACTTCACCGAAGAGGGCCGCATGAAGGTCGAGGTCGGCGTCTGCAAGGGCAAGAAACTCTACGACAAACGCGCGTCCATCAAGGAGCGCGACGCCAAGCGCGAAATCGCTCGGTCGATGAAGGCGAAGAACCACTAACTTGCAAAATAAGGCAGTTCTTCGTCGTACGAGAATTTATCTCGCGAATGTGCGAATGAAGGCACGTGGGGTCTTGCTGCGAAAAGCAGATCGGGGCCAAAGCCGTTGTTGTCGCGCTGGCAAAAACTGCCGGCCCTGGCCGCCAAATGGCAAGTTCAACGGCCAGTGGTCGTCCAACATGCCGCAGATGACAAGATTGCCGGCCTGTGCCTGCCTATTCTGCCACGCTTCCGGCATACCGAGCTCCTCTTGCTATGTGCCATACCAGCCAATGCCTTCGTAGCTACGCCCAGCGACGATGAGCGCATCGAGCTCAGCCCCTGGCGCGTCAACTCGGTCGAGCTCGTCGGCGCTGTCGATGACGAGACTGTTTCGGAAGTGCTCGCCCATGTGCTGATCGTCCTCGGGCTCGAAGAGCAGTAGAAATTCTCCCTCCCTCCCTCTGACCTGCAGAATGAAGCAGAAGCTTGCCTGACAGGCCACTGTCTTCCGTCTCTGTTTGACATGATGCTATGTGTTGCATAGTATTATGCAACAGGAGGTATGATGGATGCTCAAATGAAACGCGGGTTCTTGGATGCGTGCGTGCTCGCCAGCATGGCCAACGGCGAATCGTACGGATACCAAATCATCAAGGACGTGCCCGATTCGCTTGGCATGAGCGAATCGACTCTCTATCCCCTGCTCAAACGGTTAGAGACAAAGGGGCTCATCACGGTGCGCAAGGCCGAGCACAACGGACGCCTGCGCAAGTACTACTCGCTCACCGACGAGGGGCGCGAAACGCTGACGGAGTTTCTCGATTCGCGGCAGGAGATATGTGCGGTGCTCGATTACGTCGCCGAGGCACTTGGCAAATAGACCAGATATGAAGACCTAGCTGCGATGACGTGAGCTACTTGGAGGATGAAATGAACATCGAGGAATACGAAGCCCGGCTGACAAAGCTTCTGGAGGAACTGCCGAGCAAGGAGCGGGAAGAAGCCGTGTCCTTCTACATGGAAACGCTGGCCGACCGCATAGACGACGGTGCAAGTGAAGCCGATGCGGTGGCATCGCTTCCCACGCCCGAGGAGGCGGCACAGGCAATCCTGAGCGACCGTCCGACTAACGAAGAGACGATCTTCTCGCTTACGGTGACCAAGAGCAGCGGCATTTCCAGTGATACCTATCACGATGATGGCGGAGCAAATTCCAGTCGTGGACGATTTATCGACCGGCTGAGGCAACGGAAGCTTTCCGTATTGGAATGGGTCGCGGTTATCGTCACCTCGCCGCTGTGGCTTTCGCTCCTCGTCGTCGCCTTCGCGTTCGTCCTCACTGCCGCGATCGTAATCCTCGCCGCTTATGTAATTGTCTGGGTGCTCATTGCCTGCGTCTGGATAATCGGAGCGGCGCTTGTGGCAGTCGCACCGATGGCGTTCCTCTTCGTCATCTGGGGCTTGCAGCTAGGCTACTTCCCCTATGCCATCGTCAACATCGGTTATGGCCTGTTTGGTTTCGGAGCGGGCATGTGGACGCTTCGAGGCGCGTTGAAGCTGACCCGTGCGTTCCTGTCTTGGCAGAAGCGAAACATCAAGGTCCGCATGCGCAGACACCGCGATGCATCGAATGACGAGAAGCTGTTTGGAGATGAGGATGAAGACGCGGCCGCGCCTGTCGAAACGGCGCCGAAGCCTCCCTCGAAGTACCGCGGCTTCTTCAGGGCATGCACTGGCCTTGCCGTTGCTGGCGCTGCCTGCGTGGCCATCGGCTTTATGGCATCCGGCATGGACTGGCGCGTATTCCTCACGAGCCTCTACACGGAAGGCAACATGTACATCGGCGGTGTGCAGGTGGACGATCCGGGCAGCCTTCTGTTCGCACCGATATACCTGGGCCACTGAGCAGATTATCGCGAGGTCTCTCGACTTCGCTCACTTCGTTCGCTTCGCTCGAAATGACAGGGGGGGGGTGCCCCTTCGTTCATTCCGCTCGAAATGACAGGGGAAACGCTAGCCCTCGAACTCGCGAATGAAGGCACGCAGGGCCTCGCCGCGATGGGAGATGGCGTCCTTCTGCTCGGCGGGCACTTCGGCTGTGGTCAGCCCGTCGAAATCGTCGCTCACGAAGAGCGGGTCGTAGCCAAAGCCGTTGGCCCCGCGCTCCTCGTAGCCAATCTTTCCCTCGCAGCTGCCGTGGGCCACGATTTCGGAGCCATCGGTGTCGACGAAGACGAGCGTGCAGACGAAGCGCGCCGTGCGCTCGGCATCGGGCACATCGGCCAGAAGCTCGAGCAGCTTGGCGTTGTTGTCGGCGTCGGTGGCGTCCTCGCCGGCAAAGCGGCTCGAGAACACGCCGGGTGCGCCATCGAGCGCATCGACGACCAGGCCGCTGTCATCGGCAAGGGCGGGAAGCCCCGTGTTGTCACGGGCGGCCAGCGCCTTGATACGGGCGTTACCCTCGAAGTCGTCGGCATCCTCCACCGGTTCGGGAAAGCTTCCGCAGTCCTTGAGGCTCACGAACTCCCAGCCCGTCACGGGACTGAGCATGCGCGATATCTCCTCGAGCTTATGGGCGTTGTTCGTCGCGATGACGACTTTTTTGGCAGCCATGGCTACTCCTCGTCTATAGAACGGAGCTGCTCGGCGAGCAATTCGTCGATACCTATGGTCGCGACGTCGAGCATCTTGTTGAGCTTGGCGCGGTCAAAGGAGCATTGCTCGCCCGTGCCCTGAACCTCGATGATCTCGCCGTGTCCGTTCATGATGAGGTTGAGGTCAACCTCGGCGCGGGAGTCCTCCTGGTAGTCGAGATCGAGCAGGATGCGTCCGTCCACCTGACCGACGCTGATGGCCGCAACCTGGTCGATGATGGGGCTCGCCTTGATCTTGCCGGCGTTTTGCCACATCTCGAGCGCGTCGTGCAGCGCGACCCAGGCCCCCGTGATGGCCGCCGTGCGCGTGCCGCCGTCAGCCTGCAGTACGTCGCAGTCCACCGTGAAGGTGACCTCGCCGCCCAGCCCGGTCATGTCGACCGCGGAGCGCAGACTGCGCCCGATGAGGCGTTCGATCTCCATGCTGCGCCCCTTGCGCGTCAGGTGCTCGCGCGAGGTGCGCTTGGCCGTGGAGGCGGGCAACATCGCGTATTCCGCGGTGATCCAGCCGGCGCCCGCACCCTTGCGCCACGCCTTGACGCGCTCTTCGATGCTCACCGCGCACAGTACCTTGGTGGCACCCGTCTCGATGAGGCACGAGCCGGGAACGTTGTCGAGGAAGTGCCGCGTGATCGTGGTAGGGCGCTTCTCCTCGGGACCGCGCCCGTAGGAGCGTCCCAAACCGATGTTGACTGTCATGATTTCTCCTGCCTAGAGGTCCTGAACGTCCACGTACGTGAGGTCTTCGATGGGGTAGCCGAGGATGTGACCGCCGATGTTGCGGAAGTCATCCAGGTCCTTACCCGTCGTGTAGAAGCTGCTTGACTGCGGCACCGAGCCGTCAGCCAAATGCCTGCGATAGGTGAGCGTCTCGACGACCTCCTTGGCCGCCTCCTCGGACGACGAGATGATCGAGACATCCTCGCCCACGGCCTGCTGGATGAGCGGGGCGAGCACGGGATAGTGCGTGCAGCCCAGGACGAGCGTGTCGACGCCGGCCTTCTTGATGGGGTCGAGGTAATCGCGCGCGATCGTCTGGAACGCCGGACGCAAGTACACATCGCTTGCCTCGGCGGTGAGACGTTCGATGGGGCTGTTGGAGCGGCGAATGCCGTCCTCGACGATTTCGACGAAGAGCGGGGTTGCCGACGAGAACGCGGTCACGCCTGCGTCGAGGTTGCGAATCGTGTCCGGGTAAATGCCCGAGTCGATGGTGGCCTGCGTGGCGATGACGCCCACGCGGCGGTTGCGCGTCATGCGCACGGCACCGCGCGCCCCCGGCTCGACCACGCCGATGACCGGCACGTCGAACTCCATCTGCGCAAGCGCCAGCCCGGCCGCCGTCGCCGTATTGCAGGCGATGACGATGAGCTTGACGTCGTGCTTGGAAAGCCAGGTGCCTATCTGGTGCACGAAGCCGCGCACTTCGCGCAGGTCGCGCGGGCCATAGGGACAGCGGGCGGTGTCGCCGAAGAAGATGAGCGATTCCTTCGGCAGGCGCTCGTGAATGGCGCGCGCGACGGTGAGGCCGCCAAAGCCGGAATCGAATATGCCGATAGGAGCGTTGTTCATAGCTTCGCTATCTTAGCGCATCGGCCAGCTCGTCGATGAGCTCGTCGAAATAGGCCAGGGCGTTGGCGGTCGGTTCGGGCGTGGTCATGTCGACGCCGGCCCCCTTGAGCAATTCGATGGGCGTCTTGCTCGACCCGCCCGAAAGGAAGCCGAGATAGTCGGCCACGGCGGGCGCGCCCTCGTCCAGGATGCGGTTCGAGAGGGCGATGGCCGCGGAAAAACCCGTCGCGTATTGGTAGACGTAGTATTGGTAATAGAAGTGCGGGATGCGGGCCCACTCGACCGCGATCTGGTCGTCCACGACGATGTCGGGGCCATAGTAGCTCGCGTTGAGTTCGCGGTATATCGTGCCGAGCGCCTCGGCGGTGATGCCCTCGCCACGGGCGGCGATCTCGTTGAAGGCAAGCTCGAACTCGGCGAACATCGTCTGGCGGTACAGCGTTCCCTTGAACTGCTCGAGGAAGTGGTTGAGGACGTAGGCGCGCTCGCGCGGGTCCGTCCTCGTCTTGAGCAGATGCTGCGTGAGCAGGGCCTCGTTGACGGTGGAGGCGACCTCGGCAACGAAGATCACGTAATCGGAATAGACGGCTGGCTGGGTCTTGCAGCTCAGGTAGGTGTGGATGGAATGGCCCATCTCATGGATGAGCGTGAACACGTCATCGAGCTGGCCCTGGAAGTTCATGAGGATGACCGGATGCATGCCAAAGCCGCCGGCGGAATAGGCGCCGCTGCGCTTGCCGGGCGTCTCGTACACGTCGATCCACCGCTGGGACAGACCCTCGCGCACGATCTGCAGGTAGTCCTCACCCAGGGGTTCGAGCGCCTCGAGTATGAGCTCGCACGCCTCTTCGTAGGTGAACTGCATGTCGACGTCTTCCACGATGGGCACGTAGAGATCGTAGAAGTGCAGCTCGTCGACGCCGAGCACCTGCTTGCGCAGCTCGACGTACTTGTGCATGGGGGCGAAGTGCTCGTGCACGCAGGCAATGAGGTTGGTGTAGACCTCGGTGGGCACCTCGTTCTGGTCGAGGCAATAGTCAAGCGAGCTTGGGTACTTGCGCGCGTCCGCATAGAACTTGAGCTGCTTGGCCTGTGCGCCGAGCGTTGCGGCAGCCGTGTTGCGGAACTGCTCGTAGGCCGCGTACAGGGACATGTAGGCGCTGCGGCGCAGCTCGCGGTCGTCCGACATCATGAGTGGCACGTAACTACCGTGGGTGACGGGATGCATCTCGCCCCTGGAATCGACGGCGTCCTCGAACCTGAGGTCGGCGTCGTTGAAGAGCGAGAAGATGTGCTCGGGTTGCATGGCCATGTCCTGCGAACGGGCAAGCAACTCTTCCTCGGCATCGCCCAGAATGTGACCGCGCTGGCGAAAGACCACATCCAGGGCGCGACGGTACAGCTCGAGCTCGGGACAGGCGGCGTAGAACTGCTCCATCTGCGCATCGTCGAGCTTGAGCAGTTCGGGCGCGAACCAGCTCGTGGCACTCGAGACATCCGTGTAGACGGATATGACCTGCGCGGAATAGTCCTGATAGGTGGCGTTGCGCGTGTCCTCGTCGAGCTTGCGCTGCGCGTAGTTCACGAGCTTGCCGAGCTCGACGCTGGCCTCGTCGCTCAGGCGCAGATAAGCGAGCAGCTCATCAGCCGATTGCGAGACCTTGCCGCGATAGGCCGCAAGCTTGGACGCATAGCCCTTCGCTTCCTCGAGCGCTGCGAGAAACGCATCGTCATCCGCATAGATGCTGGAGAGGTCCCAGCGATAGCGCTCTTCGATTTCGTCACGGGATTCGTATGCCATGGGGCTTGCCTTTCTAGGGAATAAGCGTTTCGTTCCATTGTCCCAGTTTCGCCGCCGCGCTACCACTCCTCCATGGGGTGCGCACTCTTGAACTCCACACCCGCAGGACTCACCTCGAAGTCGGCCTGCCAGAGCTCGACACCGGCCCTGGAACAGGCGTCCACGGTGTCCATCACCTCATCGTAGGTGGTGCCGTGGTAGTAGCGAAAGCCGAAGTTGTCGTAGTAGAGGCAGTACAGGATGACCGCCCGCTCGTGGTCTTCGAGGCTTGCGGCGAGCTCGCGCAAGTGGCGCATGGCGCGGTCCGTGGAGTTGAAGGGAGCCTCCGGCAGGTGCGGCACGTAATCGGGCACGTCGGCCTGAATCTGCACGAGCGGCGTCTTGACTTCGAGGTACAGCTCGTCGTTGACGAGGAAGTCCAGGCGCGAGTCACCGAGCGAGACCTCGCGACGCAGGGTTTGCACCGGGCCCGTGACCTCGGCCAGGGCGTCGTGCTCCAGGAAATGCTCCACGTGGCGATTGGAGGCGTTCTGGTTGATGCCGATCCAGGGCTTGGCGTCATCGTCGGGCCGTGCCAGCGAGAACGCCTCGACGGTGTGGACGAACTTGCGCTTGGGATTATGGCTGTCCGAGACGAGGCAGGGCCTGCCGGCCAGGTCCAGGCCGCCGATGCGCGAGACCACGGGGCAATGGCAGCGCAGCTCCTCGTCATCCAGCTCCACGTCCATGATGAAGCGGTTGGGGCGTGCGAGAATGATGCCCTCCCGAAGAGGTTCGGAAAAGGCGTGGAAACGGCTGCCTTCCTTCTCGGGCACGGCAATCCTCCCGTGACGATGCTGTGACTTGGGCCAGAAAACGACGGCAAGCCACGGGCGGAACCGCAGCTTGCCGCATCGATTGCGATTGGTGGAGGTGCGGAGAATCGAACTCCGGTCCACGATAATCCTGCGAAAGGTGTCTCCAAGCTCAGTCGATGTTCAAATAGGAAGCTGGCTGGTACACCGACAAACGCGCCATCTTCCTGCCGGTTCGATCTTAGCCCGGGGCATACCGACTACGTCCCCGGGAGCAAGCTCCTTAAAATGATCCCGTGCAGATGCCAGAGCTTTAGCAACTGGTTGGGAGGGCTGAACCTAAATTAGGCAGCCAGGGCGACAGGCTGAGCCTGCGCACCCTTGAAAGAAACAACTTTGCCAGTTAATTGGCTTTACCCCTGTTTAACGTGGCGAGGAGACCACGGCCTGCTGCCCTTCGCTCAAACTATCCTGTCGAAACCAGTCACCCCCAGTTTCAAACCCTTTTCAAAGAACATGCCCGCTCAAGCGGGTTTCCCAGTATACGCCCCGCTCAGCGCGACTTCAAGCAACGGGAACGTGGCAAGTTAGTGGGGCAAGCGCCCAGGGGAGCTTGCCCCATTTTGCCGCTGCTGGAATCCTTTCCTCCGTTAGCGATGGGGGGGGGGTATCTATGCCACGCGATGCACCGTATGCTGGGAGAACAGTCCCAACGAAGGGAGTCTCCATGAAGCGAATTCTGCCTCTGCTTTTCTCTATTTCATTGACTCTTGCGCTTCTCCCGACGAGTGCGCTTGCCATGTCTGGTGACGATACTCGGTCTTTTGATGAATCTGCCACTCTCTCCGCGCAAGCAGGCAACATTGCAAGTGGCATATGGGGAACGTGTCCGTGGGAGCTGTCGGCAGATGGCACGCTCACGGTGCATCCAGGAAAGGGCAGAGAAGGAAGCAGCTTAGACACTCCATGGGGTAGCTGGAAATATGGCGAGAGAATTAAAAACATTGTTTTTGCTTCAAAAAATGGGGCCATGGTCGAGGCTCCAATGAATTGTTCTGGACTGTTTAACAGCATATATAGCGACAGACTTGAATCTATTGACCTGCAGGGTTTTGATACTTCCAAAGTGACCAATATGTCGAATATGTTCTCTGGATGCTCCTCATTGTCTTCGTTGGATGCTTCAGGCTTTGACACTTTTAGGGTGCGGGATATGATTTCGATGTTCGCGAACTGTCGAGCCCTTAAATTTCTAAATATCACAGGTTTTGATACTGAAAATGTAACTCAAATGACTCAGATGTTCAGAAGCTGCGTGTCACTCGAATCTCTTGATTTATCAAGTTTTGATATCTCAAATGTTTCGGTAGTGTGGGGCATGTTTGAGGATTGTTCCTCGCTTAACACTCTTGACCTTTCGAGCTTTGACACATCCCATGCCCAGAGTATTGATAACTTCACCGGATGCTACGAACTCACGCGCGTCATCGTGGGCGAAAAGACTCTCGTGAACCTTTCCCTTCACGACACGAAAATCAACGGCCATACCGACTGGTATTCCCAGACCGACAAGGCCTGGTACACAGTCGAGCAGATAAACGCGAACCGTCGTAGCATCGCCGACGTCTACACCAAGTCCGAACAGGATGGCCCTGCAATCATGGGTGGCGGCAATAGCACCTGGCAGCAGGGGTCGACCGATTCCCTCACCTTTCGGTCGAGCGCATCTTTCGCGGAGTTTGAACGTGTACAAGTTGATGGGACGACCGTCGATAGCGCCAGCTACGCCGTGCGCGAGGGCTCCACGGTTGTCGAGCTCAGCTCCGCCTACCTCTCCATGCTTGCCGCGGGCAAGCATTCTCTCGACATCGTGTCAAAGTCGGGCATCGCCTCGACGAGCTTTGTCGTCACCCAGACCTCTTCCGACCCCGATAAGCCGAGCAATCCGTCGAAGCCTAGCGACTCTGACAATTCCGGCATTTCGGTGCGAACGCAGATCATGTACCGTCTCTACAACCCCAACAGCGGCGAGCACTTCTACACGGCCAGTGCTGACGAGCGTGACGCGACGGTTCTCGCGGGGTGGAACTACGAGGGCGTTGGCTGGAAGGCGCCGGTGAGTTCGGCAACGCCGGTCTATCGCCTCTATTCGGGAACTGATCATCACTACTGCACGGGCGCAGGTGAGCGCGATGCGCTCATTGCCGCTGGGTGGAACTACGAAGGTATCGGTTGGTACTCCGATGATGCGCAGGGCGTGCCGCTCTATCGCCAGTTCAATCCCAACGTTGATCCGAACGCTCGCACCAACAACTCGGGATCCCATAATTACACTACAAGTCTCTCCGAGCATGATTCGCTCGTCGCAATTGGCTGGCGCGGTGAAGGAATCGGTTGGTATGGCGTGAAGTAGTAAATTGAATTCGTGGCCACTCCCAAACTCGTTCGCACAAGCGCATGCAATTCTGATAGACTGTGCAACTGCGCGAAACGCGCCAGGCCGATGTAGCTCAGCTGGTAGAGCACCGCACTCGTAATGCGGGGGTCAAGAGTTCGAGTCTCTTCGTCGGCACCATCGAAAGCAAAGGCCGGCCGTGATCTACGGTCGGCCTTTTATTCTCAGCTGATGATTTGTGTCGCTCTCCGCGCTAGCATTCGTGCCTTGCAAGACGGGCTGGTCCCTACGCTGCGTCTACGACATCTTGGATGCCGCCGAATCCCATTGCCCCCATGAGCTTCGTGACGTATTCAGGTTGCATCTCACTGATTACATCGAGAATGAGGTTCACGACGTCACTCGTAAGTCGTCTGCTGTCATCGCGTGACAGAGCTAGTCGTAAGTCGGGAAGGACATCCATGATGGAGACATCTCTGCCAGGGGACACTCTTGCGCAGTAAAGCCTCTCTTCATGAGCGCAGATGTTTCTGAAATCCTTTATGTGATCGAAAGCCGTTTTGAGGCGTTTCGGGGAGATATGGATTCTCTCCCCATACGATGCAAAATGCAGTTCTGCGAATCCTTTTGCAATGCGATTGCGCATCGACTCGTTTTGAAAACAATAGAACTTGAATGTCTGGCCAAGTGTCATGTACCTGAGCAGAACCCAAAGAGGCACCTCGTCATGATTGCGCCTGTAATGCTCCATGTATGCTTTTGGTTTGGGCTTCTTCTTTGGATGTCGTCCAAGAGCGATTTTAAAATCAGTGATTAGCCAATCTACGTGCTTTTTGTTTTCCTTGGGGTCATAGTTGTTTGGGTTGAGATAGGGCTCAGTCTCGTTCTGGTGCATCTCCGAGTAATTGTAGGCGCATTGCGTCTTTAAAGTTGCTTCTGCTTTGGCAAAGTAGCTAAATAGGGTCTGGCGAAGCTTTCTGTCGAAGCGAAAAAGGCCATAAATATCGTCGAAAGATGTGCCCTCATCGAAGACGTCATGTCCCTCTTTTGCGCTTTTCTCATAATTGAGATAAAGGTCTTTGTATCCGTTCACGATGGAATAGTAGCCCTCGCGCAGAAGGGCCTCCTCCGCATCGGGTGTTATCGTCACGCCTCGTGATGCGAGAATCTCGAGCTGCTCATCTATCGTTTTGAATGGCTTGTCCATGTTGAGCATCCTTATAACGCGAAAGGGGCCGCCAGCGGCGACCCCCTCGAACTGGGTCGGACGTACCGATTCCAGTCTCTTCACATCATGTACTCTATCAGCGCTTGATACAGTTGGTCAATCATTTTCTCTCTTAGTAACCAACTCTGCGCAACTCTGGCATACTCTAGCTACTTGTATGCAACTCTTCCAGGAGGCACCCATGGCGTTCTCACTCGACGATCTTGCAGCCCATTACGCCCAGCTACCCGAAAGCGGTGGCCTCGACAGCCGGTGCGGGATGTTCGTTTCCGGCGGTCTTGACGACCAGGTGGCACTTGATCTGGCCTGTCGCAAGGGCCTGGGCGTCTACAAGCTCTCCGATCACGTTGGCCCCGCCGGTCGCGTCTTCGGCGTCGATTGGCGCGAGCCCTTTGTGGAGAGCGCGCGCGAAGGCGAAGCCCATGCCGCGCAGAAGAACGGCCTCGCCGCGAGCAACATGGAATTCATCGTTGCCTACCCCGAGCTCATCGACCAAATCGGCATCGAGGAGGGAAGCGTCGACTACGTCTACGTCAACAGCGCCCTCAACCTCTTCTACGACCCGGCCCATGTCATCAAGCTCATCGGGCGCCTGCTCAAGCCCGCGGGCAAGCTCGTGTGCCAGACGGCCCTCGCGATACGCCCCCGCGACCGCGAGATCATGGCCGAGGCCCGTTCCATCGGCAATGCGGTCCAGGCGGCGCCGTTTCGCAAGGACTTCGCGCGCTGGCTGCACGGTGCCGGCATGGACATGCCCACCTATGAGACCCTCGAATCCCGTCCCATCGCCGTTGACGCGGCAGCCACCGAGGAGGGTCACGCCCCCTTTGTCATCACGCCTGAAGATCCTGGCTTCATCTATTGCACGGTGAATGTCGAGAAGCTTGGTGGCTTTGACTACCAGGCATTCCTGCGTGACGACATCGCGCAGTTCCGCTAGAGATGGGTTGGGGCAGGGAGATGCCGGTTGCAAACGGCGGCCTCGACGCGGACGAGAACGAGGAATTTGCGAGAATCAAGGAAGTGGCCGTCATGGCATTGAGCGATGGACACTACACGGTCGAGCAGATGGAGCAGATGGAGGAGGTCATCGCCTCCAGCCAGGAGGAGCGCGACCGCCTCATCCGTGAGGACGAAGCCGCGTGCTCCGAGGAGCGCGCGTTCATGACGGACGGCGGCACGCTCTGGGAATACGTGACGGTTCGCGACGAGTACGTGCGCATCATCGGCTGCAAGACGGACGACGAGGTCCTCGAGATTCCCGCGTTTGTCGAGGAAAAGCCCGTGGCAGAGCTCGCGGTCGACGCCTGCTCGTACCTGGACTCGGTACGCGAGATTATCTGCTCGCCGCAGATCGAGAAGATC
>CATLBX010000021.1 GCA_949879855.1 uncultured Coriobacteriia bacterium
AGCTCGTGGTCGTCAACGCCAGGGGCGTCCAGGCGGCCGGCTTCGCCGATGTCGAGGCGGCCTACGCCGAGCTGTACGGCGATCCCGAGGCCACCTTCGTGACCGACGTCACGGTCAACGACCCGTCAATCGCCGCGCAGGAAACCTACGAGATCGTGCGTCTCGAGCCGATGTCGGTGGCCTCCTCGGCAACCGCGGAGATCGACTCCCAGGTCACCTTCGAGGACGTCGAGCTCGCCGAGGACGCGAGCTACGCCGTCATCGAGCAGGGAGGTGACGTCGCGGACCCCATCGTGGAGTTCACCGCAGACGATGATATTAAGGCACAGGCCCAGGAGGGCGGCGGCGTCACGATCGGCAAGATCGCCTTCGCCGTCTACAGCGCCGACGACAACAGCCTGGACTTCTACAAGCGCGACACTGTGCCTGCCCCGGGCGACGCGTTCGAGGGGAAGGTCGCGACGACTATCTACACAGGCATTGAAAATACACAACCACTCTATAGTTTCGAGGCCAAGCTTGAGCAATTCGTCGAGTCTCTCGGTGGCTGGGAAGTGGTTGCGGCTGATGGGGAGCTGATGGGACGAGTCCAGTCCCATTACGTTCAGCTTCTCGAGGCCATTCAGCCTTGGTACCTTGTTGGATCCAGTATCAAAAGCGCTTCCGTCGTCGATGAGGGGATTGCCCCGACTATCTTGTCGAACTGGTTCGGAGATCTCTCTAACTGCTCTTCGCTCGAGTTATCGAAGCTCGACACATCCAGGGCTACGGATATGGCAAACATGTTCGCTGGTTGTTCTTCGCTCGCTTCAATCGACGTCTCGGGCTTCGACACCTCCCAGGTGACGTTGATGACGTCCATGTTCAAAGACTGCACAGGACTCGAATCGCTCGACGTCTCCGGCTTCGACACGTCCCAGGTGACGGATATGAGATGGATGTTCTCCGGCTGCTCGTCGCTCACTTCGCTTGACGTCTCCGGGTTCGATACTTCCCAGGTGACGAACATGAACAGCATGTTCGACGGTTGCAAGGCCCTGACCGGCCTCGACGTGTCGTCCTTTGACACTTCTACGGCCACGGATCTTTCCTCCATGTTCTCCGGCTGCTCCTCGCTTACCTCAATTGACGTCTCGGGCTTCGACACCTCCCAGGTGACGAACATGAGATGGATGTTCTGGAGCTGTACAAAGCTACCCTTCCTGAATCTAGACTCGTTCGACACCACGAATGTGACGGACATGCACGGCTTGTTCGGATGCTGCTATGCCCTGACTGATTTGGATATCTCCAGCTTCGACACCTCCCAGGTGACGGATATGTCCTACATGTTTTATTCGTGCTCCGGAATTTCGGCTATCCGTGTCTCCCCAACATGGTCGACCAAAGCCGTCACAACGAGCAATACCATGTTCAACGGATGCACAAATCTCATAGGTGGTACCGGGTTTGCCTTTGATTCCAGCAAGACCGACGCTACCTACGCGACCACGGACTTCTACCTGACCCTCAAAGAAGCGGTTCCTCCTGCGAGCGTTTCTTCCATCAATGAAATGGTCAGAAGCGCCTTGTTGCAGGTGCTTGCCGCATAGACACAATATGAAGACCTCGTGTCTTCGGGGAAATGGAGTAATGACCTGATTTTCAGGTCATTACTCCATTTCATTCATAACATGTTTTATGCGGGGGACTTGTCGTCCCTATATCTGTCCGCAAGTCCGAGAAGGATCTCGACCTTCTCCTCGGCCGAGAACCCTTCCCAGCATCCAGCGAACTCCTCGAATAGGGTATCCGCGTCAGAGCTCGAATGCTCGACCCAATCCAGTCCCTTGTGCAAGTACATGTCGAGGCTGGTTATCTTGCCGCTGCCGAGTATCCGGAATTGGAAGTCAGATAGCTCCATAGCGTTTCTCCTGTCATCGCAAAAGTAATGATCATTCTAGCCGGTGTCTGCAAAGTGTTGACCGATGCGTTCCCGGCAATATCGAATCCACCCAACCTGTAGAATCTTCGATAGGCCAGATTACGGTCCTGCACGGGAGTAGTGACCCCGCGCAAGGCCGGACAAGCGAAAAGAACGGGTCCACATGAACATTAAGACTTACGAGCCGCTCGTCGTGCTCGCGCTCTGCGCCCTTTGCGGGTGGCTATCCTTCGAGATCGTCGGAGCCATGACCTACCATGGCATGACCGGTTTCGGGCTTTCGATGGGAATGTCAGATTGGCTCGGGAGGTTCCTAGCTAACCCGTTCTTCCCCTATCGCGAGCCGATAGCCCTCATGATCGGCGTCGGCCTCGGAGTGGCCCCGCTTGCGGTCTGGGCGGTCATGGTGTCGAACCGCGGCAACTTCGATCCGGGCAAGGAGCACGGCGATGCCCGCAAGGCCACCAAGCAGGAAATGCGCGCGATGCTCGACCGCGAGACCGTCACGAACAACATCGTCTTCACGAAGAACTCCGGTCTGGTCATCGAGCCCAAGAACGACAGGCACAGAAAAGAGCTCACGGGTCGGAACCACAACGTCTGCTGCATTGGCACCTCGGGCACCGGCAAGACCGCCTTCGTGAGCAAGCCGATGATCATGAACTCCGTCGGGTCCGCGCTTGCCTCTCAGGCGCCGTTTGCCGGCAGGTATCCCGAGAAGGACCCCGACGAGGGCTACGACTTCTTCCTCACCGACCCCAAGGGAGACACCCTGCGCGACGTGGGGTGGTTTCTCGCCCATGCGGGCGTGAACGTGAAGGTGTTCGACACCATCAACTTCAAGAACTCGCTCAAGTTCAATCCTCTCGCCTACATCGGCTGCTACAGGACCGACATAATCTCGGACCCCCTGAGGGACCTCACCTACGAGGCGAAGCTCAGCGCAGATGACGAATTCCTCTGCAAGCTCGTCCCCACGAGCGGCCTTGCCGGCACGACGTGCAGCGAGTCGGGCTACTACCTGTCGGTGGAGCCCGCCGTGGAGAGCAGCGCCGTGGCTGCCGTGCAAGACGACGAGGGTGACCTTCCCGACGAGGAGCGCAGGCATGACGTTTGCGCGTACTTCGACGATCCCGAGATCGCGGACTCCCTCAAGAGCGTCGTGTACCAGAGGAGCTCGGTCACCTACAAGATCAGGTTCCACCATCGAAACGCATCCAAGCACCGCATCAGGATCGAGCTTGCCCTCGACGACAACCTTGTCCCGTTTCGCGGGGTCGACGCCGCCGGCGTCAAGATCGAGAAGAGGATCGGCGACGACGGCAAGGAGCACAACTGGTGCGTCATCTCCATCCCGTCGGCGAGGCGCCTGTCGCCCAGCAATGCCGAGAGTTACGAGTACGTTCTCACGTGCGCCGTCAAGAGCAGAAACGTCGCCGACGGCGTCGCGCTGACCTCGATGGTCGACTGCCTGGTCGCCAACCTGGGGGCCTCCAAGGACCAGGCTGGCTCGAACGACGCCTTCTGGGACGACTCCAAGAGGTTGTTCTTCATGTCAATCATCGCGTACATAATAGAGCGCTTCGGACCGCAGTGGTGCAACCTCCCCACCGTCATCGACTACATTGACCTGGCAAAGGTCAGCTTCGACGGCTCTCTGGCAAGCCCGCTTGACTACGCGTTCGAGAACTGGGAGACGGGACGCAAGTTCGAGCCCTCGCCGGCCAAGGGGGGCACCCTGGGGCATGCGGGCATGCCCATCGAGCAGGACGCGGGCAAGTGGGTCGAGACCGGATTCGGCGAGCATCCTCCCAGCAAGTCGCTCGCCGTCCACTGCTACAAGGCGTTCAAGCAGGGCGCTCCCGAGACCCTGCAGTCGATCATCATCTCCTGCCAGGTCGCCTGCACCAAGCTCGTGACCGAGGAGGTCAGGTGGCTGCTGGACAGCGACGAGATGAAGCTGGACACGCTGGGCGAGGCGGGCCAGCGCCAGGCCATCTTCGCCATCGTATCCGACTCCAACCCCGCCTACGAGTTCCTCTTGGCCATTATGCAGTACCTGGCGATCAACTCGGCGTGCGACCGCGCCCGGCTCATGCCCAGGGGCGAGCTGCCTCGCCACGTGCACTTCATCCTGGACGAGTTCGCCAACATCGGAAAGCTGCCCGCGTTCGACCGCGCGATGGCGGTCGTCAGGAGCCGCAACGTCTCCGTGTGCCTGTTCCTGCAGACCATGAAGCAGCTCGACAAGGTGTACGGCAAGGACGAGGGCGCGATCATCCAGGACTGCTGCGGAACGCTGCTGTTCCTCGGCGGCCAGTCCAAGGAGACGCTCGACATGCTATCGGACCTCATGGGCGAGGAGACCGTCGACGAGATCAACACCTCGAGGACGTACGGCATGCGCGGGTCGACCTCGGCGAACAGGAGCAAGCACCAGCGCAAGCTCGCCACGGTGAGCCAGCTTCGCACCACCCCCATCAGCAAGGCCTGGGTGATGACGATCGGAGCGCATCCCTTCCTCGACGACAAGTTCATCCCTGGAGATCACCCCTACTTCAAGTTCATCTCGGGAAAGCGGATGCCCGGCCAGCCCGACTGCGTCTTTCCGCCCTTCAGGTTCCCGGACTACCAGCGCTATCTCAAGGGCGAGATCGCGCTGCCCATCTCATCGGAAGACGACAGGGAGGCCGTGGCATGAAACTTCGCATAACGCACACGACCGGCGAGTACGAGGAGATAGACACCGAGGCCAAGCTCGTCTCGTCCTCGATAATCCCCGAGACGATCGCCCAGGTGCGCACGAAGGTGCGATTCGACCAGCTCAGGGGCTTCGACGACAGGAAGGACGGCCTGTGGCTCGAGCTGTGGGGCGCAAAGGCCCGCGAGGCCGGGGAGGTCATCGACACCTGGACCCTACTTTGCATGATCAGGCAGATCGCCGACACCGAGTTCGACTACATAGCGAAGGTGACCTCGTCTCGCGAAGACGGGATCAGCAAGCTCGAGCTGTGCAGGATGACGCGCGGCGACGGCACGAGCGAGCTCGTCTCGTTCTCCCGCGCGCAGGCGTGGCTTGACCTGTACGGGGAGGCCGGGGTGCGCGACAGCGCCATGGGGCTCGTCTACGACGCGTTCAGGGCGTGGTGCCGCGGACGGGGCTGCGAGCCGGAGATGTCCAACGTGGCCCGTGCAGCCGTCGACCTCGACATCCCCAACGACATCGTGACCACGTTCGTCGAGATGGCCATCCGCGACCAGATGAGGGTAGAGGAAGACGACGAGTGGGATCCCTACGACCAACAGGAACTCTCCCTGTAGAAACCGCATCGCGGTAGGCAGGGAAACGGAAAGCGAAAGGAAAGAGACATGGCATCCAATACGAGCATCGAGGACCTCGACGAGCAGATCAGGCGCCTACAGGAGCGAAAGCGCGAGCTCATCGCGAACGAGAAGAAGGAGCGCTCCAACATGGCGGCGCAGGCCACCAAGGTCGCGGGCGAGCTCGTCGCCTGCGCCCTTCCGCAAGACGCGTTTTCCCTCGACCTCGAGGCGTTCGCATCTTGGCTCGCGCAAAACGAGGACGAGCTCGCGTCGCTCTGCACGAAGGGCGACGATGCGAGCGGCACGCGCAAGCGGGAGATTGCGGCCGTGGCCAAGTCCCCGGCAAAGGCCATGCAACGAGCCAGGGAGATGCTCGCGCATCCAAGTGTTGACAGGCGCGATCTCGCAAGCGCCGAGTAGTCCGCCCCGCTAGAATAGTCAGAGCAGCTTGCAGCACGGTGCGAAGCCTGCGTTTCCGGAGGGAGTAGTGACCCCGAAGGTGCGCAGCGCATCGGCTGTCGAAAAGAACGGGAATAGACAGGGCGGGCAGGAAGCCGGCGTCATAGACCGCTTTTTGCCTCGCCTATCCGGGCGTGCCTCGCCGCTGACGAGTACCAACTCGTCCCTGATCCGAGGCCTTCGCCCTCGTCGCAGCCATCCCCTTCCCTTCGGCAGCCGGGCGCCGCAGGGAAGGGAAACGAGATGGCAAGTCACGGTAGGAAAAGCAGAAACGGCATCATCGCGATCACGTGGACGCTCCTGTGCGGCCTGTGCACGTTCGCCGCGTCTTGCCTCGTCTTCTCCCACGGCCCCGCGGCCGTCCTGCTCGTGTTCGCATCAGCCTGGATGTGCCATCGCGCCACCTCGTCCATGCTCGCGCACAAGCGCGAGAGCCATGAGCGTTGGTGGGACAAGAGCGCAGGCGTGTACGCCTCGTATCTCGGGGAACACGGCCACGCTCCCGAGACGGACGCTCCCGACCCCAATGCAGCCGCCGCAGCCATCTGGGCAGACGAGGTGCGAAGGGTCGCCGCCGAGCGGGGGCTGACGGACGAGGAGCGCTCCCTTGCCGAGACGGCGGGGCTTCGATTCGCATCCGAGCCGAACTGGGCGCCTGCCCAGTCATGGCTGCCATGCGCGTCGCCCGCCTTCCTCCCGTGCACCATCGCGTGCCTCCTCGCCATAGCGGCGCTTTGCTCCCTTTGCCAGGTAGCGGGAATGGGGCTTGCCGCATCCGGGTTCATGTCGTGCATCGCCGTCACGTGTCTCGTCGCCGCGGCGGTCGACATCTCATCGCGCCTCATCCCCTACGAGCTGTGCGTCGTCCTGCTCGGCTTCTCGATCGCGTTCCAGATCTCGTCCCAGGGCCTTCTGGCGGCCATTGCCGCGCTCGGCCTCGGCCTCGGCGTCTCTCTCGCGATGTGGGCGATCGGCAGGGTGCTTTCCCGTCACGGCAAGGCGCAGGCGATCGGGGCCGGAGACACCAGGATGACCGTCGGCGTCATATGCGCCTGCGGCGCTTCGGGTGTCATAGCCGGCAGCCTCGGCTTCGCGATCTCGTTTGCCCTGTGGTTTTCCGTCGCGTTCGCGCTCGGCAGGGCGAATCGCAAGACGCAGGTTCCCATGGCGCCGTTCCTGGCGGTGTGGGCGATTTCGGGAATGGCGATACCGCCGCTTGCCGCGGCGTTCGCATAGCAAGCGTGGCGCGGCATCCGGCCGCGATCACGAGGACCACGACGAAGGGAGTGGGAATGCTGTTTCGCAAGGGAATCAAGGCCAAGTGCCGTTCGCTCGCCATGCGCGGCGAGCTTGACGGAGGCCAGGGAACGACCGAGTACGCGGTGCTCATCGCTGTGCTCGTCATCGGCCTCGCACTCGTCATCGCGCTGTTCCGCGACCAGCTGGGCGCGATCTGGAACGCCGCGACGGCCCAGTTGCAAGCCGACGCCACCACCCAGATTCCGGGAGCCTAGGCGGCCATGCGCGCAATGACACATCGCAAGCGCTGCCCACGCCGCGAGCGCGGGCAGGCGATCGTTGAGATGGCGCTCATAGTGCCACTCCTGGTCGCCTGCGTCATGGGCGGTCTCGACCTGTCCGCCCAGGCAGTCTGCGCGCGCCAGGCCCAGTCGGGAGCGCAGGCGGCGGCAAACGAGGCCGCCGCCTTGCTCGACCAGAGGGCGAGCGGCCAGGCAGCCCCGGTGCCAGACGACTCCTACATCGAGTCCTGGCTCGCCGAGCGCTACCCGCTCATGGACGTGGATGGGCTGGACGTCAAGGTGACCGTCTCGGCTCCCGAGACCATTCCCTATTCGCACAAGGTCCATCCCACCAAGGACTCCGCAGCCATCGCTCGTCCGAGCAACGCCAAGCGCGGCGAGGTGACGGTCGAGCTGAGCTTTCCCAGGGACTACGTGACTCCCCTGGGTTCGGTGCTCGCCGCATTGGGTGCCACCGGCATTCCCGGCGGGTACACCAGCCACGCAACGAGCACGACGCCCTATGACCTTACCGGACAGGGGTGGTGATCATGCGAAGGTTTCGATCGGAGCGCGGGCAGGGCATCGTCGAGGCGGCGACCATGGTCCCGCTTTGCCTGCTGATGCTGTTCGCCGTCTTCCAGATGGGCTGGATGGCGCTTTGCACCTCGGAGCTCGATTCGGGCATATCCCATATGCAGCAGGCGGCGCAAAGCGCCGATGACGCCGATGCGGCAAAGGAGCTCATCCTGCAGAACTCCACGGTCCTGAATCCCGAGAGGCTCACCGTCGCCGAGTTTTCCACGAGCGACCTGGATAGGTCGAATACGTCACGGGCAACACCCCAGTCCACGAATGGTAATTCCGGCCAGGGCTGGGCGACGTCCAGAAACGATGCCAAGCGCACGAACGTGAAGTGCAAGATCAGCTACGACTGCGGGATGCTGTTTCCCGTCCCGGGGCTATCCGAGCTGACCAAGGTCACGAGGGACGTCGACTACTCAGAGATCGCGTCGCGCGAATTCGAGGTGAGGTAGATGACGGCACATCCGAACGAGAAAGGCCAGGTCTGGGTGGCCTTCGTGTCCTGCCTGGCGGTACTCGCAATCGTCCTGGCGATAGTCACCGAGCTCGCTCCGGCGTTTTCCGCCAAGGTCGCCCAGAGGAGCTGCCTTGACTGCGTCGAGTCCGAGCTCGGCCTGCCGTCGAGCGTTCTCGTGGACGGGCAGGGCACGACCGCATCCGGACCGGACACGGCGCAAAACGTCGCCCGAAGGGCGGTGGAGCGCTGCCGCGAGGCGGGCTTTGCCGGCGAGGTCACCGTGTGGTTCTACGAGCCGCCCGAGAACACCGGCAAGGTCGATGCCAACGACAGGCTCTGGGCCTGGGAGGTCCACCTCGTCGAGACCTGCCCGACGCGCCTTTCCGGATTCACCGGAACCGACGAAATCCGCGTCGAGAGCGCGACCTGCGGCACCGCGAACCCATACGCGCGCGAACGCGTCTTCAGGAGCGCGACCAGCCAGATGGGCCAGGCGGCCTGCTACGTGAGCGACTCGGGGAGCTCGCTTTCGCGAGATGCGTCCGTGGGCTCGTTCGATGACATGCCGCAAGGGCTCAAGGACGCGTACGGCAAATCAATGGATGGCCTGAGGGCCAGCTAGACAGTAACGATTGACTGATAGGAGAGGCAATGAGCAGGAAGAAGATGTCGGCTGAGAAGCCGAGGAGGGAAAAGAAGCGCGTCAGCGACGCGACGAAGCAGGCAAAGCTCACGAGGGTCGCCACCGCGGCGGTCGCGTGCGCCGTGGCGGCCGTGGTGATCGCCGCGGGCCTGGGCATCACGACCGCCGCGACCCTGTCGACCGTGCAGGGAGACATGGTCAACGTGCTCGTCGCCAAGGACGACATCGCGCAGGGCGCGGTGATCGAGCAGGGCGCCACCGTCGTGGCCAAGGAGGTTCCCAGCGCCTACGTTCCCGCAGGGGCGATCAAGGCAAGCGAGGCATCCGGCGTCTCGGGCCACCTCGCCGCCTCGCACATCTCCAAGGGAAGCGTCGTCACGAGCGGTGACGTTAGCGCCGTCTCGTCAAGCTCCTCGCTCGCCGCCGCCATCTCCGGCTCGGATGTCGCGATCACCATCAACTCCGATGCCGAGATCGGACTTTCCGGGCTTCTGCATCCGGGTGACGTCGTTGACGTCATCGGCAACGAGTCGGGCAACACCGTGGCCGGCAGCCTGCGCGTCCTCGCCCTCGGAAGCAGCATTTCGAATAGCGCGAGCGAATACGCGTCCGTGACGCTTCAGGCAAGCCCCGCCGATGCCGGCAAGATCGCCCAGACCGAGTCGGGCGAAGGGGTGCGCCTCGTGCTTCGCGCCGCCTCGAGCGGGCAGGAGGTGCGCTAATGGAGGGCACTGACAAGGCAAGGATCGTCGAGAGGCTGAGGTTCCAGATACAAAACGACCTCTCGGCGAAGATGGAGAGTGACGGCCGCCTGTCGCGCGACGAGCAAGAGCAGATGGTCGAAGACGTCGTGGCCGAGCACATGAGCTACATGCACGACCTCGACGGCGACGCCGTCGCCGCCCTCAAGGAGGCGATCCTGGACGACTTCCTCGGCTTCGGGCTGATTCAGCCCTACATCGACGATCCGGCCATAACCGAGATCATGGTCAACGGCCATGCCGAGGTCTACGTCGAGCGCGGCGGAAAGCTGTACAAGGTCGCCGGCGCCGGTTGCGAGAGGGAGGCGCTGTTCCCGGACGACGATGCGGTGCGAAGGCTCATCTCCAAGATCCTGCTTCCCCTCGGTCGCCGTTGCGACGAGCAGCACCCCTACGTCGACGCACGCCTTCCCGACGGCTCGCGCGTGAACGCGATCCTGCCGCCCGTCTCGCTCAACGGACCCTGCATCACGATACGCAAGTTCTCGACCAAGCGCGTGACCGCCCTCAACTACGTCGAGTGGGGCGCGGCGAGCGCCGACATGATGCGCTTTCTGAACTTCGCCGTCGCGTCCAAGTGCAACGTGATCGTGTCGGGCGGCACGGGATCTGGCAAGACGACGCTTCTTAACGCGCTATCGGCGGCGATCCCGGCCGACGAGCGCATCATCACGATCGAGGACTCCGCCGAGCTCAGGCTCGGCCAACCCCATGTCCTCAAGCGCGAGGCCCGACCCGCGAACTCCGAGGGCCGCGGCGCGGTGACGATCCACGACCTGCTCGTCAACGCCCTTCGCGAGCGACCGGACCGAATCATCGTCGGCGAGTGCCGAAGCACCGAGGCGCTCGAGATGCTGCAGGCCATGAACACCGGACACGATGGCTCGATGACGACCGTGCACGCCAACGACCCGCACGGCGCCTTCCAGCGCATCGAGACCATGGTCATGGAGTGCTCCAACTTGTCCAACCGAGCGATTCGCCAGCAGATCGTGACCGCCGTGGACATCGTCGTGCAGGTGAGCCGCTTTTCCGATGGTTCGCGAAAGATCTCCGAGATCTGCGCCGTGACGGGAATGGAAGGCGAGCAGATCGTGCTGCAGCCGCTCTTCGAGTTCGCCGGCATCCACGTCGACGACGGCAAGGTCATGGGCGAGCATCGCGCGTGCGGCTTCCAGCCGCCCAAGGGCGTGATTTCCAAGTTCGCCGCCGCCGGCATCCCGTTCGACCCCTCGTGGTTCATGCGAAAGGACGGTGCGAGATGACGGCGATCTCGTGGACATTAGTGGTCGCGAGCGCCCTGCTGGCGCTTTGCTCGGTCGGTCTGCTCGCCCCGCTTCTGCTCGAGGCACGGCGCGAGCGCGTACGAAGGGCAGACGCGGCACTCGCCCGCAGGGCGGCGAGCTACGCCATCTCCGGAGCCGCAGAGGAGAAACCTGGCAACCATGTTGACGACGAGAGGTTCTCCCGCCTTGCCGCGAAGCTGCACCAGGCGGGAATCAAGGCCACTCCCGTCTCGTGGCTTACCAGGCTCGCGATCGTGGCGCTTCTGGCGTTCTCGATCGCCTGGGTGCTGCTCGCAAGCCTAGCGGCTGGCATCGCCGCGGCGCTCGCCGTCACCATCGCCTTGTTCGCGAAACTCGAGGCAGGCGCGAAGAGCCGCACGAAGCGATTCGAGTCCCAGCTATCCGATGCCCTGCCGATGATGGCAGAGAACCTCAGGGCGGGCCAGGCGCCGGCGCGCTCCCTGCTCACAGTTGCCGAGTACATGGACGACCCGCTTCGCGAGGAGTTCGAGCGCGCCGCGCGCGAGATGGGCTACGGGGTGCCGTTTTCCCAGGCGATGGACGACATGTTCAAACGCGTGCCCTGCGAGGACCTGAGGCTTCTCAACGGAGTCGTGGCGATCAACGCCGAGTCGGGCGGTGACCTGTCCGACCTCCTGGACTCGATCGCCGAGACCATGCAGATGCGCGCGCGCATGCGCGCCCACGTGAGCTCGATCACCGCATCGGGGCGCCTTTCGGCCGCGATCGTCGCCGCGCTTCCCCTCCTCATCGTCGTGGGACTGTGGCTCACGAGCCCGGGCTACCTCGCGCCGATGTTCGAGAGCGGATTCGTGGGGTACGCGATCCTCGCCGTCGTCGCCGTCATGGACGTCCTCGGCTTTCTGGTGATCAAGTCCATGTTCAAGATCGACATCGACTAGGGAGGATCGAGCAGATGCAACTCTGGATAGCAATATCGGCCCTCGCGGCCACGTGCGCGGGCGCAATCGCCTGGTTCGCGCTCAGCCGCGTCTTTTCGCCCCAGGAAGGGCAGGCAGTCGCCAATGACGCAGACGAGCAGCGCAAGCGCCGCTTCGAGCGCCCCGAGCTTTTCGGCGCGCTGTCCCGGCTCATATCGAGCGCCTTTCCCCAGTCGCGCACCAAGCGTCGCGACCTGGCGGACAGGCTCTCGGCGGCGGGCTCGCAGATGACGCCGGACATGTACCGCGCGAGCTCGGTGCTCTTCGCCGCCGTGGGCGCGATCCTGGGACTGCTCGGCAGCTCGGCGTTCGGGCTGTCCGGCCTGCGCTTTGCCGCCGTGGTCGCCATGGTCACGGCGCTCGGCGCCTTCTGGCCCAGGATCTCCGTCGCTAGCAAGACCAAGAAGAGGCGCAAGGACATAGAGGCGAAGCTTCCCTCGGCGCTCGAGATGCTGTCGGCATCGGTCAAGGCGGGCCTCTCGATGGAGCGCGCCCTCGACATCGTCAGCTCGCGAACCCAGGGCGTCGTCTCCGAGGAGTTCCGCCGATGCGTCAACGACATCGCCTACGCGGGCTACTCCACGCCCGAGGCGCTTCGCAAGATGGACGAGTGCTGCCAGGTTCCCTCCATGACGCTTTTCTGCGCTTCGGCCGCCCAGGCGATCGACCAGGGAAGCGCCATAGGCGACGTGCTCGCCAGCCAGGCCAAGATCGCCCGCCAGAACCACTTCCAGGCGATCGAGGAGGAGGCGAACAAGCTTCCCACCAAGATGGTCATCCCGCTCATCCTGTTCATCTTGCCGGGAACCATCATCGTCTCGCTCGCCCCGGCCGCCCTGCAGATTGTCGGCACCTTCGGAAACATGTGAGGAGACGGCCATGCGAGACGAGAAATGCGAGATCGAGACCCCCGGCGGGCACGTCATCGACGCCACGATCGCGAACCGCTTCGCGACGAGGCTCTTTGGCCTCATGACGCAGAACCGCTCCTCGAAGCCGCGGGCGATGCTCTTTCCGCGATGCAGAAGCGTTCACATGGGCTTCATGCGCGTGCCCATCGACATCGTCTACCTGCACGGCGAGGACGTCCCCATCGTGCTCGGGACCGAGACCGCGCGTCCCTGGCACGCGACGCACGCCCCGCGGGGTACCGGCGCCGTGCTCGAGCTTCCGGCGGGATGGGCCAAGGCCTGCGGCATCGAGCGCGGATGCACGCTCGGCATTTCGACAGGAGAAGGACAATCGAGAAAGGCTTCGAGATGAGCGGATTCGAAAATGGCAGGCGGGCAGCCGAGCGCACGATCACGAGACGCGGCCTCGTCGTGGGCGGCCTCTCGGCGGCCGCGCTTTCGCTTCTCGGAACGCCTTCCTGGCGCTCCATCATCTCGCCGTTGCGGGCGTTCGCGGACGTCTACGCTCCGGCATCCATCCCGGAAGGCGTCTACCAGATAGTCGTCGCCGAGCGCGTGCGTAACGCGGGCTGGATAAACGGGACATGGGGCATAGACTGCGATGACCTTCCCGGAGACTACGAACCAGGCGATCGCCTGCAGCTCTGGAACAACTACACGGAAGTCAACATCCTCGACACCGACCACTGGAAGGTCATCGCCGCAGGCGGCACGGACATTCAGGTAAAGGCCGTCGACCGCGACCTCTTCTTCGACATAACGCAGCCCGTCGCCGGGGCGGGCGTCCAGCTCTACTGGGGGTCGGGAAGCGCCGGACAGCTCTGGACGTGCCTCGACGTCGGAGGCGGCCAGTACGAGATAGCCATGGCCACGAACCACGATCTGGTCATCGGCATTCCCGGTTACAACCTCGCCTGCAACCAGGAGCTCGAGCTGCAGGTCGCCCAGCCGGGAAACATCGCCCAGACCTTCATGTTCCGCTACGGAATCGCGTTCCATTCCCGCTCGCTTGGCTTCGGGGTCGAGGGTACGGGGACTCCCCGCGCGTGGGGCAGCAACGTCTACGATCCCTCGCACTCCGACGCGTCGCGCTGCATCCAGCACCTGTACGCCAACCGTCCCGAGCAACTCGCCCATTGCGGCATGACCGAAGACACCTACCTCGGCCACTTCGCCGGCTGGCTCGTCTCCGGCTACGGCGAGCGGGTCTTCGCCGAAGGAGAGGAGGTACTCAACCTCAACGTCGCCAACCAGGGCAAGGCGGAGCTAGAGGCCTGGCCCGTCTGGCATCTCTACGTCGACCTGGACGCAAACGGCGGCGACATGAGCGTCGCCGACGCCTCGATCACGGGCAACCGCTGCGTCATCCGCCCGCGATCGGGCGACCACGGGACCCTAGCGGTCTCAATGTCCCGGGTCGGCCACAAGTTCCTCGGGTTCTTCGACGCGCCAGAGGGCGGGAGCGCCATCTGGGACGAGAGGTGCGCTGCGGTGAGCGGTACAGGGTTCTGGAGGTGGGATTCGGGAAACCTGCAGTACGTGCACAGGGGCGACGCGGTCGCGTACGCGCATTGGCAGAAGATGACCTACCTGGTCCACTTCGAGGGAAACGGCGCCACCGGCGGTGCGACCGAAGACCAGGAGATGACCTACGACGTCAAGGCGAACCTCAACGCCAACGGCTTTGTCCGCTCGTACTCCACGAGATACGACTCGCACGGCGGCGACCCCATCGGCGCATTGGAAAACGAATGGACCTTCAGGAACTGGACCACCCGCGCCGACGGCGGCGGAAGCGCCTTCTCCGACGGGCAGTCCGTGAAGAACCTCACCTCGTCTGACATGCGCACGGTCACGCTCCACGCGCAATGGGACCCCGGCCTGACCCCCCTTCCCTTCCCCGGCGCGTCGGCAAGCTTCACGTGGAGGGGCAGGGAGTATCCCGAGAAGAGGTTCACGGGATGGTTCGACCGCCCGGCCGGCGGCACGCGTGCCGGTGGCGTGGGAGACGGCATACGCGTGGACAAGGGCGCGCATGACGGATACTGGCCCGACGGGCAGACCTTTCACGCGCGCTGGGAGACGACCTACGCGCAGGTCACCTACGTCATGGATCCGGACACGACGGCCGAGGCGACCCGCCAGGAGGCCGAGAAGGTGCCCGTCGGCGTGCGCTTCGAGCCGGACGAGGCGGCAACCTCGTGGGCGAGGCGGCACTGCTCGGATGCGGGGGGCAACGGAAGCGCGGACATCTGGTACGTCGACCGTGCCGGAAAGGTCCCCTTCGCCGGGCAGAGCTTCGAGGCCACCCCTGACGGGCAGGTCATGGGCGTGACCCTGTACGGCTTCAGCATGTGCGACGTCACGCTCGCATCCGGCGACGCCGATTTCGTCAGCGCCGCCGAGAGGGACACGTTCGGCAGGTCGGAGGAGTCGGGCGCGCAGGGAAGCCTCGAGGCGCTTTCGGGCCTGCCCGTGACGCTTTCGGGGCTGCGCCTCGGTACGGGCATCACCTTCGCGGACTCCCATGGCGCCGAGACGGCGACCTATTCCGTCGCGGGCGCGAGGACCGAGTCGCACAGGGTCATATCCGACATGGACCTCTGGTGTCATTCGGATTCGACGCGCGATGCCGGCGGCGTCTGGCATCCCTACCAGGTCGACGCCGAACCGTTGAGATGGCACGCGTCGAGGGCCTGCGCGGACCCGGGCGTCACGGTCATCACCGTGCGGAGGAACGCGACCCATTACAAGCGCTGGCTTGCCGGCGGCTACGAAGGCGTCAGAAGCGAGTAGAGGGAGGAATCGGAATGGGACCCTTGGAAGCGCTCGTCATCGTCGTCGCCGTCTGCGCGCTCATCGTCGTGCCCGCCATCGTGAGGAGAAGGCGCCTCTCGCGTCCCCCCTCGACAGCGCGCGGCAGGCTCGCCAAGACGATGCGCAAGGCAGCCGACCTCGTGGACGGAAGCGATGGCGGGAAGGGGGAGCCGCGATGAGCGCCGCCCCGAAAGCGCCCGGCTTGCCTCCGACGAGGCGGCTTGTGCCGATCGCGGCCATCGCCGCCGCGTGCCTGTTCGCCATCTCGGCGCTGCTCGCGTTTCACCTCGCGGCGGCTCCCGAGCCGCACCTGGACGGCTTCCCGCAACCCGTGCTCGAGGACACGAACGTGGACCGGACCCTCTACCTCGGCGCCGTCGAAGACGGCCCGGAGGGAGCCGTCGTCGACTGGACCGCCACCTGCACCGGCGGGGTGGGCTGGA
>CATLBX010000022.1 GCA_949879855.1 uncultured Coriobacteriia bacterium
GGCGGACAGCACCGCCCCCACGCAGAGCACGACGGCGCAGGCAAGGGCCACGGCGGCCTTCCTGCGTGTGTGGGTGTTGTTTCTGGTTGTGCTCATTGGTGTCTCCTCGTTACCTCGTGAGGGTTTCTGGCCATTAAGCGAAAGGGGAGGGGCCCATGGCCCCTCCCCAGACTTCTGGTTGGCCTACTCGGCCTTGGGCGCGAGAGCGCCGCCATCCTTGCGCGAGAGCGCGATGAGGACGAGGCCGATGCCGGCGATCAGGACGGGCAGCAGGGCAAGCGGTCCGCCCAGCACGCCCGTCTTGGAGAACGGGGTGCCGATGGGGGGCTCGCCCGGGTGCAGGATCTCGACCGTCTGGCTCTCGTCGTCGATGTCGTCGTGCTCGGCAATGATGTTGCCCTCGATGTCATAGAGGGTCTCGAAGGCCACGAGCGTGCTGTCCGCGAGGGCCGATGCGTCGAACGTGAACTCGACCTCCACGCTGCCCGAGCTCGCCTGGGCGACGAAGTTCGCGGACGAGGTCACGGCGTATCCGTCGACCTCGAGGGCAGCGCCGGTGGACTTGTCCATGAGCGTGCCGTCTACCTCGTAGGCCTTGCCCGCCACCAGGCCGGTGTAGCTGACGGTGTCGACGATCGTGAGCTGCTCGTCGGGATATGCGAAGTGCTCGCCGCTTTCGGCCTCGACGGCCGTGGTTCCGATCCTAGGAACCTCGATGGTGACCGTCTGGCCCTCGTCGTCGATGTCTGCGTGGATGGCGATCTGCCTGCCCTCGCGGGACACCGTCTCGAAGGCCACGACGTCGGTGTTCTCGACGAGGTTCGTGGAGTCGAAGGCGAAGGCGACTGTCACGGTGCCGCTACCTTCCGAGACGAAGTTCTGCTTGACGGTGACGGGGTTACCGGCAGCGTCCAGGAACGGCTCGCCGGTCACCTTGTCCATGAGCGTCCCGGTCAGCTCGTAGGTGGTACCCTTGACCAGGCCCTCGTATGCGACGACGTCGTTGATGGTGCATGCGGTGTCGCTCGAGGCGATCTTGTCGCCGTCGGCGGCATCGGTGGCCGTCGTGCCGATCCTGGGCACCTCGATGGTGACCGTCTGGTTCTCGTCGTTTATGTCGGCGTGGATGGCGATTTGCCTTCCCTCGCGCTCGACGCTCTCGAATGCGACGACCTCGCCGGTCTGCTCCAGGTTCGTGGAGTCGAAGGTGAAGGTGATGGTGACGGTACCGTTGGCGCTTTCGGGAACGAATGTCTTGGTCGCGGTGACCTCGGCGCCGTTGGCGTCGAGGAAGGGCTCGCCCGTGGCCTTGTCCATGAGCTTGCCGGTGACGGTGTAGGTCTTTCCGACGGCAAGGCCCTGGTAGGCGACCTCGTCGTCGATCGTGGTGGCGACGTCCTTGGACGCGACCTTGTCGCCGTCGGCGGCATCGGTCGCGGTGGTGCCGATCTCGGGGATCTCGACGGTCACGGTCTGGTCGGCGTCATCGGCGTCATTGTGCTCGGCGATGACCTTGCCGTCGCGCCTGAGCGTCTCGAACACGACGAGCTCGGTCTCCTCTCCAAGTGCCGTCGAGTCGAACTCGAAGGTCACGGTGACGCTGCCGTCGCCGGTCGAGACGAACTCGGTCTTCGATGTGACGAAGTTGCCCGCAGCATCCACGAAGGGCTTGCCGGTCGTCTTGTTGAACAGCACGCCGGACATCTCGTAGGTTGCGCCCTTCACGAGGCCCTCGTAGCTGACGACGTCGTTGATGGTCGCGGTGACGTCGCTTGCGACGACGTGGTCGCCGTCGATGGCGTCGGTCGCCGTGGTATGGATCGACGGCGCCTTCACGCGAAGCGTCTGGCCGACGTCCTCGGGATCCTCGTGGCTTGCGACCTCGTTGCCATCTGCATCGTAGAGCTTCTCGAACACGACGACCTCGCCGCCGTCGGCAATGAGGGTGGCGTCGAAGGTGATGTCGACGAAGCGGGCGGTGTTGGTGGTGGTGGCGGTGAAGCTCGTGGTGCCGGAATAGGGGTTGCCCTCGGCGTCTGCGAGCGCCTCCCCGGTCGCCTTGTCGATGACGGTGCCCACGAGCTTGTAGCTCATGCCCGGGGTGAGCACGGACATGGAGACCATGTCGCGGATCGTGGCAGTGACGTCGCGCGAGATAACGCGGTCCTCGTCAGATGCGTCCATGGCGGTGGTGCCGATCTCGGGGGAGGGGGGAGTGTGGTCGACCACGGTGCCCAGGTCGATCCTGGAGGGCTCCTTGCCCCTGGAGGCGAAGGTGAAGTTCACCAGGTCGCGCCCGGCGTTGCCGGAGCACCTGACCTCCTCCACGCGAAAGACCGTGGTGGTGGAGTCGGGAAGGGCGCCGTATGCGTCATCGGGACCCGTGTACTTGCCGTCCTCGCCGATGCCGAACCAGAGTCCGCCGTCTGCGACGAGCTTGGACTCGTCGACGGCGTAGCTGCCGTCTGTCCTCTTGGTGACGGCGGCGTCGTTTGCGTTGGTCTTGTAGGAGTGCGCGGCAACCTCCGAGTCATATCGGCCGTTGTCGTCGGTCACGACGACGTGGGACTCGATGGCGTTGCCCTCGGAGTCCAGGCGCGATACGACGAAGGGAATGCCCGCCATGCGCTGCTGGCTCTTGTCGTCGATCTTGACGAACGTGAAGTCGTGGCGGATGGGGGCCTCGTAGATGGCCTTGCCGTTCTCGTCGAGGGTGTTACCGACTTTATACTCGCCTCCAGCGAAATCATCGGTAATTTGGAAGACGTACGGCTCGTTCGGGTCGGGGAGCAGGTAGGAGGCCGGCGCCTTGGTCTCGATGACGGAGTAGGTGCCGAGCGGGTAGGTGACAGCTCCCTTGTCCGTTCGATAGAGCTCGTCGCCGGATACGCAGTAGCGCTCAAGGTTCATGTGTATTTTGCCGGACTCATCGGTCTGGAAGGTCCAGGTCCTTGTCGGAGCGCCGGCAGTGGAACCATCACGGTTGTCCCAGTACCTGACCTCGAATTCGGCGCCGGCAAGCGAGGCCGGGCCGGAACCCGACGGCTCTCCGGTGAGCTCGTCGATCTTGGAGACCGCGATGTAGAGCGGGTCGTTCAGAGGCTCGTCCACGATGGCCTTCTCGGGCTTGGCAGGCACGTTCAGGGACTTCACCTCGAGCTTGTAGGCCTCGTCGTTGACCTTGAAGCCGGTGCCCTCGACACTGGCGGGGTCCTCCTTGAGCCAGTAGGTGCCCAGGGGAACCTTGGAGACGCTCGCCTTGCCCTTCTCGTCGAGCACGAGGGTGTCGACTGGCGCGGGGCGGGTGCAGGCCTCGTCGAGGAACACGTCGTAGCGTATTCCCGTATAGGAGTAGCAGGCGTTGCCGTCGGAGATGTTTGAGGCAGACGAGGTCTTGACGATCTCGGCCGAACCGAACAGCGCGTGGTCGGTGACCTTCAGGTAGCTCGTCGCGTTTGCCTTGACGTCCACGCGATGCGCGGTCTTGTCGACCTCGAAGGGCTTGCCGACGAGGCTTGCCGGATCCTCCTTCAGCCAGTACGTTCCGAGGGCGAGATTGCCCTTGTAGGCATGCCCAGATTCGTCCAGCGTCAGCCACCAATCCAGTTTTTCCGTGCAAGCCTCATCGGCATAGGCATTGTACACAATGCCGGCAAGCGAGTAGTTGGGGTTGCCGTCGGTCTTGTCGGGGGCGTCGGACCTCTTCACGATGTCGGCGTTGCCCTTCGAGGGGACGTCGCGCAGGTCCACGCGGGTCGTCTCGGCTGCCTTGACCGTTACGACGTGCGTCTCGGTGTCGAGCTCGTAGCCGGCGGGGGCGACGAGCTCCTTCACGTAGTACTCGCCGGCGGGCACGTTGCCCATGGCGGAGTGGCCCTCGCCGTCGAGGTGGAACTCGCCGTACTTGTCGGTGCAGGCGCGGTCGCGGTAGATGCCGTAGGTGGCGTTGAGCTGGTAGTTGGAGTTTCCGGTCGTGATCGAGTCGTCGGCGCTGTGCTTCCACAGGTCGATGGTGCCGTTGGGCTTGGAGATGCGGAACTTGTAGACGCCCACGCCCGTCTGGGAGTTCTTGTGGGGCGTCACGAAGCCGCAGATGACGTAGCCGGCGCTCTCGTCGACCTTGAGAACGCGCATGTGGACGTTGTTGGTATCCCAATCGGTGTGCGAGCCAGACCCGTAGCCGGCGCCGCGGCTGATGTGGCCGCAGTAGCCGACGAGCGAGGGGTTGTTGACGTGGCCGGCGGGATCGGACAGGCCGATCACGCCGGTGTTGTACGTGGCGGGACCGTCGAAGCAGAACACGCCGCCATCGTAGCTGCCCGGCGTGATCTGGTCGAGATGGCCGGAGACCTCGGCAAACGACGTGCCGTCGAGCAGGCGCTCGATGAGCCAGTTGGTGGAGCCCGCCGAGTAGTCGCCGGGGGCGTTGCCCAGGCACGAGTAGGCCGCGCCGCTCGCGCACACGGCGTCCACGAAACCGCCCCAGGTGCCGCCGGGAAGCGAGGGGTCCGCCTTGCCATGCGGATCGGTGAAGTACATGATGTAGGAGGGGAACTCCGTCGCGTCGCCCTCGCGCCAGATGACGCCGCTTCCCCAGTTCTCGATCTTGCCCCAGGGCCACGTGTTCATGGTCGATGCGTCGGCGGAAAGCGCGCGAAGTGCGTATCCGGTGGCGTTTGCGACCTTGATGTCGTAGGTGGTCGATGCGATGGGGGCGTTGACGAGGGTGAGCTCGCCGGTGGTCGAGTCGTAGCAGGCGTTGACGCCGTCGACGAGCTGCATGGGCTCGTCGGAGTCCTCGCCCTTGACGATGAAGTCGGAGAGGGAGACCTTGCCTGCGTCCTCGGGGGCCACGACCGGGATGGTGATATCGGGCTCGATCGCGTCGGCGACCACGGTCTGCGTGCCGGTCGCGACCTTCACCCCCGGTGCGGTGGAGCTGACCTTCGCGGAGACCTTCGCGCTCGCGTCGTCATCGAAGGAGTAGGGCATGACGAGCTGGCACTGGATGGAGCGCGCGAGCTCGGTGCCCTCCTCGTCGTAGTAGAAGGACTTGGGGACGTAGGCGATGCCGGCCTCGGCATCGTATTGCACGAAGTCGTACACGGTGCCCGTGTCATCCCACTTCGCGAAGATCACCTCGAGCGGCAGGCTGGCAGAGCCGCCGTTTTCCCTCGTGGTGTCCACGAAGGCGGCGAGCCACTCGTCGCTTCCGAAGTCGTAGAGGCTGACGTGGCCCCCGTACTGGCCCACGAGCGCGTTGCCGATGAGGTCGGCGTCGGCGAGCTCGTCAAGCGAGGTGTAGCCCTCCGCGTAGGCCGAGTCCACGAAGGTGTACTTGACGCCCATGACATGGCCCGTGTCCCTGGGCGAGACCGTGGACTGCGCGAACAGAGCGAACGGCGATGCCGTCCTTTGCGCCCTGTCGTAGTCGAGCTCCGCCTCCAGGTGCGCCAGGGGCCCGCGGACCTCGGGGTCCGCCTGGGCGGGTGGCGATGCGAAGGCGAATGCTGCGGGCATCACCGTCGATAGCGCGATGGCGAGTGCACCGATGATGCGGATGACGACGTTGGCCGGACTCGGCCGCTTGGCGACAGTTTCCATTTTTCACGTCCCGTTCTTTTCGACTTATCCCGAATTGCGCAGGGTCACTACTCCCGTGCAATCGGCTGTTCCAGCCGCGATGATATCAAGTTTTAGGGAAACTCAAGACGTGAACGGACCTGTCAACATCGTGTATTACGCGCTCGCGCATTTGTTAGCCGCCTACGAGACGTCACAAAACAGGAGGGAAACATCTCATGCCTCGCACCTGATGATTGGCTTATAATAAGCTTGCGGAAAACCTTTCCGCAGTGGAAGGAGGCATAAGATGAAAGACATTAGGCATTAGCAACCGGGAGTTAGTTTGGAATCAATAATCAGCGGAATAATCTCCGGTGTTATTGCATCGGGGATTATTTCTATTGTCATGTTTGCGATGAAACCGAATATCATCATCTCGGACTGCATTGCTGTTCATCCTACGGATGGGAAATACTATATAAAGGTCGTGAACTGCTCGAGGTTCCACCTTCTCGATGTGAATTACACGCTTCGGCGATGCACGCAGTACGGCGATGAAATAATGGAAGTGGAGGAGATCCCTCCTGTGAAATCGTTGATGAGAACAATAGACAAATACGACAGCATGTCGCCGGACCATTCCTATGCCGTGCGATTTAGCTACGATATTGCTCCGCTCGAGCCTCTTGACGAGAACGAACACTTGGAATTCACATTGAGCGCGCGGCATTCCTTTACGAATGCAGTAGCATGTCTGAAGGTTGGCTACAGGCCAGAAGACATTAAGCTTGGTCAATTTCAATCCAGAAAATCGATCGTGGTGCTACACCCCAAGGGCTGATCGTCCGGGTGGCCGATGCCTACATCCCCCGTTCTTCGAACATGACCCCGAGGCTCCGGCCGCTGCAGATGGCGTCGACCTCCTCTTCCCACGCATCCTTCTCGAGGTGCGCGACCATGTCCGCGAGTATCGTCGCGGCGAGTTTGGCCGAGACGTACGCGCGCGTCTGGCGCTGGTCGGGGATGCCGTCGAGCAGCGAGCCGATGGACCTGGCCACCTCGTCGACGTTTTCCGGGATCCGGGTTGCCGCGTATGCCGGCTGGGCGATCTCTATGATCCTCGCCAGGTCGGCGCCGGTCACGTTTTTCATGTACCTTTCGGCCTGCCCCATCATCTGCTCGTCCACGCCAGACGATATGCGGGCAAGCCCCAGCGGGTCTACCTGCCTGTCCATTGCCATCATCCTCCAAGCGTCCTTTTCTCGCATGTGTTGACAGCATACGACGCGCGGCCACGCCGTGTGCAAGGCCGGAACGGGTTTTTCGGTGGGGAAAGGCTCCTAGCGCCTCTGCGTTGCCGAATCGCGGCGCGGGGGAGCGGAAGACGCGTCGTCTCGCGATGCCTGGGCGGCACGGGGCTGGGCGGCCAGCCTCTGCTTGGCCTTCTCGCGGGCGCGTGCCCACTTCTCTCGGTTGTCGTTGATCTGCTTGGAGATCCTCATGCGGGCCTCGATGTCGCGCTCGTCGGTCGCCTCGAGCCTCTCGTGCAGCTCGCGGTCGATGTCGGCGTGCGTGTGGTGCCTGGTCGCCGAGTCGGGCGCCGCGACGTCATCGAAGGCACCGATCGCCTCCGCCGTGTCACGCGCGGCGACGAGCGCGTCTATCCTATCGTCGAGCTCGTGGACGTCCCAGCGCATTCCGGCCTTCTCGATGCGCCTGCGCTCGGCCCTGAGCTTCCTGATCGCGCCGTCGTAGTCGGCGGGCATGACGATGTGCTCCATGTTGTTGACGCGCTCCATCTCGGCGATGTCGCGGGCCTCGACTCCCGTCTCGAGGAGGTCTTCGGAGACGCCCTCGGAGTTGACGTAGAACCACCACAGCGTGTCGTGGTCGCCCATGACGTTTTCTGCCTTCTGCCTGAGCCTGGTGCCCGAGGAGTCCACGGCATCCCAGTCGAGCCTCATGTCGGCGAGGCGGGCGCAAAGCGCGTCCTTCGTGTAGTCGTCTCCCAGCGTCCTTCCCCTGGCTCGAAGCGTGGGGCGCGAGACGAGGAAGAAGATGTCGTCGGCATAGGCGCGCGCCTCGCGGCCCACCCCCATGGAAAGCAGCGCCTCGTCCATCTCGGGCTGCGACAGCGAACGCCCCACGGCGACGTCGATGGCGTTCCTGAGCTTCTCCTTCCAGGGGATGACGTTTCTGGATAGCATCGCGCTCTCGGCCCTCGTGAGCCTCTTTCCGCGGTGCATGCCCACGATCTGCTCGAGGCTCTTCGGCCCGCCGATGCGCACGTCGGGCATCTGCCTGCCGGCCAGTTCGGATTCGGTCGGCTCGCGGTCGAAGGCGGGGAAGAAGGACAAGCCGTACGTGAAGGCTATCCTCTGCAGGCTGTCTCCCATCTTCCTGTTCTGGGCGTGAGAGATCTGCAGGCGGTTTCCCCTGTCGCCGGGGATGGTGCTGTTGACGATGACGTGCGCGTGCACGATCTGGTTCTCGTTGTCGTCGTGGTAGACGACGGCCGCCGGGTACGGCCCCATGCCGCCGTCCCCCAGGAAGTTCTCGGAGTACCATTCCGCCACGATCGTCTGCAGGGTCTCCAGGTCGACCTCGTCGCGGGGATCTGGCGAGATGATGAAGTGCTGGTAGGTGACGGGATCCTTGCCGTGGTAGGCGAGGTCGTTTCCGGCCTCGTGCCTGATGGCGTCGAACCAGTTGGCCCAGTTCTCCTGCTTGGAGAGAGGCACGTTGAAGAAGTCGCGGGCAAGGGCGCGCTCCTCCCTCTCGAGGTAGCGCTGTATGTATGCCGAGCACTGCTTGTGGCTCGAGCGGGGCTTGAGCTGCGGCATCACGCCTCCCCGGCCGGTTCGGGAAGGGGGATGATCTCGGCGCCGGAGCGCATCGCGCGCATGGAGCGTATGGCCTGCTCGAGCAGGTCGATCAGTACCTCGTACAGCTCCACGAGCTTTCCCATGGTCTGGGTGTGGTGCTCGAGCGTCTCGGCGAGCTCGTCGAGCTCGCCGCTCTTGCGGATGGCGTTAAGCTCCCTCGTGACGGTCATCATGTTGAGGTAGACGAGCATCACGTTCTTCCTGGCGTCCGTGAGCTCGTTTTGGTAGATCACCATCGCCGGAATGGCGTCATCCGGCTCGAGCGAGCCGTACACGTCGGCGAACTTGACGGGGATTGACGCCATGGTCCTGATGTAGGACGAGAGGGGCGTGCCGAGCATCTCGGCGCGGTGGGAGAGCAGCTCGAGCTCGGCTTGGGAGAACCTGACCGAGATGATCTTGCATCGCTCGCCGATGTCGATGGATTCCATATCGCTGTTTCCGTTCTTTTCGACTTTGCCCGGGCCAGATGCGGGGTCACTACTCCCGCGCCGGCCCGGTTGTATCTAGGAACGGATTCTACCCTCGCGATGCCCTTGCGTGGCGCGAGAAGGGCGCCTGTCAACACTTGCGTCCCGCCCGCGCGTGCAGCGGCCCTCGGCGGCCCTCTGCTCGCGCATGACCTCGAGGTTGCGGGTCGCGGACGTGATGGCCGCGTCTATTTCGACCGGAATCCTCATCGCGTTCCCCTGACCCGGCCCTCGGCATCGATCTCGGCGTCGGGGCCTGAACGGCCGACTATGTCGCGCGAGAACGCCTCGGACTGGCTCTTGAAGTCATCGAGAGCGGAGTAAGGCGTGTCGTATCCGAAAGAGGAGTCGACCGCCAGGGCGTACTCGCGGGCATGGGCCGCCTCGCGCACGAGCTCGCTTTCGTCGCGGGAAAGCCGCTCGAGGGTCTCGCCGGAGGCGTTTCTCGCGGCCTGGGACCTCACCAGGGGATCATCGTCATGCGATAGCCCCTTGATGGAATACCCGCGTTCGGCGACGGCGGCGCGCACCCTGGGATAGGGGCTTTTCGCCAGCGTCTCGGCGACGCGCCTTCTCGCCTCGGCATCACCGGAGCAAAGGCCGCGGCCGTCGAGCAGGCTTCTCGCCGCCTCCTCGTGGATGCGCGGATTGGCGTCGAGTACCAAAGTCGAGCAGTTCCTGCCGCTTCGCGCATCGGCAAGGCGCTGCGAGAGCGACTGCCAGCGCGCCGGGTCGTGCGTGGGCTTATGCGTCTTCGTGAACCTATCCTTCAGGCCGCCCATGGCAGTCTCCCTTCTTCGTGTGGTCACGATTTCATGGTAGGGCAGCGAAAGGTGGTCACGGGCGCTTGCGGCCGATGTCAATGCGTGTATTACGCAACTTTAGTCGGAATGTGTTGTGGCATTTCCTTGCCCGAAAGCCCTGACGAGCAAATTTGAGAACATGAAAGCTATGTTCTCTTGCAAAGTGGCCTATTCTCTTTTCTATCGCCATTCGCTGGGCCGACCAACTCTCCCAATTGCCTGAGCTCTGCCTCGGGAGCTGTAGAATCGCAATTCGTATTCGCTATCTCGCAAATCAGATCGTTTGCAAACCGAACGGCGTCATCGGCGCTTTTGGCAACGGAGGTATTCTTTGACGCTGTCTCGTGCACATTCAGATATAGCAGCTTAATTTCGTATGGCTGCATCACGTATTCGGAAGGAATGCCCTGTGGGTTGGCCTTCTGGAGCTTCTTCAGCTTTCCCGTAAAGCCCTCCCAGCCCTCTTGCAAACGAGTCTCAAGCTCACCCTCGAAGGTGCCGACATCTTTGGAAACCGCAATATCAAGATCGGTTGTAGCCCGCGTTCCAGAGTCGCCGTAGCGCATCTTCAACGCTGAGCCTCCCTTTACTACGGCGGTCGGCAACATTTGCCCGACAATTGCGTTCGTGATGATGAAACGGTTTCTGACGTAATCTCGCTCGCTGCTTCCGAGCCGTCTTATCGCCATGTCCAGGACATCTCCTTTGAGAGATCCGCGAGCTCGCGGCGTGTCAGGTAACCCTCGTCCCTAGCCGCGCTGGCGGCTTCCCTGAGCCGGTCATCCATCATCGTTTTCCTCGCGGACAAGATCGCGTGTTTCACGGTCTGGGATGGTACGCCCATGTAAGTTGTGATTGGTTCGTCTGCATTGGCTTTCTTCAGGACAACCCCGTCTTCCAGCTTTCTCCTCACACGCCGTGGGCTCTCCACGTAGATGAAGGCGGGATTAGTTGGCGCAAGGCCCAACATGGCGATTACAGACTCGCCATGAAGGCGCGCGCCGGGCCCCGCGAGCGCAACGGCAACCGCATAGGGGTCCGCCTCGCTCGGGACGTAACGAGTTAGACGGTAAACGCCGTAGCCCAGGTTCTCGAGCTTTCCCCTCTGGCTCAGCTTCGCTAGTTCGATGCCGGGTATTCCGGCTGCCTTCGCCTCTCGCGCCGTAATCATGTAGTTTTGATCGACGGCTATCTCGTATATGTCATCATAGTATGTCATGGCAAAAGTATACCAGTAAAGGTATACTTTTGCCACTTGAATCTACAGCCGTTTCTGTAGTCGAAGTACGGGTCCGTCGTTGCCAAAATGGCATCTAATCTGATATAACCTTTTTGCCGGCACCACCATATTCGTTCAAAAGCTCCTGGGAGCCGCTAAAGTCAATCAGATCTTCCATTCTCAGTCATCCATCCGTTGTCGGAATAGTACCAACGTACCCATGCATCGTTTTCTTCGCTGAGACCGCGGGCTGATCCATGCACCTCATCTTGCCAAGCATCGACGGTCATCCAATCGTCGTTCTCGATTGCGGTGATTAGCCCGTTAATATCATGCGCAAGCTGCTCATCCACGTCGAACGGGAGTTGCTCGGGCCTGAGAATCGTCGAAGTGTCCATTTCTCCTCCCATAAAGCGTTTGAGACCTGCCTTCATGCTGTCATTCTACACGCTCCGGGAAAAGAGGGGCACTTCAGCCCCTCTTCCATGCCGCATGCGAACCGCCGAGGTGCTTGGGAATGACCTGTCCGCCTTTCAGGCTGGCAATCTCCGCCGACGGGCAATCCTCGCGTGGTTTGCCGTTCGTGCTCTGCAGGACATGGTCCTTGATCTGCTCGATGCTGTAATGGTCACCGATGGCGCCGTGAAAGGGCAGGCCGAGCTCGAAGGCGACCTCGTCTATCCCGTTTGCCACGCCGTTTGCGTAGGCCTCGGCGTCCACGACGGTGCGGTTCTCGAGCACGTAGCGTATGGTCTCGACGGTCGTGCCGTCGGGATACAGGGATAGCGCGTCGGCATCCCCGGCCTCGATTCGCCGCAGGGTCTCGGCAAGCGTGGATGCCGGCACCTTGAGCGATAGGCTCAGGGCTATCCCGAGGTCGACGGATTCGATGTCCACGAGCTCGTCTTGAAGGGCGTCGGCGGCGTCGGGCGCGAAAGCGCCCCTCTCGTGGTCGGACATGCCTACCTACCCCCTATGGCGGGCTTCTTCTGGGGAGCCTTCGCGTTCACGCGGTTCCTGACCTCGGCCTGGCGAACGAGCGAGGCCATCTCCCTATGGGGGCTATCTGCTCCCCCGTTTCCCCTGAAGTCCCTGGCTATGTCGAGAAGCTCCCCGTAGTGATGCCCTGCGGGCGTGGCGTTTTGCTCCCAGAACGCATAGCAGGGCGCGCCGCCATCGGGCGCGATGTTCAGCAGCCACGAGGCTCCCGCGGTCGAGCCGTCGATCCTCGTGCCGGGGCATTCCGACAGCCTGAGGTCGCTGAACTCGTGGACCTTGGTGCCACGCACGCTGGCGAGCGCCTCGCCGAGGTTGTTGTGGTGGACCATGTCCTTCGGCTGCGGGATGCGCCCCCTCTCGTCGGACAGCTCACTAGCGAGCCTGTCGGCCGCCGGGTCGCCCCTATGCTCCTCGGCCCATTGGGCGAGAAGCCCGAGGGGGTCCTTCACGCTGTCGGGCATCGCGTAGGCATCGAGCCCGTCTTTTCCGTGCCAAAGCCTCATCATGTAGATGCCCTGGTCCTGGGTGAGGCTGTCGCCGATGAATCGCATGTTCATGCTAACGCACCCCCTTCTTCTGGTTGCCGCGCTGCTGGCTGCAGCGCGCCGCGCTCGCCACGTTGCGAAGCGCGGTCATCTCGTCTGCGGGATTTGCGGGCTTTCGGCATCGCGCGGCGTTGTCTTGAGCCCGCTGCCTTGCCGCCTCCAGGATCCTCGCGTGCTCGGGATTGGAGGCAACCGCGCTGAACAGGTTGCCCGCGGTGGTCTCGATGCTCTCCTTGAGCCGAACGCTCTCGTGGCTGACCTGCCTTTCGTGCCACTGCCCGTGCGCAAGTCCGTCCGCACCCTCGATGAGCTTGGCGGTCCTGACGGTCTCCACGCGGTCCACGTTTCGCTCGAAGAGAGCAAGCGATACCACGCCCGATGCCGGAAGCATCAGCTTGACCGTCCCATCGCCACTCGGCGTGGCGCCAGGGCGCTCGAAGTCGCGCGGCTTCGCCTTGCCGAAGTAGGGAATGGTTGCGACCATGCCCGAGACGTCGCGGCCGCTCGGACGCACCGTTCCGGACGGCATCGTCACCTTCAATGCGGGAATGCCCGTGTCCTCGAGCAGGCTTGCCTGCCACTCGGATACGGTCATTCCCTCGTCTATGTCGACGCTTGCCCTGGAGCCGAGCGTGAGCGCGACGAGCTGGTCGTGCGAGTATCCCTGCCTCATCGCGGTAGACGCCTTGATGCGCGCCAGGCGCGCGTCGGGCCCTCCCACCATCGAGGCATCCACGACCAGGGTGGCCATGGCGCTATCGCCGGCGGGCATGCTTGGCACCATGGAGCTTCGGAGCTGCTCCATGCGCGCGTGACGGGCCTCGGCTGCCTGCTCGGGTGTGGGGGCGGATACGCCAAGTCCGGCGGTCATCTTCTCGGCGATGAGGCGCTGGACCTGCTGGATCTCGTCTTTCGTGTACTCGCGCGGCAGGCGGGGCCTACCGTCGTCGCCACGTGAGATGGCGGCCTGCTTGACGATGGCGTTGTCGTAGGACATCTCGTAGTTACTGCTACCGAGCCTGTCGTAGTCGTTGAATTGCACCCTGTCGAGGACGAAGCGCTGCTGCCAGGCCCCGTCTGCTCCGGAGTGTCCGACCAGTTTCCCGTCGAGTAGCTCCTTGTGCGCGAGCCCGACCTGCTCCATCCTCTCCACGAGTCCGGGCATGCCGGGAGGATCTGCCAGGTAGGCGGTCCACATGGGCATGGGCTCGGAATCTCGCACGGCAGGACCCACGTCGAGCGTGACCTCGCCGAGCTCGATGTACTCGTCGGGGTCGACGACCGCGATCCTGACCGAGGTTGGATCGTCGGCATAGGCCCCGAGGATGAAGCCCACGGCCTTGTCCTGGCCGGTTTCCGGGTCTAGCGGGTAGGTGATGTCATCGCCGTATGCCATTGCGTTTTCCCTTCTCTAGTCTGGCCTGAAAGGCGCTTTTGCCTGTTATCTGTTCTGCCCGAGGGCCCTCTGGTGCGTGCTTCGGGCTTTGGGGGTGGACGCCACCTGTGAGATGGCGCTGTCTATGTCGTCTCTGACGGGCGAGGTCTGCGTGGCGTGGTCGTCTGCCGGCAGGCATATGCCGTCGGCCATCTCTTGCGTGAGCTGGCGCACCTGCACTTCCTCGAGGTCGCTGATCGCCTCGGCGATCTGCCCGATCGTCTCGTCGTGCGACCTGTAGTGGAACTGGTGTCTGAGCCCCTCCCCGCGCTCCTCGCCGCCGCGGGGCGGGGAAACGACGTTGTCAATCCCTGCCGCGCGCAGCCGCTCGACCTCCAGCGGGTTGTTCGCGACGTAGAGGGTCCCCAGCGCCTGCGCGCTCGGGGCGGCGTTGAGGGCGTTGTAGACGTCGCTTTTCCAGTCGAAGGCCACGCTCGGGTCGTCATCGGCGCTTCCGTCGGGGCGGCAAGCAGCCTTCGTGCACATGTACATGTACTTCGCCTCGGGCTCGTCGGGTCGTATGCCAGAAAAGCCGACGAGCTCGCCGCTCTTGGTCGAGTGGATGGGGAAGGTGAGCCTGTCGTAGAGGACGTCCTCCGTCTTCATGGCCTCGATCTGACGTTTCGTGCTCATCTGCCCGATTCCCGCGCAACGCACGTCGGAAGGCGAGAACCGCGTGCCGTCGGATGTGGATCCGGAGAGCAGGTAGCGGACCGAGGCGCTCTTTACGGGAGGGGCGTATCCGATGTGGGCCGGGATGTCGTATCCGTTGGCGCTCCTGGTCGCTATCCCACAGCCCACGAGGTACTCTGCCATCTCCTTCGCGCGCGCCGCCGCGTTCTCGGCCTCGGAAAGCGCGCGCTCGGCCGAGGCGATGACGCCGTCGTGGTATTCGATGGCACCCGAGAGCTCCCGCAGCCTTGCCTCGGCTGATTCGAGCGAGACTTCCAGGCGCTCCACGTTTCCAGAGCACGCGCGGCTCAGGTCCTCGTAGCGCTCGTCGAGCCGTTCGCGCGTTATGGATCCGCTCGAGTAGGCGGCATCTAGATTCGCGATGTCGTCTCGGAGCCTGTTCTTCAGGGCGGCGATGTTGCCCCTCACCTCGTCCATGGCGCGATAAATCTCGCGCTTCTCATCGTATGTCCGCTCCGAGTCCTTCCTGGCACGCTCGAGCCGGCGCCTCACGGGCTCGACGAGCGTTCGATCGGGAGCATGCAGACAGCCCTGGAAGAAGCGCTGCGCCTCGCGGCGTATGCCGATGGTCGCCTGCCGCCTCATGTAGTCCTGGCGCTGTTCGAGCGGTGCGGAGCGCACCTCGTTGATCTTCCTGATGTCGCCCCAGGTGTACTTGCCCTCGGGATCGGCGAAACGCGACGCCTCGCGCACGCGGCCCTCGGCGAGCTTGTCCGCCGAGTAGGACCGGACGTCGATGTGGGCAATGTCGGCGAGGCGGGCGTATGCCTCCTTGGGGCTGAGCTTGCCGGCCATGTGCTCCTTGTAGTAGCTGACAGCGTCCTGGCCCCTGTAGTCCGCGCCCTTCGACTGGGCGCAGGCAAAGCAGTAGCACCATCCGCTGGCGCTAACGTGGAAGGGCTTCTTGGAGTTGCTGAAGTGGTCGTCGTCAGGGCATTGCCCACGAAGCCCGTCCTTGTAGGGGTCTAGGATGATTCCCATGTCGTCGAACATCGCCTGGATCAGGTCAATGTCGGCATCGGGACCGCGAAACCTCGCGGATACGTCGTCCATGAGCTTGCGGCGCGATGCCGACGAGCGCCACCAGGTGTCCTCGGCGGCGCGCTTCTTGGCAACGCGCGACTCCACGGGGGTGCTGGCGACGAAGTCCTTGTCGTCGGGATCAGACCTCTCGAACTCCTCGACAGCGGCAAGGGCGCCCAGGTCGTCGTCTGTCATGTAGCCGAACTCGACGCCGTCGCCGAAGCCGCCGACGTCCTCGTTTCCGAACCTGTCTTCGAACATTTTCTATCGCCCCTTCACCTGGGCAGGTCCGCATTGCGCGGGGATGCTTGCC